>JANNSJ010000039.1:0-75048 GCA_031402435.1 Bacteroidota bacterium | reverse complement strand
CTGTGGTCGTGGCCGCAATCCGCACCATGTTGATGTGCGGGGATGTGATCATGCGCGTAGGCGGCAATCTCTTCAATCAGCCGCGTGATGTCCTGTTTCAGCACCGCAAAATTTTGATTCGGTTCGCGCGTCTCTTCATCCATATAAAGCCGGCGATTTACCTCCACCTGCAGCGAGTGTTTGTTGCCGGCGGGATCTGAATACGCACGCACCAGCTCAACCCCCTTGTACGGATCGTTCACCTTGACGTTGTACCCCATGTCCTTCAGGGTGATGGCGACAAATGAGGTAAATTCCGGCGAACAAGTTGTGCCATCACGATCACCCAACACAAAGTCGGCGCGCGCAACACCGGGACCCTCTTCAGAAATGATGGACGAGGTTGCAGGCATCGAATGGCAATTGACATGCCAGACTGCGCCATAGTGTTTATGAACACTGTTCATGGTGTCGCGCAGCGCCTTGTGGTATGGCGCATAACATTTTGCGATGCGCGCCTGCACTTCTTCAATCGATAGCTTGCGGTCGTAGATTGCCTCGCCGGTATCGAGCAGTCGCCATACCAGACCGATACCCTTTTCCGTTTTCTTGGTGAGATTAACGGGGCCGGGCCAGGCAGCGTCGAGAAGCGCCGGATCAATATCGAGCAGCGACCGGTTTGCATCAATGTAGCTGCGTGGAAAATGTGCCAACAGCAGGGATGCGCCCAATTCTGGTGCCGCCGCATAAAGCGCATCAACATGCGTGTCTTCCGCACGACGCAGACTGCCATGATCAACGACATAGCCAAAATTTTGCGGGTAACGGGTACCGCTGTGCGGCGAATCAAACACCACCGGCACATCATGATCGTGGGTCGTACTTGAGGGCAACAGCGTAAAGGCGGTGCTGGGTTGAAGTATGTTGGACATGATGATTTATGTATCTTCGAATGAAATTACAGATCGGAATTGAGGTGACAGGCGGCAAAACGCAGTGGCGCGATTTGTTTGAGCGGCGGCGCGGTCTCGACACAACGACTGGTCGAATGCGGACAGCGCGGATGAAAATGGCAACCAGACGGCGGGTTGAGTGGCGACGGAATCTCACCCGTGACCGCAACAAAATCTTTTTTCCGTACTGTCAACGACGGGACTTCTTTCAACAGCGCCTGTGTGTATGGATGATTCGGCGTTGCAAAAATTTCATCGGTCGGCCCTTCTTCGACCACCCGCCCAAGATACATGACAACAACGCGATCCGACACATGATGAACCACACCCAGATCGTGGCTGATAAACAAATAGGTCAGGTTTAACTCTTCACGAAGCTGGATAAACAGGTTCAGTACCTGCGCCTGGATTGAAACGTCGAGTGCGGCGACGGCCTCGTCACAAACAATAAAGGTCGGCTTCACCGCAAGTGCACGGGCGATACCGATGCGTGCGCGCTGGCCGCCGGAAAACTGGTGCGGAAAACGTTTGGCGAGCCCGGCATCAAGCCCGACCTTTTGCATGATGGATGCGACGTAACGCGATTTTTCCGATGCCGGGATAATGCCGTGCACGACGGGCGCTTCACCAATAATGTCTTCGACACGAAAGCGCGGATTCAACGACGCATACGGATCCTGGAAGATCATTTGACCTTCCAGCTGCATGGCGCGCTTTTCGGCGGCATCCATCTCAATAACCGGTTTGCCCCGCCACAACTTTTCGCCCGCGCTGGGCTGATGCAGCCCGATGACAATCCTGCCCAACGTTGACTTGCCGCAGCCCGACTCGCCAACCAGGCCGACAACTTCGCCCTCACGGACACTAAGGCTGACGTCATCAACCGCATGCACCGTTTCATCTGCAAGATTCGCCCCAAACCGCTTCGCAATTTTGCCCGCCGCATCGAGTCTTTTCTCGAAGCGCTTGGAAACGTGTTTGAGTTCAAGCAGTGATGTCATGTGTGGTCCGGGCAAGCGTACATATCGTTTACAAAATTAAGCAAAATGTCGTTTATTGGCGGCCATTCTCAGGCAATTGTGGTTGAAAATGTCGGCGGATATTGCACTTTCATTCTTTGACCGCCGTTTGAAAAACCGCGAACGGATGATGACATCGCACGCGGTGCAGGCTATTCTCGGTCAGCGCCGGCATGCTTTCGCAGTCCGCATCCCGACTGTCGCATCGTTCGCGAAACGCACAACCTGCACCGATGCCAAGCAGCGTTGGCGTCATACCGCGAATCTGCTTGAGCGGCTGGCCGCGGGGGTTGCACGAGGGAACTGAGCAAAGCAGCCCGCGGGTGTACGGATGTTTTGCCCGGTCAAGCACGTCGGCAACACTTCCGTGCTCGACAATCTTGCCGGCATACATTACCGCAACGTTGTCGGCCAGGCCGGCAATCACGGAAAGGTCGTGGGTAATCCAAATCAACGCCGCGCCGGTTTCGCGGCACAGCTTCTGCATTTCAAAAAGTATCTGCCCCTGGATGGTCACATCGAGGGCCGTGGTGGGCTCGTCGGCGATGATCACATCGGGCTTGTTGAGCAAGGCAATGGCAATGGCGACGCGCTGCCGCATGCCCCCGGAGAACTGGTGCGGATAGGCGGTGAGCCGCTCGTCTGGTGAGGCGATGCCGACTTTGGTCAGCGCATCGCGGCAACGATCACGCGCTGAGGCTTGGCTTATTTTTTCGTGCGCCGTGATCGCCTCAATCATCTGTGTGTCGATGCGCAGCACCGGGTTGAGTGTCATCATCGGGTCTTGAAAAATCATGGCGATACGGTTGCCCCGCAGCGTCCGCCACTCGGCATTGTTGTAGGCCGTGACATCGATGCCGTTAAGCACGATGCGTCCACCAACAATTTTGCCCGGCGCGTCCACCAAACCCATAACCGAATAACCGGTCATCGATTTGCCCGATCCGGATTCACCGACCAACCCCATCACTTCGCCGCGTCCAACCGAAAACGAGACACCGTCGACGGCTTTCACCACGCCGGCCTTGGTGAAGAAATGTGTTTGCAAATTATCGACGAGTAGGGTTGCGGTCATTTTTTGAGGCGCGGATTCAGAATGTCGCGCAGCTGGTCAGCAACGAGGTTGATCGACATGATGGTGACCAGCAGCGCCAATCCCGGATAAAACGATATCCAATACTTGCCACTCATCAGGTAGGTAAAGCCGTTCGAAATCAACAGCCCCAGCGAAGGCTCGGTAATCGGCATACCCAATCCCAAAAATGACAGTGTTGCCTCAAGCGATATCGCATGGGCCACCTGCACGGTTGCCACCACAATCAGTGGCGGCAGACAATTTGGCAGCATGTGCCGGAACACAATCCGCGGCTTCGATAACGCGAGCACGGTTGCCGCTTCGACATATTCTTTTTGCCGCTCGACCAGCGCCGACGCGCGCACTGTCCTGGCGTAGTACGCCCATTGGACGGTAATCAGCGCGATGATCACCTTGTCGACACCCTGGCCAAATACCGCCAACAAAATAAGTGCGATCAAGATCGCCGGAAACGACAGCTGAATATCGACAATGCGCATGACCAATGTATCAACCCAGCCGCCGAAATAGGCTGCGAGCATGCCAAACACCAGACCGATACTGAGCGCAAAAACGGTCGACAGAACACCAACACCAAGCGAAGTCCGCAGTCCGTAAAAGATACCAGACAACATATCGCGCCCCTGGTCATCCGTGCCGAGCAAAAACATTTTCCCTGCCATGGATTTTTCGCCCGGGGCCAGTTTGCCGTCCATGATGTCAAGCTGCGCCAAATCATAGGGGTTTTGCGGCGAAATCAGCGGCGCGGCGAGCGCAACAATAACAACCAGAACAAGCAATGCGAGTCCGACCAGTGCCAGCTTGGATTCGGCAAATTCGTGACAGAACCGTCGCAACGGTGTTTCAGGCGTATTGTTTTTAATGGTTTCAACGGCGTCCATTTTAGTGTCCGCCATTTGCTGAACCACCAAGCCGGACGCGGGGGTCAAGCCAGGAATAGATCAGATCGACAATAAAATTGATCACAATGAACAACGAAACAATTACCATCAGGTAGGCAACAATGACCGGGCGATCCAACTGGTTGATTGAATCGATCAACAGTTTGCCTGTACCCGGCCAGGCAAAGATCGATTCGGTGACGATGGCAAAAGCGATCACCGAACCAAACTCCAGACCGATGATGGTAACGATGGGGATCATGATGTTTTTCAACACATGCACACCGATCACCCGTGATTGGGTCAGGCCTTTGGCGCGGGCAAATTTCACGTAGTCCTGCAATACGGTTTCGCGCACCTGCGCACGGGTCAATCGAATTAATAAGGAGAGTTTGAACAACGCCAGATTCAGCGCCGGCAGAAATAGATGCGACATACCGTCGATGCTCAAAAAGCTGACCGGCAGGCCGAACAGCAAGGTCGTTTCACCCCGCCCATTTGATGGCAGCCAGCCGAGTTGTACGGCAAAAAACATGATCAGCACCAAGCCAACCCAGAACGTTGGCAACGAGAAGCCGACGATGGACAGCGCCATGATGCTGCGGCCGATAAACGATTCCGGCTTCAGGCCGGCAACCAGGCCAAGCGGAATGCCAGCCAGCACCGCGAACAACATCGCAAACAAGGCAAGTTCAATCGTCGCCGGCATTTTTGACAGAATAAGCTCCAATGCCGGCACACCGAACACAAATGATTTGCCAAGGTCTCCCGTTACGGCCCCCTTCAGAAACACCCAATACTGCTCATATAGCGTTTTGTCGAGCCCGAGCGCAATGGTGGCGCGCGTCCGCTCAATCTCGTCGGCTTGCGGATTGACCAGCAACTCGATCGGATTGCCGATCGCATAGACACCCAAAAAAACGATAAGCGACATCACCACCAACACAAAGACGGATTGGCTTAAACGGCGAAGGAGATAGGCGAGCATGCGGGGGCGCGAGACCGACACCGCGACGCGTCGCGATACCGGTCAATTTTTATGTGCTATTTTGACGGCTTCAGACTCATTGCCAGCGTGTATTGATCCGTACGGGCGGTGTATTTGAGACTCTTGACGGCGGCCCAGGTTGACACCTCGTAGTGCAATGGAATCAGCCCGACATCGTCCATCACCATCTCGGCTGCCTTGACTATGGCGACCTCGCGCTTTTTGTCGTCCATCGTCACAAGCGCCTCAGAAAGAAGTGTGTCAAGGAGTCAAGGTTGCTGAACTCCCCGGCCACATCCTGAACCTGGACATAAAATTTATTCAGAGCGTCCATCTTCAATCCCGGTACACGCCCAATCAAACGGTTCTCCAGGAAATTTCCGCCATACACATCCGCGTAGTCAATCGCATTCAACGAATCAGTGCGCGATCTTGGAACAACCAATGTGACAATCGTGTCGCGAAGCGGAATTGACAACCAACTGGCTGGACTAGCCGTATCATTCAGAGCAATCCGGTATCGCGTCATGGTGTTATCGCCGTCGACGTCGGTGCCCTTGAAAGCGAACGTGGCAACCGTAAACGTCGTGTCGGGTTGCTTGAGCACCCGCGATCCGTCATACGGGTTGTTGGCAATCGCGATGGTCGGCGGAGAGTTCCTGATGGGAAACGTCTGAACCGCTCCAGCGGGATCGGCACTGGTTGATAGTCCCGGCAGCAGAACATCAGTGGAATCAAACACTACATTGTCATTCCGATCCCAGAACGGTGCGGGCAGCATGCGAACAATGCTCTGATTGGACAAACCCCGGAACGAGTTGTCGACTGCACGTACTGCAACCGTGAACTTTCTGAACAGAGTATCAAGAGGGAATAGGATCAACGTGTCGTTTGACGTGACCCACGTGTATCGTAACGAGTCCGGGTTCGGAATGGCAGTTACCGGAACGGGGAACACTTTAAACGCGAAGAGATACCCCGCCACAACGCCATCCGGATCTTCGCCCCACCACCTGATACGCTGCCGGCTCACTCCTATTCCCAGCGTTGAGTCGGGATACAGCCAGAGAAACGTCCTGGGCGTCTGGTTCACGATCGGACGGTCCGCAACGTTCTCCTTACAACTCAATTCAGAAAGGAGAACAAGCAGTATGACAATATGGAGTAGCTTCCTGGTCACTGGACGAAAAGTATGAGGACTGTGAGAGATTGAACAACCAGATACATGGATTGTTGTTATGCTGCGGTCCAACAATCCATGCACCGAAAAGATGTTACTTCAGGAGCAACATTTTCTTCACTTGCGAAAACTCACCCGCCTCCAACTTGTAGAAATACACACCACTGGCAACGGATGCGCCTTCAAACTTCACTCTGTATTTTCCTGCCGCCTGAACCTGGTTGACAAGGGTCCGGACTTCCTGACCGATGACGTTGTAGATCTTCAGCGTCACTGGTTTCTGATTCGGCAGACTGTATTCGATGACCGTTGTCGGGTTAAAAGGGTTCGGGTAGTTCTGATCCAAGGCATACACGGCCGGAACCGTAGGATCGTGTTCGATCTCCACACCAGTTACTGTTCCGTAGTCCGTATTCCTTCTCGGAACAATCTTGTAGCGGTTGAATGCAAAATAGATGATACCTTGGACATAGGAAATCCTGTTCCCCACTCTCAAGATTGTACGTCCGAGGATACTGTCTGCTGGAACGTTTGAGAATGTATTTGTGCCGTCTCTCCTGATGAGAATCGGGCCTGAACCGTCATCAATTTCAAACTCCGTCGGATCGCTGAATATCGGGGCAACGTCGGTCACTGTGACGTTGTTAAACCTGACGAGCATTCCTTCATAAGGTTCTGCGGAAGCAGCTCCATTTGAAACGTTCGGTCCAAACGCCCCGGTGGTCAAAACCAAAGGACTGGGGATAGTATTATTGGTAGAGTGTACAACAGGAGGCGTCGTGATCGCCTGGATTCTTGTAACATCAAATTGCTCCCCAACCGTCCCCGTCACTGTAACACTATCGCCATTGCGCAGCAATCGCAAGGCACTGAGAGTGTCATAGAACCAGATGCCACTCCACGGCTGGTTTGTCATCTGCATATAGTAAGGCAACGCTCCGGCTGCAGCCAATTTGATGTTGGCAGTATCTCCCGTAACAATACCGTTGAGGGAAACTGAGGCACCGAGATATCCGCTTCTCCCGTTCTTGAACGGCGTCGTCTGCACGTCCTGAATTGTGAGGGGTCTGTTCAAGACTGTATAAAAGAACAACCCCCTCGACGTATCCGCTGCTGCCCCACTCAAAGCAGAGTTCGCGAGAATGATCGTGTTGTTCAACGAATCAGTTGCCTTGACGAAGTACTTCACAAATGTATTTTGCGCTTGTTGTGGGATGTTTGCCTTGTACGTTGTGTCGCTAAGGGTCATCGGCAGTGCCGTGAACGCTCCATTGTTGATACTGTAAAACAACTCAACCAGGGTAACGGCAGCCGTCTGCCGGGTTACGCGCACACTAATCCTTCCGGCACTATCAGATGGGACAATGATAGGATTGCGGCGGTGTTGGCTGATGGTGGGAAGTCTGATCCCTCGTGAGACATAGTCGTTACGATAGACGGGGGCGATCCTGAAACCACGCGGGCTTTCACTCCCCGAGACAGTTGTAATAAATCCGCGGAGCGTATCAATGAGTGTCCCGACCTGTGGGTAGATGCGCTGCCATGTTGTGTCCGGCGGGCCGACGATTGTACCATGACCCAATGTGAAGAACTTTGATGCATCGTACATCGTAATTTCATTTCCGGAAAGGTCAACGGCGCTGAATGTTCCCCTCGTCGTGTTCACCCTGAAGTTCACCTGAAGATTCACCAGTTCCACATACAAGCCTTCATAGAGCTCTCCAGTACTGTACCTGACTGTTCCGCCAGAGAAAATGCCGTTGTAGAAATCCCCGACTGTTTTTCGAACGGGCGTCTGGACAGTCTGGCTACCAATGATGGTAATCGGTTTTCCCGCTACAATGTTAAACTGTGAGAGGCTGTTCATATTGGTTGTGGGAAATTCTGCAACCCAGCCATAGATCTGGATGATATCACCGCGAGCAACGTTCAGAATACCATCAGTGATTGCCTGGTTCGTATCAACAGCGTTGTTCACACGCGCAAAGATTCCTCCCCATGGATACGCCGAACCAGTGTCGGCAAGTAGCATAGTAAATCCCGATTGATTGAACGTGAGCACCTTGGCAGGGACCACACACACCGCCGTGATAATCATCGTATCGTTGGTAACGCGAGGCGTATGAGCTGACAGCGGCGCAGTTTGCAACGTCCACCGAGCCGGCTTGTTATTTTGCAGTCCATCAGCCACGAGCAACGATTCTGCGGACACTTGCTGAATCTGTCGAATCGTGACGCGCGGGTATTGGGCCGATGCATCGACAACCCACAATCCTATGAGCACGACAAATAGTAACGTTCGCTTCATGACTCTCTCCTTAATATGTGTTGAATGTTGTGAACACCTTGCTCACCACTCACCGCCTGAGCCCTCTTTTTCATCAAGAAGAGAGCGCTACAGGATGAGTTATTTGATGACGACAAACTTTCCGGTTTTGATGTCTCCTGTATCGCTATCCTTTACACTAAACAGATACAACCCGCTCGCAATAGCCTGATCGAATTTGGTAATCAGGTCCCAAGCATGTTCGCCCCCGGCAAATTGAGCCTTCGAACCCGAGTTACCGAAACGCTGGAACCATGCGGTATTTGATCCGTCATAGGTTGACCCGTCATGCAGCATATCGGCAACAACATCACCCGCCAGCGTATAGATACGAATCTCACAATGGTTCGGCAAATTGTAGAAGTAGACTTTCCTGTTCCGCTCCCCACTTCCATCCCATACCGCATTCACATAGTATGGATTGGGATAGACACCCACCTGCTTGTTTGCATCAGATGTCGCGGGTGTACCCGCGACAATGCGAAGAATTTCTGTTTTGCTTTGAAGTGATGCAATCCCGGATGCTGAATCACCACGGTCGAACGCGGCAATTCCGTATAAGTACTGCCAGCCATTCAAATGGGGAACGTTACTGCCCGGAGGTGGAAACCTGTACCAATATGCGACTGTGTCGGGCGGAAAGAATTTCGGCTGTGGCAGCAGGATCTGGCTGAAACCGGTATTGTAGCCAAAGGTGTTATTGGGATTATCAAACTCTCCGACGAGGGAAAGCGTGAGAAGTAGGTCTTCCGGAGAAGTAAAATCCGCTCCGGCATTGGACCGATACACACGGTAGCCTTCAAAGTCGAGCGCGTGAGTAATCGGATCCAGAGACAATTCGGATGTCGACTTGTCCCAGTAGATGGCAGCGGTCTGGTTTCCCACCTCAACATGAACCTTTGGTGATCGGGGAGGCTGGGGCAATTGGTAATGATCCAGCTTTCCGTTGCCATTGAGATCTTCACCTGGATCAAGGATGTTATTTCCATTGACATCCTCGCCATCGTATGCCTGCTGGCAAAGGCCAACATTATTCAAGAGAGTCTTCCTCTGGGTCGGAGTATCAAAACGCGCAGCGTCTGTGCCGAATTTACGTGCACAAACAACCCCAAATACGACATTGAGTGAATCACCCGGCCGGAGTGTCGGAAACACACCTGCGGAGAGCATCGTGGTCGTGTTATCAGCGCGTGTACGGAGTTGGGAAATATAGTCATTCGGAGGCGGATCGTTCTGGAGCGAGAACCTTAATCGATCGTAGCGACTCGCAAGTCCGGTACCTCCATCCTCTGTTGGTGAGAAGTACTGGGTAACGCCACTGGAACTTCTGAATCTCCATGCATTGAAATGCACCTGGCTCTGGATGCTGTCAAGAAATCTGGATCCTATGGGGAAGGGGTTCATTCCCAGCAACTTTATGCCAACGTAACTGTCCGCCGGGCGTGCCCCGGGAATTCCATCGAAATCAAATGTATACATTAACCGAAGCGAATCCATGTAGCCGTTGGCGCCATGATCGAAATAACCGGTCGTGCCCGGTGGAACGAAATCAGTATTCGTGTTGCGTACCACGCCATTATTCCAGAATCCCACATACACGGAATCCAGTGTGTCGACACCTGTATTGTAGATTGTGTAATTGAGTATCACAAAGAACTCGGCGAACGGGAAGTTCCATGCATAACTTTCTTGTCGAACTGTAATATTCAATGGATTGTGATCGGGAATTGTATCGCCTGTTGTCGGGTTGCGTCTGTAGCTATCCGTAAACCAAGACACAAAATCCTGGTGACTCACCGCATTCTCATCAAAGAAGCGCGACTCTTGCAGCGAAGAACGTTCCAGAACACCAGCTCCGGCATCCGAGGCAAATTCCGGGCGGATCTGAGGCGTGCCAGTGAACAATCGATCATGCGCGCCAGTGCTCACGAGTGTTTGTCCGGAACTGCGCGATATCGCACCCACCCACAACCCTCCCTGGTAAAGGTGCTCGATACGGCTTCCTCGAGGATATTCGCAGGATGGGCGTCGCTCACGGAAATAGGCGTTCCGGTTTCCAATTGTCCCGTAGTTGGTCACCGTGAGGCCAATATTGCCAACGGTTGTAAAAATCTGGTCTGTGTCATCCGTGGTTTTCTCAATTCCTTGAACTCCCCTGTCGTCGGCGATTGTTCCTCCAAGAAACGTCATCGCAGAGAGGGAAAAAAGAATCGAAAGAAAAGACGACCGCAATTGCATGGCGAGGGAAGCCGATACGTACTACTGAGTGAGAAGAGAACTAGGTTGTCTAATATATTCGGAATTTGCGGGAAAGTCAAGGCAGGATTGAAATACGAACGCCCCGGTCAACCGCAACCGGGGCGCAAAAGGGACGACATCGTGCATCGTATCGGGCACGAGATCGATTATCACCTATGAGCTTGATGTCAAGGTGTCTCTGTGGATAAGAAGTTCCTGTCCAATCCGAATCTTCTTACCTGTTAACTTATTCCACTTCTTCAATTGTAGCTCAGTCACGTTATGTTCCCTGGCAATATCCCATAGGGTGTCACCCTTCTTTACCACGTAGACGATGGTCTTCCCATTGTTCGACGATCGTGTCTCAATTCCCGCACCGTCAGTCTTCTTTGGAGCCAGTGACAGTGCCGCTGCGTCAGTGTGGATGAACAACTCCTGACCAAGAACAATCGTGCTTGATCGCAGTTTGTTCCAGGTTTTCAACTGCTTTACACTC
Source organism: Bacteroidota bacterium (assembly GCA_031402435.1). Classification (GTDB taxonomy): domain Bacteria; phylum Bacteroidota; class Ignavibacteria; order UBA10030; family UBA6906; genus UBA11986. The sequence goes on along the minus strand of JANNSJ010000039.1, from coordinate 63,892 downwards.
ACACCATTGGCCTTGGCGACCTTCTCAAGCGTGTCTCCTTGCTTCACTTTGTATGTTGTCGTTCCGTCCTGAATGGTCTCATCGGCGCGTGCTGCAACGGGAGAATGTTTGAGTGTCTTCTCTTTTTCCTGCATCGTCATGTCGTTGATACTGCTAAAACGTTTCGCTTCGCCCTTCTTCAACCATACCGTCAGGTTCGTTCCGGCAATAATGTTTTTGCGATATGATATGTTGTTCCAATTCCGGAGATCGGCTGCGCGCACAGAGAACCACTCTGCAATCTGGCCGATGGTATCACCCTTCTTGATCTTGTAGACGAACTTCTCCCGGTTCTTGGGAACTGTAGGTTCATCTTCAATGTCTCCGTTCGATTTGGGACCCCGGTGTTTCGCCAACGCCTTTGCAATTCGTTCTCTCCCGATGTCGCTTTTGTCAATGTTGCGTCCCTGTGGTGATTCCCGATCTACTGCCGTAATCATGGGTGGCTGGGGTTCACCATTGTCTCGCGGAACAGGAACAACAAGTTGCCTGCCGATAGGCAATCGTTTTTTCGCTGAAAGATTGTTCGCTTGTAACAGCGCTGTTTTTGAAATGCCGTATCGGTTGGCAACGGAAGAGGCTGTCTCTCCCTTTCTGATTGCATGAACAACGTAGTTGCGTTTCTGGTCTTCAGGAATCTTTGCGTAACGTTCTTTGAATATTTCTCCTCTTCCTTGTGGAATCCGAAGAGAATAGCCTGGCGAAGCAGGAGGAGTACACCATTGGACGAGTTCAGGATTCAGTTCGCGCAACGTTTCGATGTCTGCACCGGCACATTCTGCAAGAATCGACAGGTCAACACAATCATCGACAGGAACAGATTCATATGACAACTGTTCTGCAGGTGCGATCCCTTGAAAGCCATACTCAGAGGGATTCATTGCAATAATTGTCACGGCAATGTACTGCGGAACGTAGTTGCGCGTCTCACGGGGCAAATGTCTTCGCATCTCCCAGAAATCCGTTGAGCCGCTGCGTCTGATGCCACGATAAATGCGGCCTGCACCGGAATTATATGCGGCCAATGCGAGATACCAATCACCAAATTCTTCATGCAAATCCGTCAGGTGGCGCGCAGCAGCACGTGTTGCCTTCTCGAAATCCCGTCGTTCATCGTACCAGAAGTTACCGGACAGACCATAGAGCGTCCCGGTCCCTTTGATGAACTGCCACAGCCCCACAGCCTTTGCCCATGAGCGCGCAACTGGATTTAAGCCACTCTCGACCATTGACAGGTACATGATCTCTTCCGGAACTCCCTCTTCCTTCATGATCTGTCTCATCATCGGGAAGTACAGTCCCGAGCGATACAGCCATCGCTCCATGTGCTCACGTCCCTTGCTCTGGAAGAACCGGATGTTTTGTTCCACCAATTTGTTTACTACAAGCGGAACGGTCGTGCCCTGGATTGTTCGCTCGGGCACAGTTGTGTCGGTCGAATCGCTGAGCTCGGTTACCTGGTTCAGCTTTTCACGCAATGCAAAGATTGAAGTTGTCGGACTGAGGCTGTCGATTTTGGCAATGTAGAGTTCGTAGTCTTCGATGACGGCCTTGCTCAGGTCGTTGAAGTCCTGATTCGATTCGATATCGGCAAAGTAGCTCAACTCATTCAGGATTCCAATGGCTTCCTCAAACTGCAACGCGGAACGCGCCGAGTCACCCTTTTCCTGTGCAGATGTTGCCGAGACGTAGTGATGCCTTGCCTGATCGAGCTTTGCTGCAATCAGTGAATCGTTTTTGACAAATTCATCATCAGGAAGGTTGCTCGATGTGGTATCGAGAGTGCTCAGGTCTGAAGCAAGAACAACGGGAGGTTCATTGGAGAGTGAAAGAGTAGCGCCAGAAACATCTTTTGTGGATTGTTCGGATGAACAACCAGCCATGAGAATGCAAAGGAGTGCACTTGCCCGGAGGATTTGTCGAAGCATTCTTCCCACCAAAATTTATTTGTGAATACATGTTATCGCTGACATGTATAAGTTGCCCGGTCAAGATACACGTTGATGCAGGAAGAGTCAAGGAATTTTTGATTAAACTTCCTTTAAGTGTATATCACGCCTGCACGAAGGGAAGGATTTTACCGCAAAGAAGTCAAAGAGGAATGTTCCCGTGCTTCTTGCGCGGGTTGGTATCGACTTTTGTTTCGAGTGTCCTGAGTGCGCGGATGAGTCTCGGACGCGTTTCATTCGGCTCAATCACCGCATCGATGTACCCGCGGCTCGCAGCCATGTACGGATTGGCAAATTTCTCCCGATACTCACGTTCCTTTTCAGCAAGCGCCTGCTCTTTGTTTTGTGCCTGGTCGAGTTCCTTCTTGAAGATGATCTCCGCCGCTCCCTTGGGTCCCATCACTGCGATCTCGGCGCCCGGCCATGCGAAGTTCATATCGCCCCGAACGTGCTTTGAATTCATGACGTCATACGCGCCGCCGTACGCCTTCCGGGTTATCACGGTTACCTTCGGAACCGTTGCTTCGCAGAATGCGTAGAGCAACTTTGCTCCATTCGTAATGATGCCCCGCCATTCTTGATCTGTTCCCGGGAGAAATCCCGGCACATCCACAAACACCACAAGCGGGATGTTGAACGCATCGCAGAAACGGACAAACCGCGCACCTTTCTTCGATGAGTCTATGTCCAGCACACCTGCAAGAACATTGGGCTGGTTTGCAACAATGCCAACCGGGCGACCATCCAATCTGCCAAACCCGACAACGATGTTCTCCGCATAGTAGCGGTGTACTTCAAGGAACTTCCCGTCGTCGAGGACCCTTGCGATCACCTGCTTCATGTCATACGGCTTGCTGGTGTTCTCTGGAATCAGTGAATCAAGTTCCGCGTCCCTCCTGTTCGGATTATCACGTGGTTGCACGATGGGCGCATCATCAAGATTGTTTGATGGAATGAACCCGACCAGTTGACGAATAGTCTGGAGACAGTCAACTTCATTCTCGCATGCAAAATGTGCAACGCCGCTTTTTGAAGCATGCGTCATTGCTCCCCCAAGTTCTTCCGAACTTACTTCTTCATGAGTCACAGTCTTCACAACATTGGGTCCGGTCACGAACATGTAGCTTGTGTTCTTCACCATCAAAGTGAAGTCGGTAATCGCCGGTGAATACACCGCCCCTCCGGCACATGGTCCCATGATTGCAGAAATCTGCGGCACGACACCGGAAGCAAGCGTGTTGCGGAGAAAAATATCCGCGTACCCGCCGAGACTCACCACTCCTTCTTGTATCCGTGCGCCACCCGAATCGTTGAGTCCAATGATGGGACATCCCACCTTCATCGCAAGATCCATGACCTTGCCGATCTTCTCGGCGTGCGCCTCAGAAAGCGAACCACCGAAAACCGTGAAATCCTGACTGAATACACAGACGAGACGTCCATCAATTTTCCCGGTTCCCGTCACCACGCCATCGCCGAGGTAACGCTGCTTCTCCAATCCAAAGTCCGATGACCGGTGTTCAACGAACATATCCATCTCTTCAAAACTTCCCTCATCCAGCAGGATGTTCACGCGCTCACGTGCGGTGAGTTTGCCCTTCTTATGTTGGTCGTCGATGCGTTGTTGGCCGCCGCCGAGTAACGCTGCCTGTTGAAGTGCGTGAAGATGTTCAATCGAGTTTTTTGACATATGATTGTCCGCTTATGAAATGGTGATGTACGTATGCAAAGAGTCGGCTATACCCAACGTTCAAGCTGGCCGGATTCCTTCAGCTTCAACCGCTCCCAGTATACCTGTCCGAAGATGCCGCCGATGACAAAGATAATACTCGAATAATATACCCAGAGCAACAACACGAGAATGAACGCATACGGTCCGTAGATACTCGCAATCGAAGAGAAGTCTGACAGATAAATACCGAAGAGCTTTCCTGAAATCACCCAGAGGACTGTCGTCGTGATTGTGGAAATCATTCCCGTTGCCTTCGGTGGTTTGGAATCAGGAATGTACCGGTACACTATGTAAAACGTGAATGCAGTCAGAACAATCACGATCGCCGTCGGCAGCGATTCACCGAGGCTCTTGAGGTGTAGTGCCGAGAATGCGGGGACACTCAACGCAATATTTTCAAGTAGTGAGACAAACCAGATGGCAAAGTTTGACCCGACGAATAAAATGAAGGCAAGAAAAACAAAGCCAATGCCATGGGCGATGCTCTGCATCAGTGTTCGGGTTTTTGGCAGTCTATAGATTTTGTGCAACGCGCTGCGCAATGCATCGAAGAGCGACGTTGCAGTCCAGATGAGTACAAAGACGCCGAACAGCCCCAACGATGTCCTATACCGGATGATATCCGAGATGACCGTCAGGATCGATTCCTTGATGCTCATGGCAAAAGGCTGCGGAGGAAACACCGCATCAAGGACCTCGTTGAGCTGCCGGACGCCGAGATCAGATGAGTTGAGAAAGACACCCAACGCAGATGCCGACAGCAACATGAGGGGAATCATCGTGAGAATGCCGTTGAACGCAATCCCGGAAGCAAGAAAGAAGATATCGTCTTCGAAGAGCTTTCTGGAAATCGACCTTACATAAAACCATCCTGCTTCCAGAATGTGAAGCGAGACCTTGACCGTCTTTATAACAAACTCAATCATACTGAAGATACTATGTGTATATGAACCGAAGGGGTTACGGAGAGAAGTATAAGAAAACAAGAGGGGAAAGACAAGGAATGAGTAAGTGCCGTCCAGTGGAACGGCACCGAAGGATAATCGAGTATGCACTTTTCCCTACCGCAGTAGAAGCGCCTTTTTCGTACTCACATAGTTGGCTGATTTGAGTTGGTACATGTACACACCGCTGGCAACATTGGCTGCGTTCCACTCGATTGACTTGTACCCGGCTTTCTGTTCTTCGTTCACGAGTGTTGCAACTTCCTGACCAAGTATGTTGAACAACTTGAGACTCACATGCGAGCCTTTCGGCAGATTGTATTTGATTGTCGTTGAAGGATTGAAGGGGTTAGGATAGTTCTGAGACAAGGAAAACTCCTTCGGCAACAGTGTGCTTCCAGTCAGCTTCACGCTGACCTTGTTGATACTGCTATTGAGGATCCTCAAACTTCCTTCGCCAATCATTTCTTTCGGTGAGAACACTTTGCTTCCCTGACCATCAGTCAACGCATATGATGAGTTCTTTATCTTCCAAGAGAACGTCACGGGATAGGCATCAGATTGAATAGCCACCGTAAATTCGACGGCCTCCGATACCTCCACGCCATGCGTCTGAACCATCGAGCCGCCGTCGGGAGTATCAAAACGTGCATCAAATGCACTCTGGGGCGGTGTTGGTGGCATCGCGTACATGTCCGACTGAATATCGTTATTCGCGTCTGCACCGAAGTACAAAGTTTGCGAACCTCCCCTGCTGTCGGTGATAGTCAAACAATTAAGAACATCCAAAGCTTCGACTCCAGATGACCGGGCCAAAGCTGATTTTGTTGTGAGCTGACTTGCGAGAATGAACTTTCCTGAGCTCGACGACTTCACCCAGTATCCCTGCCCCGGAATCAGTTGGGTAACCGGATTGTACCCGGCAGAGTAGCCGAACCATTTTGATACTCTTAATCCGGGCGGGATACTGACAATGGTGCTGGTATCAACCGGGTCGCTGATGGATCCAATAATGTTCCAGCCCGCAACGACACTTATAGAGTCACTCAAACGAGGTGTTCCTATGATTGCGTTTGAGGTAGCACTGGGGAATTTTTCCCAATAGCCCTTGCCATTCAACATTCTGAATGAGTGTACATAGCCACCGCTGAACTCGAATGCGTACGGGTTGAAGGACGTTGGGTAGAGCTGTCTCACCGAGTCTCCTGGGATTGGGTTCGTCACAGGGTTAGAGATGAGGTTCCAGCCTGCAGCAAGGTTAACGTTGAGCAATGCTGCCTCTCCCAGGATAGTTTGATAGATATCGTAAGCTCTGTTTGCGTGCACTTGCAATTGATTCAAGTCTGTTGCTGATAGAAGCGCGAATGCAACGCGGAGAGTGTCCGGGTTAATTGCTGTGTATGGTTGGATCGCAAAAGGCCCAAATGAAACAAGAAATCGCGTGTCGGACCCCGCCGGATACTCGTCGGGTTTAACAACACCCGAACTCATGAGATCGTATTTCAAAGCGTCAGAATTTGGGCTTTGGGGTGCGGGATACCACTGGAAGGTGAATCGCAGAGAATCCAAAGGCTCATCCGCGTTTAACACGGACACACCTACCGACGTAGACCCAAAGTCAACTGGATTCATTGTATAGGCTACGCGAGAAGCAGGAAGAAAACCCGAACAATTTCTCAATTTGTAGTCGGGTTGTTCAATGGGGCCAACATCCGCATCCATGAAGAATGCCACATAAGCACTATCTATGGTCCGCGTAGAGTTGTTCATGACCCTGAACTCAAGAATCTGAATTCCCTCTCCCTGCGGATCGTTCCATGTATAGGAGCTCTGGATGATATTGAGTTTCATCGAACGCAGATTGACAGGATTCGTATAGTCATCATATTGATTATAAAAATTCTCATCACCGAAAGGATGAAATTGGAGTGCACTTCCCCAGTATTGATCCCACCCGGATGGCTTCGTTGCATTCCTGCCATACACCATCCAGATCGAATCAGACTGCGATCGCGGCAAGAATTCATTCAGTGGTGCAAAATAGCCGTCGTACCCAGTGGAGACCGCCTTTATTCTTTCGCCAGTCCCACTTGCGGTTGTATCGATTTTTCCACCAACCCATATACCAGCGCCATAAACATGTTCAAAGGGTATATCCGGGTACCTTAGACCGTAGCTGGGATATGTTGCACTTGGTAACACATGTTTGCCGAAGGTTGCCAAACGATTGAATGCAACACGCATTGAGCTTCCCTGGGTAACATGCGTGGTGGATGGCGGGAAATAACTGGGTGAGTTGAACCCATAAACATCATTGAGTGTATTTCCTCCGATATCGCTTATTACAAATCGACACTCAAGCAATCCATTTGGAAACGATGCAACAGAACCTCCCCAAGTATTGTCCCCTGGCTGGTCGTCCCAGTGCAACCCATCATCAAACAACTGTACCGGGGGATAGCTAATGCTGTCCACAGAGTAGCTCGCTGCTACCGAAGCAATCCCTTCTTCGTCATCTACAGATGCACGAATCCAGTTTTCCAGGTCGCTGTAGAAATGCAATTGTGACCCGGAAAAGAAAATCGGGGGCGGGTTATCATCTGGAGTTACTCCTACTATACCGTACCAGAGTCGGTCACCGGCGGCCCATCTTGATGATGCAAACGTGACGAAGGGTGCATCATTCAGCATCGCCACATTGTGCTTATAGTCGTTGCCAACAAATCTCGTGAAAGGCGTCGGAGAACTCCACGTTGTGCCGCTGTCAGTGCTGACAACATAGTTAACATCCATTGTTTGGTAAACAACTGGCATCGTATCATTACGTGTAAACTCGTACAACAACCAGATGTCGCCATCGGATTGCTTTGCAATTCTCGGCCTCTTCTCCGGAACATCAGTGTTCAGAATCGGAACAGCGGTAGACCAAGTGACACCTCCGTTGGTGCTTGTGATTCGTTCGATGTTTGACTGAGCACTTTGGGTCGAATAGATGCAATGTACTACACCACCTTGACCACTCAAAAAGAACAGGTCATTCCTTCCTGGGGTATTGGACAGTGATTGAGTCGAACCCCATGTGTTGCCGTTGTCAGTGCTTGTTACATATCGTCCACCAACTCCCCCGCCAATGGAGGACCGCCATGCTAACCAGATCTTTCCATCAGAGGTTTGAGAGAATTGGAGAAAAGCTCCTCCCGCCCCAACAACACTTGCTGGCGAGGACCAAGTCACCCCATTGTCGTCAGAGATTGTGTATCGAACTCCAGGGTTATTGTACCAAGCCACAATCAATCGCCCAGACATCGTTCGAATTCCAGTAAGCGTGAGTGGATTGATGAGGCTGTCACGAACAATGGATGGGGCATTCCATGTCGCTCCGCCGTCCGTACTCTTGGAATAGCGAATAGCCGTCGTTTCTGCCCACACAAATATCACTGTTTGATCCGAAAGCGTGAGAGGGAATGCTTCAGAAACGGATCTGGTAGTATCCTGATATGGAAAACGAGTAATGGCATTGAGTGCAGCCCCATTCTTAGCCTCCAAACTTGTATGGACGGCCAAGAGCAACAGAAGAAGACTGGCATTGCAAACCCCAAAGCGATTCATAGGAATGGCTTCCTTTAGAGTGAAGAGGGACGTTTTCAATGTAGGACACAGAAGACAAGAACAGAAGAGCTTCAGAAATTTAGAGCTAAGGAATTAGAAAATCAAGAGGCGGGAACAACAGCCGCAAAATGATTAACCAGCAGATCTAAGATTGGCAAACTTCAGCATGAGGTGCTTTCTGCCATAGCCTTCGAAGTCAACGACGGCGCGTGCATTGTCTCCGCGTCCGTCAATCGCGACGACTCTTCCCCGCCCGAACGATTCGTGGACCACGCGGGCTCCAACTTTGGTGGCAACAGGATCCTGTGATTCGTCTTCGTACTTAGGCATCGTGTCAGCGAAGTATGGGGCAACGTCATCGGCGGGTTTGCGACGGACTGGACTGGTACGCATTGGCACGGCACGGGAAGCACCGTTCACCGATCGCCGGTACGGCGCAGGTGACAAGCTTGCGCTCGGAGCGGCAGCAATCAGACTCTGATCCATCTCATCAAGGAAGCGGGACTTTACCGAATAGCTTCTCTCACCGAATCGATACCGGGTTTGAGCTGAGAGCAAATGAAGCTTCTGCATCGCCCGCGTAATGCCAACGTAGAACAAGCGGCGTTCCTCTTCAAGTTCCTTTGGTTCCATCATCGCATTCGCCACAGGGAATAATCCCTCTTCCAATCCCGCGATGAACACCACCTGAAACTCCAATCCCTTGGCAGCATGAAGAGTCATCAGGGTCACGGCGTTATGTCCAAACTCCGCCATATCCACATCAGAGACAAGAGAGACTTCTTCCAGAAAATCTTCGAGGCCCGCGCCGGGGTGCGTATCGTTGAATTCCGTTAAAGCGGATATCAATTCCTGGATATTCTCACGGCGTGCGAGAGACTCCATCGTGTTCTCTTCCTTCATCTCACGAAGGATGCCCAACTCATCTACCATGACCCCGGCCAATTCACTCGCGGAAATCTGGCTCTTCAAGTCGATGTATTTTTTTATCATCGCATAGAAGCGGCGGACAGCAGCAACGGTTTTCTCAGGAAGAAGATCAGCGATCAACGGCGATGCCATGACATCAAGTAATGACAGACTCTGCTCTGTTGCCAGCGTTCTCAGTTTGGCAAGCGTCGTATCACCGATCGAGCGGGCCGGATAGTTGATAATACGCAGAAGACTCTCCTCGTCCAGAGGATTCACAACGACTCTGAGATAGGCGAGCACGTCCTTGATCTCTTTGCGTTTGTAGAATGCGGTACCGCCGACAATGATGTATGCTATCCCGTTCCGGCGCAGTGCATCTTCAAGCGCACGGGACTGGGCGTTCGTCCGGTAGAGAACGGCAAAGTCTTTCAGATCGAGTTTCTTCTTGTGCGATTCCTCTCCGATCAAGGAGACGATCTTGTATCCTTCCTCCATCTCATCCGCGCACATGTAGAGTGAAAGCTGCTCACCTTCCGCATTGTCAGTCCACAGTGTTTTCGGAATCTGGTTGAGGTTGTTCTTGATGATTGATCCGGCAGCAGCAAGAATGGTTTTCGTGGAGCGATAGTTCTGTTCGAGCCTTATGAGCTTGCAATCCGGATAGTCCTTCTCGAAATCCAGAATGTTGCGGATATCCGCCCCGCGGAACGCGTAGATGCTCTGCGCATCATCACCAACAACGCAAATGTTCCGATGCTGTTTTGCCAATTCGGTAATGAGTTGATACTGCACGCGGTTCGTGTCCTGATACTCATCGACAAGAATATAGCGGAAGCGGTACTGATAGCGTTCGAGAACGTCAGGGAATTTTTTAAACAGTTCTAGCGGCTTGAGCAGCAGGTCATCAAAGTCCATTGCATTCGACGCCTTCAATTTCTTGTCATACTCCTCGTACACCATTCCCGTGCGTTCCGCCAACGGATCCATGGCGCCCGCGTTATAGGACTTTACAGACACCATCTGATTCTTGGCTCCGCTGATACGCGAGCGAATTCCCTGGGGATTGAATTGTTGCTGCGAAATCTTCAGACTGTTCATGATGTTTCTGACAAGCGCCAGGGAATCATCCGTATCATAGATCGTAAAGTTGCGCCCATAGCCGAGACGCTCCCCTTCCTTGCGAAGCACACGCGCAAACACGGAATGAAATGTCCCCATCCAGATGCTTTTGCTCTCGTTCTGGACAAGCGTCGTGATCCTTCCCTTCATCTCGTTCGCCGCCTTGTTGGTGAACGTCAGAGCAAGCACGGAATCAGGACGCACTCCGGTGCCGAGGAGATGAGCAGCGCGGTAGGTTAACACACGCGTCTTGCCGCTTCCCGCACCGGCGATGATGATCACGGGACCATCGATCGTGGTAACTGCTTCTCGTTGCGCGGGATTGAGCTGATCAAGAAATGACATGAAGAGTTTCAATGAGTGAAGGGCTTTCAGTACACAACGATGATAACCAAAATGAAGACGGAAGGCAAGACGGAATCGTCTGAGCCGATGCTCTTAAAATATTTGGTTCTTGACTTGAAGCAGGTTCGCTGTGAGAATGAATGTACTGAAGAAGAGAGGTGAGAGTGGAGCACAGGAAATCAAATCATCAATGCACCTTCCAACTTCAGGAGGAATTCTTTTGTTTTGATACCGGCGGAATATCCAACGAGAGAACCATCCGTCCCGATTACACGGTGACAAGGCACGATAATGGGGATCGGGTTTGCAGCATTTGCACGGCCTACGGCTTGAAACCCGCGGCTTGTGCCCAGACGTTTTGCGAGCTGCTTGTACGAAATCGTGGTTCCGTATGGAATTTTGGTCAGTTCCTTCCACACTCGGGTTTGAAACGGTGTACCTATGAGATCAACAGGGACGGTGAACTTTGCCAGCTTGCCGTTGAAGTAACGGTTCATCTGGTCGATCACTTCCTTGTTGCGGGATTTGTTATCAACGACATCGCTGTCATCAAAGTTGTCACGGAGCCATTTGAGGAAATCTTTTTTGGTCTCGCGGGGAACGGACATTTTACATACGCCCTTTTCAGTCGAGGCGACGTAAATGAGTCCGATCTTGGAGTCGAAGGATGTGCAGTAAACCATGAATGAACCGGTGATAGAGTACGAGTGAGAAACGGATGGGATCTCGTCGTAGGTAAACCCTGTCGTGGGTAGTTGAGTATAAAGAATAGCGATATGAAACGCAAGTCCAACCTAACGTTGCAAAGTCACGCGAAGAATTTTTCTTCTTAGAAAAATGCGCGTACTTCCGCGCGTGCTGTATGGACGGGCGGACGACCTCCCTCTGATCTTCCATCATAGTTCATCGTCGCCTGGATGAACTGCGTAATACGATAATCAAACGCGGCGCGCCAAAGCCACGTCTTTCCGTCGACCCTGCCACCGGTAAGTTCGAAGGGGAACACTGCCAGTGCCTGACTCAGCAGAATCTCTTCACGTGATGCTTCAACACGCAATTGACCGGCCCCCTGAAAAGCATAGGTAAATCGCACGGATTGCGTATTGAGGTCTGCATCGAGTTCGGGGATTTGAAACCGATCCGTTGATTTTCCAACTTCAAAGCGGAATCCCACCTCGGCATCCTGTTCGGGTCTGTAGGAGAGATCAAACGCCAGTGAATTCGAGAGGATGTCCCGTAATCTGTTTGTTGCCTGCTGGCTACCCACGCGGTCTATTCTATTACTATAGTCAAACTGATTTGCTATTTCTTTCACAAGTTGCACTCGCAAGCGTATGGAGCGTTCACGTGCATAACTCCTTTCATTCCCCGAAGTAAACCTGTTTAGTCCTGTACGTTGCGAATATCTCATGCGAACTGAAATGTCAGGTGAACCTTCCAGAACATTTACGTCCTGAGTGAACAACGTTGAGCCAGCAATAGTCGTCGAATCGTTTTGGAACCTCCGAAAGTGAAGCAGGTAGATTTGCTTCAAATCAGGTTCCACGCTCTTTTCCTCGACACGGACGTATGACTCCGTCGACAGTGCTGAGAGCATGTCGGAGAGGACGTCATGACCGGCTCCCAGAAACAGACGTGGCGTGATCCGAACTCGAACGCTTGCCTTCAGGTCGATGACCGGAAAAAGTTGTTCCGATGGGAGTGTCACAGCGACGAAATCACCATCAAACCGCGTTAGTTCGAATTCATTTTCATCTGCAATGCCGTTGTTGTTCAGATCTCCAAGATAACGATAGTTACCCGTCCCCTGGTTCACCCTGATAAAAACGCGTTCCAGTCGTGCAGAGCGCTCTGTTGACACTTCGTAGAACAAGTCCGACTCAATGCCACGATCAAATGGTGTCAGGCGCGTTTGATTTCGCACAAGAACAGTTTTAATGTCAGAGTTGCCCTGAAGCCGGAATGCTTCGGAATACTTCTTCTGCCTGAGAGTGACGTCAAACGAAGAAGCCACATTGTTCCATTCGGAAAGCCTTGCATTATAGGATTGAGTGAATGACTTCGATTCACGAACGACACTTCCACCATTGAAGAGATTATCAGTCCGCCATTCAAGCTCACTCCCTACTGACACCGGTCCGAGTTCCCGGATCTTCAGACCGGGAGCAAACACATCGTAGCGCAGACTCCCAAACTTCAGTGCAGATGTTGAAAGAGATGAGACCTTCCGGTTTTCCCCTTCGTACCGCATACTGGGTGTAATGTTCTGCAAGGCATAATCAATCGAGCCTCGTTGTCTGAACCAGGAGCTTGCATTGTCGGCTACTGATTCAGCCGACCGGACATTTTCGAGAAGATATTGAACTGAAGGCAGCCCCTCTCCCTTTACGTTCAATGACCCGTCCATTCGTTTCGAGTTGAACGAAGAGCCACGATCAATCCTACCATATCCACCGCCGGCAATAATCTGAGGAACTGGAAGATACTTGAGCGAGGCTTCCTGGATCTCCTCGTTCGCACTGGTCGTTGAATCAATTCCCCACTTCCTGTCGAACTCGATATCGTCCACGCGGTCGATGAACGAGAAACGCCTGTTCACATACCGTTCTTTGATCTGCAGATCAAACGACCCGATGTTGCTTCCACCGATGCTCACATCCTTGGGTGAAAAACCAGCGGAGAAATTGAGAGCATGACCGGTATTGTTCTTATCGTCGATTGTCGAGAACCGGTTCGCGTCAAAATTGCTTGTTGCAAATTCACCGGTGAAACGAAGATCATTGCGAGGTGCTACGTCGAGGTGAATGTCAACAGTCTGCTGCACTTGAGGAAGCGGAAGATACCGAATGGGCTGGTAGTCCCCGGCGCCTGGACCTTTCCAGACGAAGACACCAATGGACTGACGAACGTATTCCCCACGTCCGAACCCGACATTCGAAAACCCCACATTGTATTGTGCTGTTCTTCCGGGAGCGTACCGAAAGAATTGCGCCGGCTGCCCTGTGCCAAGCAAGGTATCGACAAGGATATAATATCCATTCGAATCAACACGCGTCACTCCACTGAGCACCGCCTTTTCCCGGTCGGCGCCTGCTTGTTCCAATACACGGCGGGCACTATCTGTGATTGCAAAATCAATCGGTGAATCCTGGTCATCCGATTCGCGGAGATATGAAAACGTCAGTGTTGCTTTATTGTCAAAGAACTTCGAGGACGTCTGCCCGGCAAGAAGTGAGCGGCTGTACTGCCTGTCCGTGTATTCAAAGTCGATGGTAATACGTGACGCGGCGGTGATAAGTCTCCGTGTTGTGAATGTTACCTCGGCAATGGAGTAGTCAATGATATAGTCATTCGTCTCTCCGCGTGATTGCAACTCGCCATTGATGTACACACGTTCGGTTCCTGCAATAATGATCATTGATCGTTCATTATTCTTGCCGAACAGCCTGTAAGGACCCTGAACTCCCTCAATTCCCTGGAACTGGTTGGTGTTATACTTGCCGCGGGGAACCGCTCCCGAGAGCAGTACGTTACCATTGCTAAAACCGAGACGGTAATTGGCAGCACCTTTCGCTCCCTGCAGTTTTCGGCTCAGTCGCGCAAACTCCGTCCCTCCAAACTCGAGGTTGAAGTCACCAAGCGTGGCCGTAAAATCGGAGCCGCGCATTTCAACGAACACCTTTTCGAATTCCTGTAGCGTTTGCGTGGTGCCTTCGGGTTGGATAGGTGTGCTTTCATCGGTCAAGGCCGCAACGACCTCGAGATCGGAAGCGATCTTTCCGGCAAGCTGCAAACGGAGGCCCGAGTTCAACGAGAGGTCCCGGTTCGATCCAACGGTAAATCCGCGGACAATGCTTCCACTCTTCTGAAGATTCTGGCCAAAGATGTCGTCAACGTTGAATGACGATCTCGGCCGGGAAACTCTGATCGAATCTCTGCCGGTGGAATCCTTCAGGATGACAAGCTTTCGTTTGTAATAACTATCCTGAAATTTGAATGGAAGATAGGAATAGCGAATGGTGAGTGTGTTCTTTGAGGATGAATCGGCAGCAATCCTTACCAGCGCCAGGGCATCGAACTGTACCGTCCCTGTTCGGTAGTTGATGTAGTAATCGATGTTGCGTTGCAACGTCCCGCCAGATGTAAGGTACAGCGTGTCCGACCCCGCGAGAACAAACTGGTGCGGCAAATGAATGAGTGAGTCTCTCATTTGTGAAGAAACGCGTATGACAACCAAGTCCCGGGGAGACGAATCACTGAAAACAACGAAGGGTTGACCTGAGGCTACGGCATGAAACGCCACAATGCACCACAAGGCAATAGTACTACGCAGGAGAATGAACCACGGTTGTATATTGGGGCGTCTGCTCATCTGACTCGAATATACGAGAAAGGTGCAAGGTAGTAAAGATGAGCCTCTTGGTTGTCCTTTGATGAGTGGTTGAAAGAAAGAACCTTTTGTTGTATATTATCGCCCAACCCGTAGCCAAAGTGGCGAAATCGGTAGACGCGCTGGACTCAAAATCCAGTCCGGCTTACACCGGGTGTCGGTTCGAGTCCGACCTTTGGTACAGATGGCCAGCCTTCGGGTTGGCCATTTTTTTCCATGTGGCTACAATGACCAAGCTCTACTTCGTATATGTCTTGAGATCAGAACGCGACAAACGCCTGTACGTTGGCATGACGAGCGATTACCTGCGACGCCTACGTGAACACAATGCCGGGAAAGTTTCTTCAACGCGACATCGACGACCGCTTATCCATATCTACACAGAACAATACCCAACCCGACTTGAAGCAGCTGCACGAGAACGATTTCTAAAGAGCGGACCAGGCCACAAGTTCCTAAAAAGCCCACTTGCTGATCAAACAAGCGCCCCGACTGCGTCGGGGTAAACTGTACTCAAAATCCGGCTTGTCCCGTTCTGCGGGATCCGGCTTACACCGGGTGTCGGTTCGAGTCCGACCTTTGGTACAAATGGCCAGCCTTCGGGCTGGCCTTTGTTTTATTTCAGGATCTCGTCTGAACTCTGCTTCTTGAACCCTTCCGGCAACTCAAAAAGCTCCTGCGTCAAGGATCTCTTCTCAATGTTTGTGGCTTCCTGGGATTCCATCACTTTGCCTTCAACTTTGGTCGACGCAATTAGTGGATAGTATCCCATCCTCATCACCTTATTCTCCCAGCCCTGGTTTATTCCCTCCCCTCCTAGAATTTTGGAGATCGTTCCGAAGAGATTTCCCAATGCCTTCGTCGCCCACAATTCTGTCATCACATTATCATCCTTGATGATGATCTGGTCACACGCGAAGCCTGCGACTTGTTTTCGCTTTCCGGTTTTGCGAACGGCTGGCCCCTTGTTATTCTTGCCGGATGGCGAATACACCTGTTTAGGCTTGTCATCCTGACGGATCTCGAAATATGACTTGCTCTCCTCATCCAGCATCCAGACAACATTTTTGTCGCCACGGTAGATCATGACCGATGCAGGCGTGCTGCCAAGAGGCGAATTCCTGATCATCACCATATCCTGCTTGACGTACATCGTCATCGTGAACTGCTGCAAGGTACCATACTCATCAATAGTCGTGTTCTTTGT
Source organism: Bacteroidota bacterium (assembly GCA_031402435.1). Classification (GTDB taxonomy): domain Bacteria; phylum Bacteroidota; class Ignavibacteria; order UBA10030; family UBA6906; genus UBA11986. The sequence continues at coordinate 47,646 of JANNSJ010000039.1, read as the reverse complement.
CTCGATCACCCCTTCGAACTTCGGCTGTGCGAAGGCATTACACCAGAAAAAGACGAGAGAAAGAATGACAACAGTGGCCCTGTTACACAAGAACGCAATTCTCATTTTAGCAACACAAGTCTTTTTGCTTCAATGAAGTCTCCAACCCGGAGCTGATAGAAGTATACACCACCCGCGAGGCCCGCTGCTTCGAAGGTGACATCATACGTTCCCCGGCCAAGCTTTTCATTCACAAGAGACGCCACCTCGCGGCCAAGGACATCGTAGACCTTAAGGCTGGCAAAGCCATTGGCCGTCAATTGATATCTGATGACTGTTGTCGGGTTAAAGGGATTAGGATAGTTTTGAAACAACCGCGAAGATGTTGGCAATGTGGTTTGGCCAATCTCCTTCACCGAAGTAAACAGTGTATTCCTGTAGAAATCAATTCCGCCGCGTGTGCCACCGACAAACAAATCCATGTCGCTATCGGCATCAATGTCTACAAGGGCTGGACAAGATGTTCGAATCTCGTCAATGGAACCGAAAGTACTCGTGACAAACGTGAATACGGGATTGCCGACCGGTCCATCGTTCCTGTAAAGATTCAGTTTGCCATCGCTTGCTCCGACCACAAGGTCTTGATCTCCGTCGTTGTCCACGTCTGCAAACTGGGGCTTGGCGTTCTCCACGCGATTGATGTTCTGGAACGATGTTGTCACCAACGAAAACCGGGGTAACTGAACCGTTCCGACATTTCTGAAAAATGCTATCCTTCCATCCTGCTTCCCAACAAAAAGATCAAGATCGGCATCACCGTCAATATCAAAGAAGGCAGGTACCGCATAACTTTGACTTCCCACATTCAAGCTGTCGAACTGGGAGAGCTGACGCTGGAACACAGGCGATGACGGCGTACCGGTGTTCCGATAAAACATGACATTGCCATCAAAGTGTCCGACAAACATGTCGACATCTCCATCGCCGTCGATATCGGCAAAGCATGGCGTGAGCGCAACGAATGGTGTTGTACCAATGAAGGAACTGTCCACCAGATTGAATGCCGGATTCGAAGCCGTGCCTGTGTTCCGGAGAAACGCCACACGACCAAAAAGATCCCCCACAAACATATCCTTGTCGCCGTCAATATCAACATCGACGAACGTTGGGGTTGACTCGATACCGAAATCAAGTGTGCTAAGATAGTTCTTCGTAACGAGTGAGAGTGAGAAGTTCGTTGAATCCCCCACGTTGCGATAGAACCAGAAGTTGTTGACCTGCTGCAAAGGCGGTAATACACTGACAAACAAATCCAAATCTCCGTCGCCGTCGATATCGGTGACAGATGGTTGATTGAACCCAGACGTCAGGATTGGATCATTCTCTGGAAAGCGACACGTGATGGAGTCCATCACCGGATTACCTTGTGTGCCTGCGTTGCTGTAGTAACATATCCCGGGATCAAAAAGGTCACCATAGAGCATGTCGAAATCATGGTCTGCATCGACGTCGCCGAAATACAGCGTGCCTTGCCCATGAAGATTGCGGGATGGATCATCGGAAGATGCGAAGCATCCGGGACATATCTGAATCCCCTGCCAGAAATCCGTGCGGAAGGCGAGCAGAAAGTTCGTCGCGCTTCCAATGTTCTGATAGAAATTGATTGTTCCAACTCCGGGATTGAGCGTAAAGAAATCGAGATCGCCATCAGCATCGATATCCCCGAAGCCTGGTATGCACTGAACCTGTGCGTACACGGAATTATTGGCAGAGTCACGAAGATCAGATGTAAAGAGAGTAAACTGCGGGGACAAGTTGGAGCCAATGTTTCTGTGGATTGTCACGTTGTTATTGGCACCGCCCGTGAAGACATCCAGCTTGCCATCTCCGTCAAAATCTGCAAAGCGAAACCAGCCGTTGACCGGTGGGAGTGCAAATTGGAGATGCTCGAATCGAAACTGCGCCAGTTGCCTCGAACCAGTGTTGCGATATAACTGCACGCTGTTGTCGTTGTAATCATAGATGAAGAGGTCGACGTCACCATCTCCATCAAGATCAACAAATTGATGGGCGGGGTTATAGAACCCCCCGGTGAATGGATGCTCGACCGTGGCAGTGTCGGCGTGAACCTGGAACGGGTAGACCTCACGAACAAACGATTGTGCATCGAGTTGAGGATGCATGAACACAACCATAACCAACAGCACAGCGAGCGACAGCTTCATGATTAGTATCCGGATCGCACAACCGTTATTCGTCCGCGTGCGAACGATGATGACGCAACGTTGTTCATTGAAATGGCCTCACCTTGAGGAAATAGACTCGGTGACAACGGTGCCGAAAGTACAGCAAGAGAGAAGGGCTTCGGAGAATTGTCCGGCTCAGGTTCGATTGTAATCATAAACGTATGAAAGCGAAGATCAGGTCTTGGCGGAGGGCCACCTGCATATGGATTGATAAAGTCCTGTCCCGGAAAACCAAGTCCCGTACCTACGCCTTTGCCGGGACCAGCCCCATCAAGGTCAGAGCTATCAGCTCGAAGAAACCGCCCTGTCGAAATGATGAGATTCCCCACCCATCCCTCATACCTCCACCCTTTCGGAAGTACGGGAAGGTTTCGAAGCCCTGCAACAGTCGTTGCACCCTGTTGCTCAATGAACCACACGCCGGAGTTTGAATCTGGCGGAGATGTTGGGGCAGTGATGGTAAACTTGCCTGTTACGCCGGAAAAGTCTGCGCCGAATGCATCTGCGTATGACTCATCAAGATCGGCGATTGCTATATCGGCATCACCACGGAATTCCCCACCCATAACAACTGAGCCTTGGAGCGAATCCAATGTGTTGGTCGCGCTGGTATCAATCGTAATCACAACATCATCGAGGAGCTGTGCATTTTGATCAAGAGGGATTATGAACCGCGCAGGATTGCCGGCAAGGTCATACAGAACAGGATCTCCCGCCCTTACATTGAACTCACCAAGACTGCGAAACCCGCTCTCGTGCTGAGGGGAGTCTCCGCCGTTCGACCTGTTAAACTCAAGGAACGACGCCCACACTTCGTAGTGACCTTCGCCCGGATCCAGAGGTTGCAAATTCGATACAGTGAGTGACACACGAGGCTGTTGCTGTTCGAAGACCTCATTCGTGTTGTTGCAATGTATCGTACAGAACGATAATGCCGCGAGGAGAACGATTGAATTTCTCATGGTCAATTTCCTCTGCCGGGAAATACAGACACTCCGGCAGCAAAGCCGCCAACTTCGATTCTTCTGTAGACGCTTTGCGACCCTACATCCACGAACACAAGGAACGCCGGCGCCTTGCTTCCGACAATGGGGTGATGGGGTGGATCAGTCCCTGCCTGGTTCTCGCAAGTTACATACACAGTCCGGCTGTCATCTGAAATGTCAATTCCATGGGGCTGAGAGCCGATGTCCGGGATTGTCGCGGAAAGCTGATTCAACTGTGCATCAATAACCGAAACGCTCCGCGATCCCTGATTGCAGACATAGAGATAACGCTGATCCTTGGTGACTTCACATTGCAACGGCCTTGTTCCAACACGAATCGTATCACGCAGGGTGAACGTACTCCCATTTCGCTCTATCACACTCACCAGGCCTCTCCCATTCAATGTCACATAAATGAATCGATCATCTCCCCGAACCGCAATCTGATACGGCTTGTACGTGAATGAGCCAAACGGAGGAACATCGCACGCAACAGGAATGTGTGTGATGACAGAGTCGTTGGACACCTGAATCACTGTGATCAAATCCGTACCGTTGTTTCCGACGTAGAGGTATTGCCCATCGTGCGATATGCGGGCGCCGTGTGTTCCCTTCATGAAATTCGAGACAGCGATTACTCTCGAGACGGTCATACTCGCTGTGTTGATGGCGTACACCCTTCCCACAGTCTGGTCAAAGTTTGTGACGTATGCTTTGCCCCCATCGGCGGTGATGACGACGTGAGCGGGACTTGTCCCAACGGTCAGTTCACCCACAAGCTGATTCGTGGCAGCATCATATTTTTTCAGTTTGTTTCCCACAATCATTGTAACGTAGTAGTATCTTCCCTGATCATCTATTTGCACGTTGTGCGGCGCCTGTGGTGGCTGATTCATAGGAAGAGCATTGCCAACCGTAACATATCGCATGATCAGATTGGTCGAGAGATCAATCACCCCTACAAGGTCAACGCTCTGACTGGTGAAGAAGAGTTTACCCCGAGGTCGGGGTTCTGGAAATGGCAGCACATTATCATCGTTCCGGGCTCCGTTCTTCACCCATCGTACAATCGTCTGGATGTCACCAGGCGGAAGCAGGTCACGACTCGCAGGCATCCGCATACTCGATACGGGACTGATATTGGTATCAGTTTGGTTGATGCACTGCACGAGATGACTCATGAACGGGCTTCCCGAAACAATGACTGTCCCATACCTCGATCCACGAAACATGCCATCATAAGAGGTCAGATCCAATCCTCCACCAAACCCCTGCGATCCTCCTCCATGACAATCTGATCCACCACAACTGCGTGTGAGGATAGGTTGCACTTCAGTTGAGAATTGTCCTACTGGAACGGTAACAGGTTGGACGATTTCATTCTTCTGTTCACAACCCGCGACGAGGAATCCGAGCGCAAGTAGTGCAACACTGTGCTTACTCATGTTTATTGTGCTCCTAAAGGGTGACGTACTGGACTAATGTACCAACATGCTCTCAGGTAATCAAGAAACGGAGGCAAAAAACAAAAGGCGCTCAGAGCCAGCCTGAGCGCCTTGTCTACCGTCAAGCCTTGGTTATTTCATCAAAACGAATTTCTTCGTTTCAACAAATGACCCGGAACGCAACGTATAGAAGTATATCCCGCTTGATACACCAGTGGTCGATCCAGTTTCGATCGAGAACGTCCGCTGATAATTGCCGGCATTCATCTCACGATCCACAAGGGTCGCAACTTCCCTGCCGAGCACATCATACACTTTCAGCGAGACGAACCCTGAACTCGGAATGGCAAAGCTTATGGTGGTGCTGGGGTTGAACGGATTCGGATAATTCTGCTCCAACCTGTACGATGTCGGAATGCCTTGGTCCGTGGATCCCACTCCCGTTGTTGTTGCAGGACGATAATGGAGAACCTCACCGTTCGATGTCACGGCCCAACCGTTGCTCGTGTCAGCGAACGAGCTATGGTTCAGTGTTCCGGAGATTGGATATACTGTTTGAGATATCCAGTTGGTTCCGTTATTGGTGGTCCGGTAAGGAACTGCGCCTGCATTGATCCACGCAGAATTTGTTCCCGAGAGGAATGACAATCCTTGGATTGGCGTGGTTGTTGGACTGGATACTGCAGTCCATGTTGCCCCACCGTTGGTGGAAATTCGGATAGCACCATTGTCATGGCCGACCAAACCGTTGTTAGCATCTTTGAATGAAACAGCATAGCTGTTGGTTCCACCCGAGGCTCCGGATGTCCATGTTGCGCCGCCGTTCGATGATCTCCAGACCTTTGATTGGTTTGATCCAAACCAGATATTATTTACATCTGTGCACCAGAAGGAGTTGTTCCATCCGGCTTCGCTCGCTGCGCTGGGAGGTTCAGTTGCCGTGTGCGCCCACGTCTGCCCGAAGTTCGTTGACTTCAAGACAATGTAGACACCTGCAGCCGTGCTTGCCGGATCCCCCATTGCGTATCCTGTTCCATCACTAAAGAACCAGACCCCATCCATAAACGTGGATTGCGTACCGGGATATACTTGCTGAGCCCAGGTTGTGCCACCGTTCGTGGTTCCATATATTCTTCCTGATCCGGTTCCAACCCAAGCACGATTAGCGTCAACTGCTGTAATACAATACAAGTCCTGGCCGGTGAGATTTCCGGTCACGTTCGTCCATGAGCTGCCCCCATTCGTTGTGCGAATCGCGACCGGAGCGGTTGCGCTGCCGTTGCCTCCGCATGCCCAGGCAATGCTTGCGTTGACTGCCTTCACGCTGTACAATGTAGTCGAGGTCTGGCTTGGCTCGGTTTGCCACAGAGGGATAGCTGGAAACACCGTGACCTTGTACGCCCAACTGTCACGCTCGTTGGTGTTTGAAACCCAATCGAGTCGGATGACAACATCCTGAGATGTAGTGATTGCACCGACCTTGAACATCATTGGCGCAAGAGTGACGGTTTGTCCGGGTGCAAGCGTACCTCCGTTTGCCGTTCCTTGAAGGACTGTCACCGAAGCACTGGATGTTGTGCCCGAGAATGTCAGATTGTTTGCAGCTGCAAAAAGAATGTTTTGGACCGTCAACGTTACAACGATTGTATCATTCGGAAGGAATACGGTGCGCCCTCCCGGAGTACGAATGGTTGAGGTATTGATTTCAATTCCCGCGTGGGATTCAGTGAGCGCACGTGCAAAATTAACGCGGCCCCGGCCCAGGTTCCCGGCAAGCGTTGGATTCGCTGCATCAATCGAATCACAGGTTGTTTTGATCTGCAATGCAATTTGGCGCGGTGTCCAGGTCGGGTGAAATGATTTGATGATGCCCGCAAGTCCTGCTGTTAGCGGACTTGAGTATGACGTTCCATTTCCACCACTTCCATATCCACCGCCATTGAACGCACTGTAGATGCTCACGCCCGGAGCATACACAGGAACTGTCCTTCCATAATTTGAAAAAGTTGCGCGGGCATCAGATGTTGAATTGGTTGCTCCAACAGCCAGAACGTTTTTGTATCCGGGTGGATAATCAGACACAACATCATTTGATTTACCGGTACCATTGTTATTCGTGCCGTTTCCCGCCGCACACACAACCAACGCTCCAGCCTGTGTGGCTGCATTGATAACATCCTGTTCAAACTGTGAGAAGCCACCCGTACTTCCCCAACTGCAGTTGATGATCTTGGCACCGTTCAAATACGCGTACGCAATGCCTTCATAGCCATACGCAATCCCATTGTCCGATGTTGCCGACGCTGCACAAACCGGCATGAGAGTGCAATTCCAACTCGACCCTGCCATGCCGAGGCTGTTATTCGACCTCGCACCAAAATGGCTTCCTGTCGCGGTACCGTGAGCTGCACTATTCGGCGTGCTTGGGAGACCGGTGGGGTTATTCGTGTTGTTTGCAAAATTCCAACCAACCACATCGTCAACAAAACCATTGCCATCATCATCAGCATTGTTGATATCGCCCGCATCAAACACGCCGTTGTGGTTGATGTCTTCCACTGCATTTATCCACACATTGGGAAGCAAGTCTTCGTGCGTCCAGTATGTTCCGCCATCAACAGTAGCAATTGTCACCGACGCACTCCCCTTTGCGATCGTCCATCCGTTATACGCATTCATACGCGTGAAGGCATTGTTCTGGTTTGCCAACAGCGGGTCATTCGGAGTGTCGTTGATATACCGCATGATCTTCGGCTCGGCATACTCAATGCCCGTCGTGCCGGAAAGCTCCTGCGCAACCATCCGTGGATCCATGCCGCTTGAAACGTATGCGTAGTACACTCTTGACAGATCAACTTTACCATTCACCACTTCCTGGGCAGTTGCCGGTGATACCGACCGGAACGTCTGTGACAATGATGTTACTCCGGCATTCGTCAGCATTGCACTCAACGTTCCAGAACTCGTCAGTGTTGATCCTTCTGCTACAGTAATCCTTTCACTGAATTTGACCATGACAACACCTGGAATGACATCTTCCGGATTTACATCCATCCATGGTAATTCTCCACGTCGCATCGGCGGTTTTGCGGCCGAGAATAACTCTAGAGACAAGGCAATAGAAATGACGATCAGCGAAAACAGTCGACGCTGCAACATGAGAACCTCTATGGATAGTGATATGATTAAGATTACGCGAAGGGGAAAGCGACCAGTGCTTTCAAAAAGTACGGTAGTTTTGGACGAGAATCAAGGGAGTTTCCGAATCAGAAGAAATATCGGCATCAACGCCGCTCCAACCACGAATCCCCCTGCATGAGCCCACCATGCAACGCCACCGGCAGCATCGGCGCCGGATGCCAGCGTTCCATTGATGAACTGCATGACAAACCAGAAACCCAAAAAGAAGAACGCCGGAATTTCGATAACCGGAAAGAACACGAAGAGCGGAATGAGCGTCATGATTTTGGCCTTCGGATAGAGCAGGAAGTACGCTCCCAACACTCCCGCAATGGCGCCACTTGCCCCGATAATCGGGACGGGAGAATGTTGATGGAAGTACACTTCCGTCAGCGTTGCACCAACTCCAACGAGAAGATAAAAGCAGAGATACCCGAAATGTCCGAGACGGTCTTCAACGTTGTCTCCGAAGATGTACAGATACAGCATGTTCCCAAGTAGATGCATCCAACCACCGTGGAGAAACATTGATGTAACAAGGGGAAGCAGCGCACCTCCTCCTGCGTGAACAACCCGGCGAACGATTGCAGGAAAAGAAATGTCATAGCGAAAGACAACCGATGCAACCTCCGAAGGGTTGACAGCATAGCGTTGAATGAACACGGCAAGATATTCGCCGAGTGACAACTCATAAAGGAACGCAACGCCACAGACTACTATCAGTATGTAGTTGACAAACGGAATTGTTTTTGATTTGGTGGTGTCGCGGAGAGGAATCATTTGGATTGATGACTTCTGATTGCAGATTTGAGATTTGGATCTACTTGGGATTTTGGATTTGTTTGCAATTTGATTTTTGATTTAGCTCTTGAAGTTGTTTCGAAGCAATTCGTATCTGATAACTCCTTCCTCCGAACCTTTACCGATAAACCTGAGACCGTTCCTCTCCATCACCTTGATCGAAGGTGTGAGATCGGTCAGAGTCTCGGCAATGACACGCGTAACTTCAGGATGCGTGAACGCCCAGTCAATGAGAGCACTCATTGCTTCCGTTGCATAGCCTTGGCGTTGATGATTCTCCATAACCGAATACCCAACTTCAACTGTCCCGTCGGCCGTAGGCTTTCCCTTGAAGCCTCCATTGCCAATAAGAAGCGGCTTCTTACCTGGAACATCTTGCAGGAGGATGTACCACATGGACCAACCGCCTGCGTCAGGATTTTCCTGAAGATAGCGAAGGAACCATCGCATGGATGCGTCGTCGTTCAAGGGTGGTGGCCAGTTGTCGGGAACGATGGCATTAAGCAAATGTGGCAAAAGCGGACGATTGTGGACTTCCGCTTCGGCGTGCGCAAGCGTTCCGGCGATGACAGTGAGGCGCAATGTTGAAAGTTGAAGATGTTCCAAATTGGAAGGCTTTGATTCTTTTTTAATATTGTTTACTGAGTTTACGTCAGAACACAAGAGCTGTAGGACAAACATTCCTGTTTGTCCGCTGCGGTCAGACAGGAATGTCTGACCTACCTGACTTTTGGACTTCGCATCTCCACCAAGTCCCACTTGTTTCCATACAGATCTTCAAACACCACAACTGTTCCGTACGATTCTTCACGTGGCTCTTCTGTGAATTTCACTCCCCCTGTCTTCATGGCATGATAGTCACGCCAGAAATCATCCGTGTGGAGGAACATGCAGACGCGTCCTCCGGTTTGGTTGCCAACCCGGCTCTCCTGCTCAGGTGTGGACGCCTTGGCGAGAAGCAAACTCGCACCGTCAGATCCCGGCGGAGCAACAAGCACCCAGCGCTTGTCTTCACTTAGTACAGTATCCTCGATCAATGTGAAGCCAAGCTTCTGGGTGAAGAATGCAATGGCTTCATCGTAGTCGTGAACAAGGAGAGTGATATGGGCGAGGGTTTGTGGCAATGGATTGATGGGCGTTTTGCATTCGTTGAACTCGATGAACGAACGGGATATTATTCATCCATATCAAGTTGACTGTACTCAGTAACAATTCCGACAATTGATTGAATCGTCTTGTTGCACGAACGGAACTCGAACTTATCAAGAATGTCTGCACCGAATGTGCGGATGATATCAGAGAGCATGGCATGAACAAAGGATTGTGTCGCTCCTTCAACTCCTGCGAAGTCTATGCAAATACTGTCCCCACGCTCAATAGCTGGACGGATTTCGTTCTTTCTTATTGCAGCAGCTATGTCTTTATCCTCGGCAAAAGATCCCACACGTTCCAAGACTTGGATTACAGTCACGTGAACCTCGGCTTCTTATATGGCTGTTTTCGGCGCTCTCGAACGTCAAGACCGTATGCTTTCCGTATCAAATCCATCAAAGCAGCAAAAGAGCGACGTGGATCAATGGAAATGTCAACGCCAACAACCGTACCTTGCCAAGCTGGTAAGCCAATCTCTTTTGTATGGTAGTCGTTCGCTGCATTTCCATGCAAATATATCTGCCTCCGTTGAGGAGTTTTTCGTAGCTTGAATGCTGCATCGCCTGAATAGATTACGAAATAATTGCGCGAGGCACATGCAATACTCTTTGTGAAAAATAGGCCTGCACCAGCATTGTAGTCTGTTCCACCAATACGAGCCGTCGTGCCGGTTACGCCAGGCCTGAGTGCGAGCATAGTAGCATCCCATCCTGTCGCTGCATTGTGATATCTGGAAATTGTCCTCTGAATACCAACTCCAGCGTCTGCAACGCCGAGGGAAAGAGTTTGAGAATCTCGGAAGTACTGCGCACACAGAAAGGCGCCAGCTCCAGATTCTGAATGTTCAAGTACGTTCCGAACGAGCTCACTTATGACATAACGAATGGGTTCAACTTGGACTGGTTCAGCATGTAGCAAAGGAATTAAATTAACAATGAAATTTGTCGGCTCTTGCGTGTTTGTGATTCTTTGAATCGTGATGAATCTTCCAGCTTCCTCATGGGCTACAACCTCCGCTCCATAGTCCAATCGCAGATACTGAAAGAGGCCCATGCGGATAAGGTATGGCAAAGACCGCACACGAGCAACTTCACCAAAGTGATTACCCCCATTTCGCGATACGTAGTCCGCAACGCAAGCGGTAAAGGCAATTACAAAGGGATGCACAGCAACCCATCCCGGATGCATACTGAAATCGAGTCTGCTCTCGTCGGTAGGATCAAATCTTCGGAGAAAGCCACCTATGTTCTGAAGCCTTGCGCTATTGGGGAAGTGTATTCTCATTTTTTACCTATTATCAACACCGGTTCATGGTGGACGCTAACATCTAGTTTATACAGCCAACACACGCTTCCTTCTCCCGCCAATCTACTAACATCCTTTTTGGCAATCAAGCGTTTAGAGAAGTACGAAAGGGCGTGAACGTCCTTGCAACTGGTTGGGTTCTCGCAAGTAGCCCGACCCTTAAGGATCGGGCTACGAAGGCCACCACAACCATTCCATTGTCATTGCGAGGGTGTTTCCCAACCCGACGCAATCTTGCTCCCCGCCGAGTAGAAATGAGATTGTTCCACCACCCAGAATCCCGCACATGAGCGGAATCCCAGAGAGCGGGACTTCGCCTTGAGAAACGGGCTCGCAATGACGCTATGTCTACGTTGCAACTCGGACTCATGTTTGCTATCTTAAATCAATCAAACGAACAAGTCCAGCCCGATGCCTCTCGTTCCGTCATACATCGAATCCCTCGAAGCATACAAGCCCGGCAAGCCAATTGCTGAACTGCTGCGGGAGCTTGGCATCGCCGATGTCATCAAGCTTGCATCGAACGAGAACCCTCTCGGACCATCTCCCCGTGCCGTTGAAGCGATGAAACAGCATTTCGACGAGCTTCACCTCTACCCCAACGGCGGACTTGACCTTCGTGAAGTACTGGCCAAGCAATTCCATCTGAAGGTTGGCAACGTTATCGCAGGGAGCGGTTCGGAAGGCATTATGTCCAACATTATCCGCGCATTCCTGTGTGACGATGATGAAGTGCTGACATCCGAGGGAACGTTTGTAGGGCTTTACGTTCTTGCTCGTTCACGCGGCGTGAAGCTGGTTCTCGTCCCGCATAAGAACTACCACTTTGATCTCGAAGCAATTGCTGCTGCAATCAACGTACACACAAAAATCATCTATCTCGCCAATCCCAACAATCCAACCGGCACAATCTTTTCGAAGGCGGAGTTTGATGAGTTCATGAAGAAAGTGCCAGCGCATGTCCTCATCATTCTGGATGAAGCATACTTTGAATACGCCCAGAATAATCCTGACTACCCTGACTCCATGCAGTATCGTTACGACAATGTCATTACGCTTAGAACATTCTCCAAGGCATACGGGCTTGCGGGAGTCCGGATCGGTTACGGGTTTGCTCACGAAGCGCTGATCTTGAATCTTCTGAAGGTGAAACTGCCGTTTGAACCAAGCACGCTTGCCCAGGCTGCAGGCATCGCAGCGTTGAGTGACTCCGATTTCCTCCAACGTTCGCTCGAAGTCAATGAACGAGGGAAAGCGTACATGATTCCCGCGCTTAAGAATCTCGGACTCACACCGATACGAACAGATGCAAATTTTGTCCTTTTGCCTATGCCAAATGAAGCAGCGGTGAACCATGTGTACGAAGGATTGCTTGCTCTCGGCGTCATCATCAGGCCGCTCAAAGCATTTAGACTTCCGCACTGCGTCCGAATCACAATCGGCACTCAACAAGAAAATGAACGGCTCGTCCAGTCATTGCAAAAAGTTCTCGAGAAGGTTCGGGATTGAATCACACATACGTTAACAATCGGTACCACATGACCAAGAGAACAATTGTTGTTGTACTGATGCTCAGCCTCGGCACACTTTCATGCAACGTCATGAAGGAGATCCAGAATGCCGTGACAAATCTTTCACGGTGTCAGTTCAAGCTTGCGAACGTGAACAGCTTCACCCTCGCCGGGGTGTCCCTTACGGGGAAATCGGGCATCAGCGTTATGGATGGAATCACCCTTGCTGCCGCGTTTGCAAGCGGTCAACTTCCCGCATCGTTCACCGTCAACGTTGCAGCCGTGAATCACAATGACGGTACCGGAGGCTCACCGAAATCAGCCGCCACACTCTCGAGCTTTGCATGGACCCTGGTCATCGACAACGCAACAACCATCAACGGCGATATCGCATCCCCCATTACCATACCCGGTACGGGACAGGAGTCCACAATCCCCTTGCGGATGAGTCTGGATCTTGTAAAATTCTTCAAGGACAAGGGCTACGATCATATCATCAACCTTGCACTTGCGCTTGGCGGAGCAAACAGTTCGCCAAGCCGTCTAATGTTACGCGCAAAACCGACGATCAAGACCGACTTTGGTCCGATTACTTATCCCGGAGAGATTGATATTGTGGATAGAGAATTTAGATGATTTGAGATTGTGGATTTGAGATTTCGGATTCCTGTGAAATAACAAGGAGCAAGAAAATGCCTGATGCAAAAACAGCTACCGCCACCGAACAGCATGTCGACTTCCTCCCCCTCAACGGGACAGACTACGTCGAGTTCTACGTTGGCAATGCAAAACAATCTGCACACTTCTACCGCTCGGCGTTCGGATTCAAACTTGTCGCCTACTGCGGGCCGGAGACTGGCGTACGGGACAAGGCGTCCTATGTTCTTCAGCAGGACAAAGTACGGCTTGTCCTGACAACGCCGATGCAACCCGATCATCCGATCATGGGCCACATCAAACTTCATGGAGATGGTGTTCACGACATCGCTCTCTGGGTGGATGAAGCCGGGACTGCTTACAGGGAAACCACACGACGCGGCGCCAAGGGCGTGATGGAGCCTACGACAATCAAGGATGAGTTCGGAGAAGTCCGAAAGTCTGCAATTGCCATCTATGGCGATACCATCCATACGTTCGTCGAACGGAGGAACTACAAAGGCGTATTCATGCCGGGTTACAAAGCTGTCGAAGGCGTCGATGTCGTCTCTCGTCCTGTGGGACTGAAGTACATCGACCACATGGTCGGCAACGTCGGCTGGAACCAGATGAATATTTGGGTGAAGTTCTATGAAGATGTCATGGGCTTCAAGCTCTATCAGCATTTTGATGATAACGATATCAGCACGGAATACTCCGCCCTAATGTCCAAAGTAATGGCAAACGGGAATGATCGAATCAAGTTCCCCATCAACGAGCCTGCACATGGAAAGCGTAAATCCCAGATCGAAGAATACATCGAGTTCTACCACGGTCCGGGAGTGCAACACATCGCCATGGCTACGGACAATATCATCGACACTGTCTCAAAACTCACCAGCCAGGGGGTGCAATTCCTTCGCGTACCAAACACCTACTACGAGGAACTCACCTCACGGGTCGGCAAGATTGATGAACCGATTAGCGAATTGAGCAGGCTCGGAATTCTCGTTGACCGGGACGACGAAGGCTACATGCTTCAGATCTTCACCAAGCCTGTTGAAGATCGCCCGACGTTGTTCTATGAAATCATCCAGCGAAAAGGAAGCCGGAGTTTCGGCAAAGGGAACTTCAAAGCGTTGTTTGAAGCTATTGAACGAGAACAGGAGTTGCGCGGAAATCTCTAAGAGGTCGTTTTGAATGTACTCTCTCATCAAAAGGAAGGGAACAGCCATGAAACACCTTGTTCTATGTTGCGTCGTGTTTGTACTCTTTTCGTTGGGAGCGTTCGCCCAGCCAATTCCATATGCGAGCTTTGAAACGTGGTCGGGAGGAGATCCAACGGGTTGGTTCACCTCAAATGTTCCAACGATGGTTGCCCCTGTTACCCAATCATCGAGCGCCCATGCCGGTTCATCTGCTGCGCAAGGAACCGTTGTTTCGTTCAGCGGTTTCCCCTTTGCGCCCTCTCTCTTTTCAGGTACTGACGGCGGTGGATTTCCGATCAGTTCGCGACCGGCAGCCTTGCATGGCTGGTACAAGTACACTCCCGGCGCTGATGACATCTTCATCGTCTCCGCTGGCTTCCAGAAAAACGGTGTCATAATGGGTGCCGGCGCATTCACGGCGGGAGCAACTCAGACAACATACAGGGAGTTTGTTGCGAATATTACCTATACGACAGGAGAAACTCCCGATACTGCTCATATCGGCTTTATGATTTCAAATGTCCTGCAGGTAAATATTGGCAGTACCTTCACAGTGGATGACCTTGCCTATGGTGCGACCGCAGGCGTCAGTGATCTTGGAGGCAACCGGCCGAACTCGTTTGTTCTCCATCAGAATTTCCCGAATCCATTCAATCCCACAACAAAGATCCAATTCCAAATCCCTGACTCCCGTCGTGTAACGTTACGAGTGTACAACCTGCTTGGACAGGAAGTTGCCATGCTTGTGAACGAGCAACTACCGGGCGGAAGATACAGAGCAGAATTCGACGCAAACAACTTGCCTGGTGGCACCTATTTCTATCGGCTTCAAGCCGGCGATTTTGTTGATGTGAGAAGAATGACGTTGCTGAAGTAAACACATCGTCAGGAATATCAAACACTTTTGTCGAGCTGCGTGATTGAGGAAACGTGCCGGAGGTCTACGACAACGCGACATTAGCTCAGTCGCCACAACTTTCAAGGAGACTCCGTCATGAAGCATTTCTTTGTTGTGATTGGCCTGTTTATGGGAACATGCAGCGCTCAGGCCCAATGGACACAGATGATCACGGGAATGACCAATCAGTCCATTGGTGCATTGTATGCAGATACAACAACTTTGTACGCCGGTTCAATTACGAGCGTATTCAAAAGCACGAACCTCGGGGTGAACTGGACATCAAGCAGTAGTGGACTCCCAACCTTCACTAATTTCTATAGTATTGTAAGAAGCGGAAACTATCTTGTGGCAGCCGGCGATGCGGCGGGAATCTGGCGTTCATCCAACAGCGGCGCAACGTGGGTGCAGACAACAAGCGGTGTCCCGGCCAATCAATACGCAACGGCCCTCTACGCCGAAGGCAATTCAGTGTACGCGGCGTTTGGATTCACTTCTGCGTTCGGGATATCAACCGACAATGGTGCCACATGGACCAAAACGGCAAACGGACTTCCGACAACGCAAACGATGACAGGGGTGGCGAAGATCGGGACGAACCTCTTTATCTGCCATCAAAATCTGGGCGTATACATTTCTACAGACGGGGGCACAAGTTGGGCTTCTGACCCGGGTGTAATTAGTTCTCAAAACAAGAATGCTCTCATTGCGAGCGGCAACTCGCTTATTGTTGGAGTGTCAGGAGCGAGTACACAATCCGGCATCTTCCTCTCCACTGATCTCGGCACAACGTGGACAAAAGTTCGCACGGGGCCTTCGGTGTACGGGCTTTCAAAGAATGGATCGACGGTCTATGCGGTCGGTGATTCAATTGATCGATCGACGAATGACGGACAATCTTGGACCCCCGCCGATATCACCGGGCTTCCTGGATCGATCTGGAACACACTTCAGATTGCAGGGACATTTGCCTTTGTGAATTATTTCGGCGTCGGCGTATACCGTCGGCCGGTCTCCGAGCTCACCGATGTTGACAACGAAGTATCACACCAGGTGCCGGCGAACTACAATCTGGAACAGAACTATCCCAACCCGTTCAATCCCGTAACGAATATCCGGTTTCAAATCCCTGAAACTCGCTTCGTGACACTGAAAGTGTACAACGTACTTGGACAGGAAGTTGCAACATTGGTGAACGACCTACTCCAAGGCGGAGACCACAGAGCAGAATTCAATGCACGCAACCTGCCAAGTGGTATGTATCTTTACCGGCTGCATGCGGGCGAGTTCACCGATGCCAAACGGCTCATTATACTCAAGTAGCTACCATATCGCCTACCGAGTGGGCAGCATTTTCGATTTGCCGTTCTCATTCCCCGCGCGTATATTGGGGTGGCAATTATTCCAACATCCGTCGGTTGACAATTCGGCACAAAAGGAGAGTTCATGTACCCACTGAAGAAGGGAAAGATAGCATCGCAGGCTCATGTCGGACTTCCCGACGGTACGTTTGAAGAAGAGCATGGCCGCAAAGGCTTCTTCGGAAAGTCTGCACACTTGTACCACACGCATCCTCCCACCGGTTGGATCCGGTTTGAAGGAAAGCTGCGTCCGCACTGCCTCGACCTGAACAATCTCACGCCAACCGATCAGACCGACCCAAAAGGTTCTCCCGTGGCATTCATGGGTAACCAGGATGTGAAGCTCTTCGTCTCACGTCGCTCCGAGCCGATGCCGTTCTATATGCGCAACGCTGACGGCGATGAACTGTATTTCGTACATCGCGGTGAAGGAGTCATTGAGTCGGACTTTGGGCCGCTCACCTTCGAAAAGGGTGACTACATCAACATCCCGCGAGCTGTCACGTACCGGGTTGTTCCGAAGACGAAGGATAACTTCTTCCTCATTGTTGAATCGAAGACGGAATTTGAGCAACCGGACAAGGGACTCATTGGCCAACACGCGTTGTATGATCCCGCAGTGATCACCACTCCCGAACCACAACCGTACCTCGACGACAACCGTGAGTGGGAAGTTCGAATCAAAGTTGAAGAGGAATTCTCTTCCGTGTGGTATCCCTTCAATCCGATTGATGTTGTTGGATGGAAAGGCGACCTGACGACGTGGAAACTGAACATGAGAGACATCCGTCCGATTATGAGTCACCGTGGACATCTGCCTCCCAGCGCACACACCACGTTTGCAACTCAGGGCGCATACGTGTGCAGCTTTCTCCCCCGCCCACTGGAAGAGGATCCCGCCGCGCTCAAAGTTCCCTTCTTCCATCGCAACACGGATTATGATGAGTTCATTTTTTATCATGATGGGAATTTCTTCAGCCGCGATAATATCAAACCCGGAATGGTGACGTTACATCCACGCGGCATTCACCACGGGCCACATCCCAAGGCTCTCAGGAATCAAGCCAAGAAGACTCACACCGATGAATACGCCGTCATGCTCGACGGACTCAATCCCATTCATATCCTTCCACACGGCGAAGACGTGGAATGGAAAGAATATTGGATGAGTTGGATGGAGAAACCCGAGGAAGTGGCAAAGTGATGTCACGCCGAGTCGAGAATTGAAAACCGTAGTGTTGAACTGGTTGTTTTCCGTTTCTATGGTGTATTAACAACCACAACCAACGCATCCCACACCTGCACTATCCATGTCCGATATTTCCGAATCAGTACTGGACAAAATCTTTCAAGCACAATCTGTTGATGGCACCCCGCCTACTCAACCGATGATGCAGTATAAAAACATCGGCGACCTGCTTGCGCAACAGGTGGAGCGTTACGAGCAGAAAGCGTTCCTGATTTTTTACGACGACGAAGGACACAGGAAAGAGTATTCGTATCGGGAATTCTTCGAGGAGGTAACTCGCACCGCAAATTTGCTTCAATCGTTGGGCATCGCTCCCGGCGATAGAATCGCCACGGTGTCGTTTAACCATTCTGATGTTGTCATCCAGTACTTCGCAGCGTTCCTGATCGGCGCTGTCGTTGTACCGGTCAACGTCAGTGAAGACGACAAGAACATCGCCTACATTCTCAAAAACTCTGAAGCAACGCTGGCATTCGTCCGGGAGCAGTTCGTTGAGCGTATCTGCGCTCTCCAGACCCAGGCTCCTGCATTGAAGACAATTGTCCAAGTCGGGAAAAAGCTCAAACCCAATCTTCCCTACTTCCAGGCGGAGCTGATCAAGCAGCCGCTCCATTTCGTACCAAAGAAAGCCGTCACACTTGCTGACGAGGCTCTTATCGTTTATACGTCAGGCACAACCGGCAATCCGAAGGCCGTTGTCCTGTTGCAATACAACCTCCTCGTGGATGCAATGGCGATTGCCGAGTGGCATCGCATTTCGGAAGACCAGCGAATGATGTGCGTACTACCGATTCACCACGTCAATGGCACCGTTGTCACGCTCATGACGCCACTGTATGCGGGAAGCGGCGTTGTCCTCAACCAGAAATTCCACAGCGACAAGTTCTTCGAGCGTATCAGCATGGAAAAGGTCACGATCGTCAGCGTTGTGCCCACACTCCTGCAGTTCCTCCTTCACGCAAAGCTCTCCATGGAAGCGTACAAGCTTCTGCACTTCCGCCACATCATTTGCGGCGCGGGGCCGCTGACCGTGGAGCTTGCCCTCAAGTTCGAGCATGAGTTCAAGATCCCGATTATCCACGGCTATGGGCTTTCCGAAACAACGTGCTACTCGTGCTTCCTCCCCATAGACCTGCCCCTCGGTGAACACAAGATGTGGCTCTCAAAGCATGGTTTCCCTTCCATCGGCGTTCCGTTGCCTGTCAACGAAATGGCAATCCATGATGAACACGGCAACGAGTTGGGGGAAGGTGAACGTGGAGAAATCGTCATCCGAGGCCACAACGTGATGAAGTACTACTTTCAGAACGCTGACGCGAACGAGAAGACCTTCGCCCATGGCTGGTTCAGAAGCGGTGACGAGGGGTTCTTCATGTATGACGATCAGGCGAGGAAGTTCTTTTTTATTACAGGAAGGATCAAGGAGCTTATCATTCGCGGTGGCGTCAACATCTCTCCATTTGAAATCGATGAAGTGCTGATGAACATGCCCGGCATAGAGGCAGGCATTGCGGTTGGATTTGAAAACGATTGGTACGGCGAAGAGATCGGCGCTTACGTAAAGCTGAAGAATGGAGCGGAACTTACAGAGTCACACGTAGTGGAATACTGCCGCAAGCGTTTGCAGTTTGTCAAGTCACCCAAGGTTGTGGTCTTCGGTAGTACCATTCCAGTAACATCAACAGGAAAGTATCAACGCAACCGGTGCAAGGAGATGTTTGTAGAATGGAGAGGAACTCAATTCGTTGAGAAGAAAGAGTAGCCCAACTCCAGAAACTCAAGGAACTCTACAACCTCATCTCAGAACGTTCCCACAAACAATCCCGCGTTAATCATAAAGCCTTTCCCGCTCACGCTGCTCGGCACTCCAAGAAGTTCATTGTTGTCATCAAGTTTCCATGAGGGTGCGGACATCCCAACGTAGCTTGCACCCACACGAACACCGACCCATGCAAGAATCGCATACTCAACATTCACCGAGGGAACCCAAACAAAGTACGATCCTGAAAGTGTTCGTTTGATGTTGTTGATCTGCCCGAGCGTCTGATAGCTCCCGGATCCATAGTTTGTCCACTCCTGTCCCCAGCTTTTATTCCCGCCGTTATCCTGACGCAGGACAATATCAATGCCTCCACCGCCAATCATTGTTCCGAACGAAACATCAAGGCGTTCGACAATGGGAACCGTGTATTCCACGGTTACGCCACCAAACCCGACGTGCAACTCTGCATCACGCCTGACGCCAAATGGATCAAGCCGCGTGCTTTTGATTGTTCCACTCATCCCCACACCACCAACACGAAGGTTTGGCACAAGCATGATATACGCCGCTCCGCCACCACCCCAGAGAAACACACCGTCATCTTTGAATGCTGCACCGCCCGCCGGCACAAGAACATCATTTATAGGCTTGACGTCAACGAACAGCCAGCTGGGCGTAAAACCGCCAAACGCGCCAATCTTTGCCGCCTTGGAACGCTTCGGCGGAATCGGCGGCTCTTCTTCCTGTTGTGCAAACACAAACGTGGTGGTGATAACCATGAAAAGAAGAAGCAGGGACAGGCGTCGTTTCATCAATGTTCCTCCGGAAATGAATGTTCAGATACAAAAACTTGCACAAATGTAGACAAAACAATGCAGACTTTCAACCTAGTAACGAGGCATGGTCTTGTCAATCTCGCGGGCCCATGCATCAATGCCGCCATCAAGATTCTTCACGTTGCTGAAGCCCGACCGTCGCAGAAGGTTCACAGCACTTTGACTGCGCATGCCATGATGACAATAAACGATGATCTCACTTTCCCGATTGAGTTCTTCCTTGCGTTGATCGAGTTCTCGCAGGGGGATCAATTGTCCCCCAAGTGAACAGAGTTGTTGTTCGAACGGTTCCCTCACATCAAGCAATGCTACTGGCTGCCCTTGTCCCATCCGTTGTTTTAATTCTTTCACAGAGATTTCAAATTGCGAGATGCTCTTGTCGGGCGAACTATTACTCATACAGAATCCTTCATAATCGATAAGTGACGTGATGCTTCTGTTCTCTGCACAGATCGGACATGCAGGATCTTTCTGAATGGTGATCTCAGATGTTGTTGCATTCAATGCGTCAACCATCAACAACCTGCCTATCAATGGCTTTCCATTTCGGAGAATCTGTTTAATGATTTCATTTGCCTGAAGGGTTCCCACAATTCCAGTCAGGACGCCGAGCACGCCGGCCTGTGAACAATCCTGCACTAACTCCGGCGGCGGAGGAGCTGGATACAAGCAGCGATAGCAGGGCCCGCGTGAAGCATCAAACACCGATACCTGGCCTTCGTGGCGGAACACACTTCCGTACACGTTGACCTTTGAAGCAAGTACACACGCATCGTTGATAAGATAGCGGGTGGGAAAATTGTCGGTACAATCGGCAATGATATCAAACTCACGGAGGATGCCGAGCGCGTTGGAAAAATCTAGCCGCTCTTGGTACACTACGACTTTGAGGGTTGGATTGAGTGAGAGGATGCGCTGCTTGGCGATCAGCGCTTTGCTCTTTCCGACATCAGCCAACGAATAGAGAACCTGGCGTTGCAGGTTGGAAAGCGAAACGACATCATGATCGATGATGCCAATAGTTCCAACGCCTGCCGCTGCAAGATACAAAGCAATCGGGGAGCCGAGTCCGCCTGCGCCAACGATCAGCACGCGTGCAGCCTTGAGCTTTGACTGGCCTTCAACGCCCACATCAGGAAGAACGAAATGCCGGCTGTACCGCTCCCGTTCTTCTGATGTGAATTCAGTTATGCTCATGAACTCCCTGTGATGAGATTGCTTCGTCACGAAAAGCGTTCCTCGCAATGACAACCAAGACAGGTCACTACACTGTTGCTTGTACAAACGCGGTTGGCTATATTCATCTGACTTTCACAAGAGAATGAACGCATGCGACGACTATTGTTAATCCTGATCCTTCTTCCCTTCTTAAACCATATTGCTTCCAGTGATGAACCATCGGAATCGGCGTTTATGTTTCTGCCGGGCGGAATCCTTGTTCCACCGTTCACTGCCAACTATCAGGAACCGCGTGTCGGCGTTCGGAAGGACATCGCCACCTCCCACCTTAAACTTGATATCGGCAGCACGTTGGATCTGGTAGAATATACCATTTCATCTGAGAAAAGTAAAAGACTCCGGATGGGCATTGACTTCTTCACCTATGCATTGTCAACAAGTGCCGAAGGTCATCGGCTGCAGATTGATGCGGTGGATGGATTCTTCGGCGGACATGTCTCCTATCGGGCTGCGAGTGACGATGCAGCCTTTTCACTCCGGCTTCGTGTAATGCACCTCAGCGCCCACTTCATTGACGGACACTTCGATAACTCTACCGGAACATGGAAGAACGGCATGGCTCCAATTCCATTCACGAAGGATTTCGGAGAACTCATCGCGGCGTATGAGTGCCGCTGGACTTCGCTCACTCTCATGATGTATTCAGGATTCAGCTACGCGACGCTCATCCGTCCTGAGAACATTCGCCGCTTCAGTACAATTCATGGGATCGAGGCGCATGCAACATCAGGTACCGCCTTCGCCAAGCCGTTCAATGTGTTCGTGGCGGACAATCTCTCCTTTGTTGGAATCCCTTCGTACATCGGGACGAATAACCTGGAGTTCGGTGTAAAGTTCGGTGAGTGGTCGGGAAGCGGTGTGCGGCTGTACGCCAGTTATTATTCAGGATTGACGGTGTACAGCCAGTACTACAACATCCGGGAAGAGAATTGGGGAGTGGGGCTGACGTTTGATGTGTGGTGAGACTCGGTTACTGCACACCAATCTCAACAGCAACACCCTTCAGCGCAGTGATCACAAACTGGATATGCTCATTCATATCCAACTGCATCTCTTCGGCTCCTTGAGTAATGTCCTCACGGCTTACGGTGCGGGCAAAGGCTTTGTCCTTGAGTTTCTTCTTCACGGACGATGCTTCGAGGTCCGAGATCTTGTTCGGGCGAACAAGCGAACACGCTACGATAAATCCGCACAACTCATCGCAGGCAAAGAGTACCTTTGCCATTTGGCTGTCTCGCGGGACATTCATCTGCGGAACATGACTAATAATGGCGCGGCGGATATCGTCGGGATAACCCTTCTGCTCCAGGATTTCCTGACCCTTCATTGGGTGATCGGGAACCTGCGGGTTCGCCTCGTAATCGAAGTCGTGCAGCAACCCAACAATCCCCCACTTCTCTTCATCCTCTCCGAACTTCTTCGCGTAGGCTCGCATTGCCGCCTCAACAGCGAGAGCGTGTTTCCTGAGACTGTCGGTCTTGGTGTATTCGTGGAGCAGTTCGAGGGCGTCCTGTCTGTTCATGGTTGATCTGTCCGGTATGAAGGTTTGAATATGTGGAAGATGTTTCTATATTCTGTTTGAGTATTCTCAAACCAAGGAACGTACGATGGTTGTTACAGTACTTGCTGTGTGTTTCATGGCGCTACTTCTTGTCGTGGCCGCTTTAGGCTTCAAGGCGATTATCAGACAGGGCAAGTCTCCGCAAGAGTTGAACAAGGAACGCTGCTCTGTCTGTAGAGAACAATTCCCGAAAGCACAATTGGTCGAGCGACAGATCGGGGACTACAAGATGCTGTTCTTTTGTGGAGCGTGCATTACAAAGCTCCACATCGAATTGACGAGCAAGAACTAAGTTGTTGAGAAACCCAAATTGCCACGACCTTCAGGTCGTGGCAAAAAACAATCCAAACAATGTTCCGGCTTTAGCCATCGAGATGAGGTAAGACGCCTGATGGTTTTCGCCTTTGACCCAGGTTCCTGTTTGTCCGCGGCGGTCAGACAGGAATGTCTGACCTACGGTATTTCAAATTCCTACTAAACCTTCTTCTCAAAGAGCCCGGCTGACGGACACAAATCATTGACCACACACTCAGGGCAATCCGCCTTTCGTGCCCCGCATGTCCTTCGTCCGTGCAGAATCAGGATACTTCCTACGTCAATCCAATTCTTCTTCGGGAACAGTTTCATCAGGTCTTCTTCGATCTTCTCCGCAGTGTCTTGCTCCGTGAAACCCATTCGCTGCGAAAGCCGGTGAACGTGTGTATCTACCACAACTCCTGAAACGATTCCGAATGCCTGGCCAAGTACGACATTTGCCGTCTTCCTTCCTACGCCCGGCAACTGCACCAAATCTTCGATTGTTTCCGGGACTCTGCCGTTGTGCTTCTCGATCAGGGCTTTGCTGCACCCCATGATGCTCTTCGCCTTCATCCGGTAAAAGCCCGTGGACTTGATATCGTTCTCCAACTCAGCGACGTTGGCGTTGGCAATATCCTTCGGGGTGTGATACTTCTTGAACAACTCCTTCGTCACCATGTTGACACGCTCATCCGTACACTGTGCGGAAAGGATCGTAGCAATGACGAGTTGAAATGGGTTTTCGTGCAGGAGTGCGGTCTTCGGTTGAGGGAATTGCTTCTTCAATAGACGGAGAATGTTCCCAGCACGTGCCTGCTTCAGCTCAAAGGATTCGGAGCTCTTCCGTCTTGAAGATCGGGATGTGGATTTGCCCATAACATTATCTGAAGAGAAGTTCTTTGACTACAAGATTTCCGCCTTCAATGAGCGCCTCACGCACGAAGGCTTTTTCCTCGTAAGCGTTCAACCATTGAATCACTTCCGCAGCAACCTCGGACTTGCTGCTCACGACACGAAGGATGAACTCCCGGCCAGAACCAAGACCGAGCTTCCGCTGCCACAATGAGACATGATCGATGGACACAAGTGCACTGAGCTTTTCCAATGCGTCTGTAAGCCCGCTGCGGAACGGTGCATACTTGACGTCGGGCTTTGAGAAGTAGAATGCCATTTCGGTGGATTTGTTGATCACATCCTTTGCGGGCATTGTTCCCTTTGTAAACACCAGATTGTATGCACCATAGGAATAGCTTTGAAATTCCTTGATGTGCTTCCCATGCGTCGTCGAGTAAATGCCGAGGCGATCACGCACGATATGTTCAAGAACATCGAGATTGGCAGCACCTTTGACTATGAACTGGGACTCGAAAATATCAGGGTGGCCTTTTGCTGTGTTGAAGCCAAGTTCATCAAGATATGCTTTGCCGCTCTTCAAAAGTTTTGTCTCCAGCACTTTCTTCGAGCTCACGAAGAACACTTTGCTCTCGCATGATTCTTCCAGGCCAAGAGGAACGCCATCCAGCAACTGGTTCCTTAGCCGCTCGAACGAATCCACAAGAATCTGCTGAACGTCTTCATTGTCCGAGCTGATTGGCATATGAAGGAACTGCGAGAGTGTGTTCCGCACACTCTGGGATTCCTTCGCAATGACCTCGGAGATACTCTTTACGAAAGCTTCGTTGATGTCTGTAGTTTCCTTGGCAACCCTTTGGTGCAACTCCTTCATCGTCTTCATGTATTCCTCCCGCGGAACATCCGGGTGGGCCTGATGAAGAGCGCAATATGCAATCGTTGGAATTGGTGTATCGAGAAGCGTGTACATACTCATATCTTCGTACCCTGCGTTGGTGGTTCAAGTTTTGGAAATTGCAGTCCATCGGGAGCGTACCTGCGATCTTTGATTACGAGACGTTGAATCACTTCCCCTTCAACTATCGTTCTGTCGATGATCTCAGGAATGTCCTGTGCTGTGACGCCGCCGTACCATATTCCTTCCGGATAGATGACCATGCTGACCCCATGCTCGCACGCGTCAAAGCAGCCGGCATTGTTTGCACGGACAATCCCGGCCAATCCGCGCTTCTTCAGCTCTGCTTTCAGATGATCACGCACCTCCGCCGATCCTTTTTCAAGGCAGCAGCCTTTGGGATGTCCGGCGGGACGCTCATTGATGCAGACAAACACATGTCGCTGATAGCGGCTCATCGTTGCCCGCCCATCCCGAAGAAGACGTTGAACATCTGATGGAGATGATGCTCTTCATGGCGCATAAAACTCTCCATGGCTTTTTCAATTGTGTAGTGCTTCATCTGCGGATGACGTCCTTCGAGTTTCCATTGAGCATCAGTAAGAGTCTGGAGAAGTGAGACGAGTGTGGTTCGTTGAACGGCAAACTCCTTCATGCGTTTGGTGAAATTCTCTGTAAAGTACAGCCCGTTCTGTCTCGCTTCATCCGGTTCAAATGGAGCTATCTGTGGCCTCTCTTCTGTCAGCATCCGTGCGACCCGCTCAACAAAGACATCCTGCGTTTCGCACAGGTGAAGGGCTAATTCATGCAAGGACCATTTACTTTCAGCGGGACGCTCTTTCAACAGCTCTTCGGTTAACCCATCACTAAGGGAACAGATTTCATCGGGATGCGCTATGAGTCGATCAAGTATTGAGCGGCGAATGTTCATTGCTGATCCTATGAGGCAATCCTTACATCACCGAAGACCCTTGAAACCGAAATCCGCAGCTTATTCTTCGCGTTGGTGAAGTCCGGCGAGGAATAGTCCAGCGACGAGGAGATGCCATCCTTGCGTTGTTCATTCACGCGAATGCTTCCGAATGTAGTATTCGCATAGACAGCGAAGGCCATGTCTTTCGGTAGATGAAGTGTGGTAGTACCAAAAACACCATCCAGCCGGAGGGAATGTTCACCCTCGGCAAGTTGGGCATTCAAGAGATCGATATCCGTATTGCCGAAGGTGTTTGAGACGGAACCACCGGCAAAGGACTTCGTTTGCACAGAGAGGTTGTAATCACCGAACACACTGGATGAAGAAATGTAGTTTGCATCCGAGCTGGGGTAGACCGTTGTGGTCGCACCATCAACTCTGCCTGATGAGGGGCCTGAGGCTTGTTGTGTAGTCAGTGAACGCCTTCGGAGCATGCTCAACCCCCAGATGATCAACAGGACCGGCCAATACGTGTGGAGTACATCGCCGAAGTCCAACACATACATGTTATCCAGCATCATGAGAGCGCCGATCGCAATAAGGATCACACCCAACCACAAACCGCCTGATGTTTTCATATTGGTGAAAGATGTTAGTGGATTTTCAAGAACTTGAGTACGCCGCTCAGAGGTTGTGTATTCAGAATGTTGTTCTTTTCCAACCAGCCCTTACGAGCGACGCCTACACCGTAGTGTACGTCATTCAGCCCCTCAATGTTATGGGCATCCGGATTAATGGCGATAAGCACGCCTTTTTCCTTTGCATACTTGCAGAGCCGCCAGTCGAGGTCAAGCCGCAGCGGATGCGCGTTAATTTCGATAATCTTTCCGTAATCCGAGGCGGCGTTGATTACCTGGATCATGTCAACCGGGTACTCATCCCTGCTGAGCAGAAGCCGGCCCGTTGGATGTCCAAGCATGGTGACGTACTTGCTTTTCAGGGCTTTGATAATCCGCTTCGTCATTTCAGCCTGAGTCATCTTGAAGCTGCTGTGAACCGAAGCGACGACATACTCAAACGAAGCCAATACCTTCTCCGACCAATCGAGTTCGCCATCAGGAAGAATATCACATTCCGTTCCCTTGATCAATCTGAACTGTTTCAACTTTGCATTCAGCTCGTCAATCTCTTTGAGCTGTCGCTTGACTTTTTCTTCCGTCATGCCTCCCGCATACGCTGCGACCTTGCTGTGATCGGCGATGCCAAGGTATTCCCATCCCAGTTTCTTGGCCGCAAGCGCCATTTGCTCCAGCGTATTCACACCGTCGCTGTACTTCGTGTGACAGTGGAAGGTTCCCCGAATGTCCTTGAACTCGACAAGCTCTGGAAGTTCATCTTTCTCTGCAGCTTCAATCTCTCCGGTATTCTCACGCAGTTCGGGGAGAACATACGCAAGGTCAAGAGCGTTGTAGATATCAGCTTCGTCTTTGCATTTGACCACACGTTTGGCTTTCCCTCTTGTCTCTTCCGCACCGATCTCGGAAAAACCATACTCGTTGAGACTCCACCCATATTTCTTTGCACGGGAGCGCATCTCGATGTTGTGCTCTTTGCTTCCGGTAAAATAATTCAGTGCAAAGGGAAACTCACTGTCATCGACGATACGCATGTCGCAGTTGATGCCTGCCGTGAGTACAACGCTGGATTTCGTCTCGCCCTTCGCTATGATCGTTCCGACATCGGGATGAGAAGTGAATGCCTCCATCAAAACCGGACGTGCGCTGTCTTTTGCGCTGATGACGATATCAATATCGCCGATGATTTCCTTTTTGCGGCGGAGGCTGCCGGCAATCTCTCCGCGTATGATCTCTTTCCTTTTGATGATGTCTTTGAAGATACTCTGTGCAGCATCGGCAGCCTTCGGATAGATGGTTTTCTCGCCACGAACTTTGAGAGCCTGAATACCTTTGAGTATATTCTCCTGCGTCTTCGCTCCAAACCCATCCAGGTCTGAAAGCTTGTCGGCATTTGCTGCAGCTTCGAGCTCTGCAAGGCTCTTGATCTTCAGTTTTTCGTAGAGGATCTTCACCTTCTTGGGTCCGAGTCCCTGTACACGCAACATATCGGGAACGCCGGGCGGGAAGCTCTTCCGCAGTTCATCGTGCTCCTTGGATTTTCCACGTTGGGCAAGATCGGCAATGATGAGCGCAGTCTTCTCCCCTATTCCATCAACCTCACGAAGCTCGCCACTTTCTACAAGCTCAAGGATATCCCTGGTAAGCCCTTCAACTGCACGCGAGGCGTTGTGAAAGGCGCGGGATTTGAATGGATTTGCCCCCTGAAGTTCGAGAAGCGTCCCCATTTCATCAAGGATTTCTACGATTGCCTTCTTATCCATGAACGATGAGGAAGAAATATGCGGTAGCGTGGGCGATGAACATGACAAAGGTAACGAAAGGTGGGGTGAGATTCAAGAAACGGGCAAGGCTGATTGTCTATATGATAGGCCACGCAAAGCCGCGAAGAGGAAAATATGAATTCTGCTTTCTCTTTAGTTCACAATACCCTGGCAACTTTGCGTCTGCCGTGACACCTCGCCTTTTTTCTATAACATCCCGACTAGATCCGCGGGATCGCTGTATGATTCTTTTCTCTCGATCAACGCCCGCGCACTATCAACCTTGCCCCATACATTCCAGAGGAGAACGCCCTTTACAAGGCCGTTGTCAAGATAGTAGACCACACCTTCACGGAACTCTTCACGCCAATCAGCATAGATGGTCAGTTGTGAATCGAGTTCACCAATGGCTTCGAAGCCAAGATCAAAGAGATCGGAATAGAAATACGGCAGGTAGTCGAACGGTTTGTTCGCTCCCGCCATATTCAGGCCCGCATGCTTGCCCTGCGATTGAGCATTGTTCCAGTGTTCAATGCGGATGTTCTTGTCCAGTAACTTTGCGGGGAAGTTTGCAACATCGCCGGCAGCATAAATGTTCGGCACCGACGTTTGGAGGAACGCGTTCACGATAATGCCGTTCTCCACTTTGAGTCCGGCCTTTTTTACATTCTCGAGGCGCAAATTCAAACCTATTGCCACAAGCGCGACGTCCGTGGTAAGCTTCTTCCCCTCTCTCGTTGTCAAACGCACCGTTCCACCCGAGCGGACTGCATCAGTCGGAACATCGCCATTCAGAATTGTAATTTCTTTGGAACGATAGTAGTCTGTAACGTACGTTGCAAGGTCTTTCGGCAACATCCTCTGCAGAAGAAGATCATCGGGAAAGATCATCGTGATGTGTTTACCCACCGACGAAAGCGCCGCGGCCATTTCAGCCCCGATGAATCCGCCGCCAATCAATGTAAAGGAATCCAGCGTCTTCGTAGCTTCGAGCAACTGAAGGTAGTCATCGGCAGTTCTGTAGTATCGAACAACACCCTCGCCGAATGAGAGGCGCCTTGGGACGCCGCCGGTCGCAATCAACAACCGGTCGTACGTATAGCGATGCCCTTCATTGTCTACAACCTGGTTCTTCTTCGAATCGAACTCAGTGATCTCCGAGCCGAGGAACAAATGCACATTGTTGGATGTGTAGAATGATTGAGGATGGACGGGCAATTCTTCCATCGTCGTTTTGCCGAACCAGAGTCCCTTGGAAAGAGGTGGCCTGTCGTACGGCAGGCGATTCTCCCTGCCGAACAGAGCAATGGTACCGGAATCATCTCGTGACCGGATTCCTTCGACTGCTGATGCTGCCGCTAGTCCTCCACCGACTATTATGTATTTGAATTGTTGTGCCATAGTCCTTCCTGTTCAATTACCAACGAATCAATCCGGCCTCGATAGCAAGGCCCGGGCCCATTGCAAGCATAACGCCAAGATCACCCGACCTTGGATTCGATCTCGTCATCGTCTCATTCAATACAAACAATACTGTGGGAGATGACATGTTGCCGAAGTTCTTCAGCACACCCCGGCTGTGGCAGAGTTGCTCCTCCGCCAGACCAACTTCTTCTTTGATATTGTCAATCACCTTTCGCCCGCCTGAGTGAACGACCCAATGCGCAATATCCTCTTTTGTCAGTCGGGCTTTCTCAAGAAGTGTGTTGATCACTTTCGCCGCCAATCCACCGGCAGCTTCACGGATGTCTTTCGAGAGAACAATGCGAAGCTTCCCGTTTTTGAATTGGAACCCTACCGTATCAATGAACGACGGTTCAATCAACGTTTCAAACTGAACCAGCTCCGGTCCATTCCCCGCTCCATGATTCGCCACAAGAACAGCCGCTGCTCCATCTCCGCAGATCGCATTGCCAACAACAGTCTCCAGTGATTCATCGATGTAATAACATGCCGAACAAATCTCCACTGTCACTACAAGTGCTCGTTTGTCCGGGTAGGCCTTCACATAGTCAAATGCACGCTGCAGCCCCGGCATCGCGCCGGCACACCCCATACCGATGAGGTCCGCACGCTGAAGGTCATTCCGCATTCCCATTTCTTTGATAAGAATTGCTGAAAGTCCGGGACAGAGATACCCGGTACAAGAAACGGCAACAATGTAATCGACGTCTTTGGCAGTCAGTTGTGCTTGTTCAAGGCAACGGTCAATCGCTGCTTTGGAGATCTTCACCGAGTGCTCTGCAAAACGCTCATGCATGTCATCGGCGGATTCGTTCGGATCGAGCGTCGCCATGTCGAATGCGAAATGCCTGTACTCGATATCGCTGGTCATGAAGATGTGCTTGATTCGCGGGTTGCGATACATCTCAACATGACGTGCTGCAAAGTCATACACCTCACCCTGCGAATATCGGTTAGGAGGGTTGGATGTTCCGATTGCGAGTATGCGCGGTGAGGATGACATGCAGGCTCAGTGGTAAACGTGAGAATGAGTTACTTACTTGAACGCCTGAATGAAGGAAAAAATTCCAGGCTCAGTGACACGATAATGGTGGTCTCAGAAGAGATCGGAAAAAGGAACTATGCCGCAGCGGTTGCTGATGAATCAACAGTGGCGGCACTTGGGCTGTAATGCTCCAGAAAACTGGTCAGATGTTCCAGGATTGGCCCGGCTTCAGTAAACTGCATCAGTTCCATGCGAATCTTGGAGACGTGCGGCAAGCCTCGCAGGAAGCCCGAATAGTGCTTGCGCAACTCAATAACGCCTGCTCGTTCACCTTTATACTCAACTGAGAGTTGGAGATGTTCACGTAGCAGAGCCACCCGTTCTTCCACTGTCGGTTCGGGAAGAAGCTCACCGGTGGCAAGGTAGTGTTTCGTCTGAAGAAAAATCCACGGGTTCAGTACTGCTCCCCGTCCGATCATGACAGCATCGGCGCCGGTTTCATCAAACACTGTTTTTACGTTCTGAGGAGTCACGATATCGCCGTTGACAATAATCGGAATCGAAACGGCTTGCTTGATTTTTGGAATCCAGCTGTAATCAACTGAACCCTTGTGCCCCTGATCCCTCGTCCTGCAATGCACCGTCAGCGCCTTGATGCCGATGTTCTCGCACATTTTTGCAACTTCCACGATACGGATGCTGTTCGCGTCCCAGCCGAGGCGGGTCTTGAGCGTGACAGGGATCTTCACAGCATTCACAACAGTGGAGGCAAGCTTTTCCATTTTCGGAAGGTCACGAAGCAAGCCTGCGCCTGCGCCGCGCATAGCAACATCCTTTACCCAGCATCCACAGTTGATATCAATGAGGTCAGGGTTGAAGCTCTCCGCCATTTGTGCTGCACCTTCCATCGAGGCGATCTCGCCGCCATAAATCTGGATGCCAATCGGCCGTTCCATCTCCCGGAATGTCATCTTGTGCTGCGTCTTCTTCGAGCCACGTACAAGACCTTCGGAGTTCACGAATTCGGTGTACACGATGTCCGCACCAAGGCGCTTGCAAATAACGCGGAACGGGAGATCCGTCACGTCTTCCATCGGTGCAAGCAGAATGCCTTTGTCAATATCAATATTGCCAATCCTCATACATTAAAGATACCCAAAAGGCATGCGAGATTCAACCTAACTTCTGAAACTCCACGGTCGGTAGGTTGAAAAGAAAACTCACTACCTACTACATGCGTTTCACATTTCACCACAAGCACCTTTGTCGGAAAGGCCGTCATGAGTTGCCGGACGCAGCTTTAGTGTCACTAAAAAAGGACTTGAACGTAATCGATAGAAATGTGTACATTGAATCGAGCCAACGAAGCAAAACCATAACGTCGCGGGTTGAAGGCGGATCGTCAACCTCAAGTCACCATGACCGAACTATGACAGGGTCGATTAGCGGAGATGGGATAATGATGAGAGTTCAAGCAAGATATGCAACCATTGCAGTGCTAAGCCTGGTGTTCGTCATGCTATCATGCAAGGATGAAAACAGTGGCGAGGAAGGAAGTCCTTCCAATGTTGTTTTTCCGGTTGACAGCGTGAGCTATGACGTTCACGTTCAGCCGCTCTTCAACCAAGCCTGCGCTTTCGCTGGTTGTCACGACGCCAATCCACAGAATTCAAGCCCGCTGAGACTGGACTCATGGTTCAACACCGTCGCCGCTATTCCGGGAAACGTCGTCCCGCGAAATCCCGATGGAAGTGTTCTTGTTCTTCGCATTCAGGGGAGTGTAGGACAGAGGATGCCGATAAATACCAATCCGCTTAACCAGAATCAGATCAACGGA
This sequence comes from Bacteroidota bacterium, assembly GCA_031402435.1. Lineage (GTDB taxonomy): Bacteria > Bacteroidota > Ignavibacteria > UBA10030 > UBA6906 > UBA11986. The sequence goes on along the minus strand of JANNSJ010000039.1, from coordinate 14,650 downwards.
ATCAGAACATGGATCGCCGAAGGCGCTAGGCAGAACTGACAATGCGGTACACCGATGAATTGTTTGTTGATGATCCTTGTTTGCTATACCCTGCTTGTGTTCAATCCGTACTTCCCCTGCCCCGCCATTACTTCATCTTAAGTCCTTGCGATGACTGTGTTGTCCGGGGCGTTGCCTGCGGTCGTGCGACAATTGAGCCGGTCCCATCAAGAATGATCACCCCCGCCTGCGAAACCTTCACCCAGTATGCACCACCCGGTGACAGAGTGGTAACTGAAGTGTAACCTGCCAGATACCCGAAATAGTTCGAACTGACAATACCAGAAGGAACTGTTGAGACAGCCGATGTATTCAATGGCACCGAGATTGATCCGATGAGGTTCCATCCCGCAACCACCGGAATGGAATCCAGTAGAACAGGAGAACCGGTTATGCACGGACTACTCGAAGTACACTTGAGCCAATACCCGGAGCCTATATGGAGACTGCAGTCTTGAACGTAACCTGAGCCCGGAATGTACGTGAACGGACATCCCGGACATTGGTTGAACAAATGGGCCGAGGAGTCGTTCGCGACTTCAACAGGCAACGAAACGAGATTCCACGAATTCTGTAACGGAACACAGACCGTCACCTCAAATGCAGTCGTGAATTTCCTAGTTGAACTAAATGTACCCCACCCTGCAACATTTTTTGCTTTTGCCCTCCACCAATAGAGAGTTGTGTCCGCAAGCGGTCCTGCAACGAACGATGTATCGATGACTGTTGAATCCCGGAATGCGCTTGCAAACGTGGAGTCACTTGACCATTCAACCCAGTAGTTCGTCACAATTGGCCCGCCAGTCTGCCATACCAACGCAACGCTGTTGGTTGATACCTGAGCATCATCTATCGGTGAGACAAGAACAATCGTTGCTGGAGGAAATACTGTCGTAAATTTCCATACCGGTGACCATGGCCCGCTGCCCGCGACATTTAAAGCCCGTACACGCCAAAAGTATGACGTTGAAGTACCAAGTCCGCTTACAGGACGCAATGTGTCCGTAAGCGTTGAATCATTTACGATCAAACCACCGGTGAACGTGGAGTCCGCCGAAAGTTGAACAGCGTACGAAGTTGCACCGGATGTCAATCGCCATCGGAGTATGAGAGATTGCAATTGCCCGGCCGCGTCGTCAATTGGTGACACCAACGTTGCCGCCGCTGGAGGCACAAGCGTTGTGAACCTTCTGATCGATGACCATCCTCCGATTCCCGCCGCATTCACACCGCTGACACGCCAGAAGTAAACAGTATTGTACGAGAAGCCACTGGCTAACCGAAATGTATCCGTAGCTGTAGAGTCATTCACAACCAATCCCCCGCCAAACGTTGAATCGGAAGAAACCTGAAGGATGTACGACGTTGCTGTTGAAGTGGCATTCCATCGAACAGTGAGAGACGATGACTGCCCGGTTGCATTGTCAGCCGGCGAAACAAGAGTTACGGCAGCAGGAGGCGCTAGCGTAGTGAACCTTCGCAACGAGGACCACCCACCGATTCCAGCTGCATTCTCGCCACTGACTCGCCAGAAATAACGCGTATTGAGCAGCAGCCCATTGAGGACTGACGAGGTATCAACAATTGTAGAATCGTTCACAACAAATCCGCCGGCAAACATCGAGTCGGAAGATACCTGCAGTCTGTACGCCGTTGCTGTTGCGGTGGAGTTCCACCGAACAGTTAACGATGCTGCTTGTCCTGTTACGTTATCAGCCGGCGAAACAAGAGCCACTGCGGCAGGAGGAGCAAGTGTAGTAAATCTCCTCAGCACTGAGAACGCTCCGTTACCCGCGGCATTCTGCCCGCAGACACGCCAGAAATATCTCGTATTGAGTGACAATCCGCTAACGACTGATGATGTATCAACAATTGTAGAATCGTTCACAACAAACCCACCGGCAAACGTTGAATCAGAAGAAACCTGAAGTCTGTATGATATGGCAGTTGATGTAACATTCCATCGAACAGTGAGCGACGCTGCTTGTCCTGTTACGTTATCAGCCGGCGAAACAAGAGCCACTGCGGCAGGCGGGGCGAGTGTGGTAAATCTCCTTATCGCGGAGGACGCTCCATTGCCCGCGCCATTCTGCCCGCGTACGCGCCAGAAATATTTGGTGTTGAGCGACAATCCGCTGACAAGCGCCGAGGTATCAGAAATCGTGGAATCATTGACAACGAACCCGCTGACAAACGTCGAGTCTGTGGCCACCTGAAGTCTATAGGACAGCGCAGTCGCCGCGGTGTTCCATCGGATCGTCAGGGACGAAGGCTGGCTTGTTACGTTGTCAACTGGTGAAACAAGCGAAACTGCTGAGGGTGGGGCTATAGTTGTAAATCTTCTCAATGATGAATACGAACTGGTGTTTGTTCCATTCTTGGCATTGACACGCCAGAAGTACTTCGTGTTTGTGTTCAGCCCACTCACAACGCGCGAGGTATCAGTGAGCGTGGAATCGTTCACCACCAATCCGCCTGCAAACGTGGAATCAGTTCCGACCTGAAGTCTGTACGAAGTCGCAGTTGCCACAGTATTCCATCGAATCGTCAGTGACACAGGTTGTTGCGTGACATTATCAGAGGGAAACACCAGTGTGGGGGCTGCGAGAGTAGACGCCGTTATGCTGAAATCTGTATTGGAAATATCAAAGAATATATTGCCTACGGCTTCGACCTTCATCCTTGCTGTTGTAGTTGCTCCTGCAGGTATTGTTACTACTTCAGAGCCGTCGTTCGCTGTACTTGCCGATATAACGGTCGGGAAAGTTGTCCCACCATCTGTGGACAATGATATCTTGACGTTGGCACAACTCACGGGTGCAAGAGTAGTGTTAGTTTGGTTCCATGTAATTGTCTGGACTGAACCACCCGCCCATGATACATTCGTATTAGGCGACGTTACCTGAAATGGACCTGAAGTGTTGGTAACTGTAACGGTCATATCCGTAAGTTGGGTTTGACCCACTTTTACACCCGCAACATAAGGACTATTGTCCCTGACAGTTAACCTGAAGTTTAACGTCCTCGAAACTGAACTTAATGCCTCTATGTTTGTACCTGCATCACCGCCAGGTAACACAGGAGTTACGAGCAAACCAGACAGGATCGTTGATAATTTGGGAAACAGCCTGGTGGGAGACGCTGTAGGACTAAATGATAGCCAGTTTGGACCGGTCGCTTTGGTGGGAGATGCAACACTGTTTGCTCCTGATGTTGTTGCATTATCATTTTGCTCCCAACAATACGTTAACGGATCGCCATTTGCATCAGTTGCCGAACCGGTGAGTGCAAACGGAGTACTGATCGGAATGATATAATTGCTGACCCCTGCAACAACAGGAGTTGCATTATTAGCAGTAATGCTTGTTGTGACCGGACACGTCTTCGTGGATAAATTGGACTGGATCTGGGCAATTGAAGCTTCATGAAAAATATCAATGGAATGCGGGGCTACATCCCGGGATGTGATACCCGCATAACCCATAATGGTGATTCCCGAACCAACTTCCTTATTCACACCGCTACCCTCGAGGGTGTGTGAAAAAGTATGATTGGCACCCAATTGATGGCCTACCTCATGCACCACATAATCTATATCAAAATTATCCCCCTGCGGAATTCCATCAGCAGGTGAAGTGATGCCACTTCCTTTCGAACCATTTGTGCAAACGCAGCCAATACAGCCTGCGTTTCCACCACCACCGGAAGCTCCGAACATGTGGCCGATGTCATAATTTGCCTCACCGATAACCGACGTTAACGTTGATTGCAATTGTGAGTTCCAGTTTGACAATGTCGTATAAGGATCGGTTGAGGGATTGTAGTAAATGACCGAAGTCGTATTTGCGATAAGGTTGAGATGCAATGCCAGATCTTTTTCATAAACTCCATTACAACGTGTAAGCGTTGCATTGTACGCAGCTAACACTAATGCTACCTGTGCAGCGCTGGTTGCTCCAAAGAAGTTAGCATACTCTCCATTACAGGACTGCGCCAGGCGCATGGTTTTTAGTTGTCCTGCATTACTGAAAAGCCCGAGCTGTGAGTTTATGTCCACAGCGGTTTGTTTATCATCCGTGGAACAGGTCCATGGCAATTCCCCTTTTTCCCGATGCGATCTGAATACGGCATACACAGTGTGTTCTTCAGAATAAGGTTCAATGAATTCATTTTCCTTATCAGTTCTGAACACCATTGTTTGAATTCCCTGCGGCGAGATACTCAGTTTTAGAGTTGCATACTTATCTGTAATGCCTTTCCCGGAATAAGCACGGATATCAGGAAATTGTGCCTGTAGATCGGGTTCAAAATTCGAAGCCTCATATACCTCAAACTGCTCGATGCTACCATCAGCATTCGGTAAGGAAATGACCGTTGAATTCTGAAGTGCATTACTGCCTACAATAGAAAACAATTGCTGCCTCAAAGGCTCAATATTCAAATTGAATAATTTGAACTCTGCAGGAAATGATTGCCTTGCAACAGCTTTGTCCTTGGGAATATTAGCGGAGGGGGCATTGTTTACAGACCAAACGATCTGTTGGGCTGAAGCTTTCAAAGATAGACTACCAACCATAACAATAGTCAGTAAAAGGTTGCAGGTTGTTTTCAGTAGCATACTCTTCATTGCATCTCCGGAAGAACTATTGACTTTGGCAACTTGTGGTTTGGTTTCGTAAAAAAAGAAAGGTAAAACGACCGACTAAATATATCTCAAAATAAGGCCAATAACAAGAATCTAGGGGGGAAGGGTATCTCCTGATTGCCCGTCGTTGCGAAGAATTCTCTCTGCGACGAAGCTATTTAATCGAAGATGGTTTGAGTGGTGCGAATAAGGAATGGTTGAAGAGGAACTCCAAGAGCAGTCTCACATCCGGAATGGATAGACATGTGAGGCGGGGATGACGAATCTACTTTTTCAAATCACGAAACTTAGTGTACGATAATTACTCTCTCATGTCCAAGGCTTATCACCTGATTTTCATCAACTTGCCAGTTACAACTGTACCCTTTTCCAGCACAGCCCGATAGAAATACAAGCCCGTTGAGAGAGAAGAAATATCAACCGTTTGCGATGCATCCCGCATCTCCCTTTGCATCACGACCCGGCCAAGGACATCGTAAATAGAAAGCCGCGATGCAGCAGCCAGGACAATGCTCTGCCTCGCGGGATTGGGATAGATAAATCCTCTGGCGGTAGCGGCATTACCCTCCTTCACTGATGTCGGTGAAGCGCGAAGCGATGCCGTCACATAGAACATTTTATTCTGCAGCCTGTCCACATACACGATGTGGAACGTGCTGTCGTGATACGCAATTGTCGGATGCATTTCGGAGATGCCGGACGTTGCTCCGGCGTTGACAAGCTGCGAAGGGTTCAACCCGTCGTACCCGGTGACACTCACGGCAAGGGCAACGTCATAGTTCGTCTCAGTTGCCGACTTTGCCTGCCATGCCATGCCGACGATCCCCCCGCTCCCAATGATGACCGGATGATCCTGTTCGGTCGAAGAAGCCGTTTGCAGTGAATCAATGAGCCGCGACGGAGACGGGGTTAACGTTGTTATACGAGTTGCACTCGCCCGCACCTTTTTTACTCCGGAGAATTCGGTCATCCAGACAGTGATGAGTGTGTCGTTCCAGATATACGCTTCCGGCCCTGAAGCAATACATGCGGAGGAATTCCAGGGTGTATTGTCAACGCTCGTGATGGATGTGAATGTTGCGCCATTGTTCAATGACTTTATCGCGTACACTTGTCGAATGCCACTGTTGTTGTTGCGGTACACAATCATGTGCGTGCTTCCGGAAGTGATTTGGAACGGCAGACTGCAATCCTGGGCGTTGCCCGCGATGAGCGTGCTTCCAGGAACAAATGAAACATAGGATACGCCTTGATTGACTGAGCAAAACTCGCCGGCAACAGGGTTGGCACCCGCAGGAGTGACACGTACCATTGCTGCATGCGGGTTGTTCACATGGTCAATCGTGATGTGAGGAAGCATTGCGAAATTGCCGCCGAGGAAACCATCGATTTGTACAGGAGCTGCCCACGTAAGTCCGCCATCCGTTGACTTCCGTGAATAGGAATGCGTGGTTGCAAACGGCCACGTCGTATATGTGATGTACACCGTATTCACTTGCGCAGCAATCGAAGGTCCGTCCGTCTCGGCCACTCTGCAATTCACGAGTGCAGGCGATACAAGCTGCGGCGTGGAGAACGGTCCCGCTGGTGTCTTGACGGAATAGTACACCACACTCACCGCATCCGACTTTCCCCACGTAACGATTGCGTTGCCATTTTCCGTTACAGCAATGCGGGGCCTGAGCGAACCGAACGACGTATCATTGCTGATGACAATTGGCTGGCTCCATGTGAGAGGAACCTGTTGGGCATTGCTGCTCATGCAAACGATGCACAAAAGAAGAGTTGTGTGGAGGAGTTTCATGTTTGCCCTTTCCGGGACAATGATACTCACATTCTCTTCAACTACTGTAACCCTCCGGTAGTAGTGCAAAGAATAATTCCATCAGCTCCCACCGCCATCCCCGTATTGGCATCGATGAAGTGAACATTATTGAGCCAATTTGTCGTTTCGCTTGACTGGCTTCCCCAATTTACGCCACCATCGACTGTGCGAAGAATCGTACCAGAACTTCCGACCACGGTTCCAGTGTTGGCATTGATGAAGCGAACACCATAGAACCACTCTGTCGTTCCGTTTGATTGGCTCCTCCAGATTGCACCGCCATTGGTAGTGCGGAGAATTGTGCTATACAGCCCCACCACAGTTCCTATGTTCGCATCAACGAAGGATACACTCGTAAGATCATTCGTCGTTCCGCTTGACTGACTCACCCAACTTGCCCCACCATTGCTTGTGTGGAGAATAGTTCCACTGGTGCCTACAGCGGTACCTGTATTTGCTTTGACGAGGGAAACGCTCCAAAGCGTACCCGCCATTCCGCTTGACTGACTCGTCCAATTTGCGCCGCCATCTGTAGTGCGAAGAATTGTACCGACTGCGCCGACAACCAATCCAACATTGGCATTGGCAAAAGACACACCAGAAAGATAATTCATTGTTCCGCTTGACTGGCTGATCCAACTTGTACCACCATCGGTGGTACGTAGAATCGTACCATTGTCCCCCACTGCCGTTCCCGTGTTGGCATCAATGAAGGAAACTCCGGTGAGCCAATTACTTGTTCCGCTTGATTGACTCGTCCAAGTTGACCCACCATTGGTTGTACGAAGAATTGTACCAGTGGCACCCACCGCCGTCCCTGCGTTGGCGTCAGTAAGGCAAACACAATAAAGACGATTTTGGTACGATGAGGAATCTACCCGAAACCAACCCGTAGGACCATGAGGCGCTCCGTTAGATTGAACCGAATTATCTGAGTCGCTCTTGCACGATAACATTGTTGCAGCAAGAAGTAACAGTAAGGAGTTCAGCATGCTTTTCATATATTCTCCCTTCCGGAAAGGTTGAATCCTATGAATCGAAGATTGAAGGTATCTGAAACCGATAAGTAGATGCAAACTACAGGAGTAGAAGTAGAAAATCAAGAGGAAAGTGGGGGCGGTTGACCCTACTTTCTCTTTAGAAGAATCCCGCTCTTTGGGATTCCTCGTAATGCGGGATTCAGAGAGCGGAAAAGCAACAAAGAGAACTTTCCCGAATCGAATCCCGCAAACATGGATGGTTCTGTCCATCGGTTCATGCGGTTTCAGCATCGTACCACCAAGCAATAAACGCACCGCCGTCGATTCCGGGAATACTAGGATATTGCTTGGCAAATCAAAAGCTGAGATACCGAAACCGCTGGCCGTGTGGGGAGGAGAACCATGCAAACCGTTTGCGATTCCGTGGACATGTAGTGTCCGTTAAGGTTGCACTTCATTTACACAAACGGAATCGCCAGAATCACCTAGGAGCTTTACCTTTGGTGAGCGTTGCGGTTTCGGGAACGCTTTTCGTGCACTATGGATTCCGCTCCTATGCAGGCTTCTGGAAAAGCGGAACTTTCGTCCATTTCTTTGGCGCACAAAGAAATGGACAACGAAAGGACTCACGATGACTTGGCATAGTGCTACGCCTTATCAATCTTCATCGACGTCATCGCAATCGACCCCAACTCCGTCTTGTCATTGAAGAATGCAACACTCTCCTTCTCCCCTTTCAATCCCAACACGTACAGCAACGGCAGATAGTGTTCCGGCGTTGGAACGGCGAGTTGCATTTCTCTTCCCATCCCCGAATAGTTGATGAGAGGCTGATGCTCGTTGCCAGCAACAAGCTTCTTGATCCGTTCATTCGCTTCCACTGCCCAATCGAATCCGCCTGTTTCATTCCAATCTGCGATACGGAGATTGTGTACAACGTTGCCGCTTCCCACAATCAGCACTCCTTTCCTACGAAGCGAGGACAGTTCCCTCGCCAGATCATAATGCCATTGCGCAGGCTTGCTGTAATCAAGACTCAACTGTACAACGGGAGCATCCGCTTTGGGAAACAGATGCTTCACAACACTCCAGCATCCGTGATCGAGTCCCCACTGATGGTCAAGCTCCACATGCGCTATTGTGATCGAGCGCTTCGCTTCTTCGGCTAACTCCGGACTACCGGGCGCAGGATATTCAACCTCGTACAATTCACGCGGAAAGCCTCCGAAATCATGGATGGTCTTCGGCTTTTCCATTGCCGTGACGAACGTACCGTTGGTTTCCCAATGCGCCGAGATGCACAGCACGGCATTGGGCTTCGGCAACGTTGCACCAACCTGCCGCCAGCCGCGGGTAAATTCATTGTCGGTAATGGCATTCATCGGATTGCCGTGCCCGAGAAAGAGCAACGGCATCGTCTCTGTATTGGCAAACGACGATGACATCTTGTTCAAGTCATTCAGTTTCATTGCTACTCCTGCCATGGGCAACATGGCTAAAGATTTCAGGAATTGTTTTCTGTCCATTGTTCTGTATGGCGATGTCTGACGTGTTGTATGGTACTACAGCATCCCCACAAAATCAATTGCATGTCCTGTTTGTCCGTTGCGGTCAGACAGGAATGTCTGACCTACGACCTATTCTCCCTCAAAGAGGAGAATGATAATTCATTGTTTTTGGTCTCAACATCATATTCTCCACAAGAGTGGCCTACACCCATCGCTTCAAACACAAGCTCAACATACGATGATGCCTCTGTCCAACTACAGACAGCCACTTCACATAAAAAAACGGAGTGGTGCGTGTTGCACCACCCCGGCTCTTGTTCTCCCCTTGCGTTACAGCGATTTTTGCTGCGCAAACTGGAGGTTGAGGACAATGGCAACGTCCTTGCCGACTGTGGCACCACCGGCTTCGGTAAGTGCGTTCCACTTCAGACCAAAATCAAAACGATTGATTGATGTGGTTCCTTTGAAGCCTGCCTTTGTGTTCCCGTATCCATCCTTCATCGTTCCGCCGTAGACAACGTTGAATGCAACGCGCTTCGTCACGTCACGGATGGTCAGGTCGCCTTCGAGAACGTAGTTCTTGTCATCAGCCTTCTTCCAGGACGTGCTCTTGAAGGTCATCGCCGGAAACTTCTCTGCATTGAAGAAATCATCCGACTTCAAATGCTTGTCACGCATTTCGTTTTCCGTGTTGATGCTGTTGACGTCAACTGAGAACGCAACGGTCGAATTGGCAAAGTCTGTCGTTGGTGACTGAAGGATTCCGGAGTACGTCTTGAAGTTTCCATCAACTTCCGAGATCACGAGATGGGATACCGAGAACTTCACATTCGAGTGAACGTTGTCGAGCTTCCATGTTGTCTGTGCAAATACACTGACAGCCAGGGTCAGTACTAAAGTGATGATACCGATTGTTCGTTTCATTTGTTTCTCCTTTATTTTTTAGAATTTTGAAGCTTAGGATTTGTTTGGTTCTTGTGTTTTTGATTTTTGATCACATTTCAAGCTGCACTGTGCAACACCTTCCAACCCGCCGTCCAGTTGTAGTTGCTTTTCCATGTTCAAACCGATGAGTAGCACCATCATGCTCTCCAGTGTGCGACTAACCGACAGTTCGCCTGCAACCAGAGGATTGAATCCTGCATCCTTTACGAGAGCTGCAATAGTAGCCACCGCCTGTTCATCGTCGCCTGCGATGAAGTTGTCAACCGTTTTGCCTCCAAGATTGGGTGTAGCAAAGTCAGCACCAAATACTGTGTCGAATGCCTTGACAACCTTCGAGTGCGGAAGAAGTTTCTGCAATTCTTCTGCAGCGCTGGTTGTCGAGTCAGTCACGAGCCCATCGTACGTGCCATTGAGCAGGTTCGCAATGCTTACAACAATCTTTCCTGTCACGACGTCTTTGATCCTTGAGGCAACTTCCGCTTGCGCTGCGTATGAGACCACCGGAATGACAATATCGGCTTCCCAGCTTGCCTCACGTGAACAATCTAGAATGTCAATGTCGGCGTTCGGCGTTGCTTCCTTGATGTTCTCCAGAAGCGTGCTGAGTTTGGCTTTATCCCGGCCTGCGATAAGAATCCGATGGCCGGCCTTTGCAAGACTGCATGCAATGCCCGATCCCATGATCCCGGTTGCTCCGATGATTGCGATCGTCTGTTTCATTGTTCCTTCTCCAATTGTATTCTGTACTCATACATCATTGTTGTGGTACAAATATACATCGCCACCATACCCGAATGCATTCACGGATGGTAAAAAATTGAGTTACCCTATGGTAAGTGGAGTTGCTTCAGTTGGAAGATTGAGCTGCGGGGTTGGATCAATGCTCGCGTGAAATAAGCGTAACTCGAACGCCATAAAACAAAAAGGCCGCCATCGGAGAGGCGGCCTTCCATTCAAAGGAGGTACTATGGTTACTTCAGCAACATCATTCTCTTCATCGTAGTGTTCGTCGCGCTTTCGAGTTTGTAGAAATACATTCCCGACGAAACACTGCTTGCATCCCAGCGAGCGGAATACACACCCGGAGATCTCATTTCATCCACAAGCGTTGCGACTTCCTGTCCAATCACATTGAACACCTTCAATCTGACGTGTTCTACCTTTGCAACGGAATACTCAATCATCGTTGAAGGATTGAACGGGTTGGGGTAGTTCTGTTTCAGTGAAAATTCGACCGGCTGATTCTGGTCCCCAACGCCGGCAAGGATATCCACCATCACCGGATCGGAATAGAACGTTGTACCATCCAGATCGATTTGCTTGAGCCTGTAATACCAGGCGCCAACACCGGAAAAGTTATCTGTGAACGAATAACTTTGTGGGACATTGGTGGTGCCATGACCCGGGATGAAACTGTTTGGAATCGTGGTGAAATTATCCGGCTGGTTTGAAGACTTCTGAACTTCAAACCCGTAGTTGTTCAACTCACTCATGGTAGTCCAATTCAAGCGCACCTGATTTCCTGCCACGACCGCAGCAAAACTACTCAGCTGAATTGGCAGTGGACTATCCGCTGCACCGATACCGACCTGTGCAAAGCCGGACATTCCTGTACGATGAGCAGTCGGTGTACTATTGGAGCCGGTTCCTGTGGCATGAGTACCATTCAATGTCCACCCACTTGCTCCATCATTGCGCTTTAAGATTCGTAGTGTGGAGAAATTGTTCACCCCGGCAAAACCGTCTGCAGTCACATCCAATGTGTATGTCCCGCCTGTCAAGCCATTCCCCGGGGTCATTGTCCAGTAGCCTTCATCTCCGGCATTGATAATATTTGTCCCGGCGTCATCGAGTGGTAAACCGTTTTCCCCCGGATATGTCGAGACGAACGTTGCAAGCAGGGTCCCTCCCGCCGACGGTGCTGCGGTGAAGCTGACCGCTGAAGGACGATAGTTGGATGCGGTTCCCACCGGAAATACAACCGACGAAACCGTTGCATTTGTAAACCACCGACTGAAGTTACCAAGTATGGTTCCGGAAGTTCGAGAGAGAGTACCGCGTATCGTTGGACTCGTTCCTAGCGTAAGGGTGTTTGCTCCTGTTATGATATTGCCGCTCGTCATTGTCAGTGTGCCGCTCACGGAAACATCGCTGCCAAGAGCCAGGCCGGTTGCATTGTTGATTGTCAAATTGTTGACTGTCGCCGGCAATCCGTTGCCAGTGGCTTGCGCTGAGGTGCCGTTGTAGACATAGTTGGCTCCGGTATTGAATGTACGAGTGCCGGTCACCTGAATGGCTCCTGTTGCTCCAGTCGTAGCAATACCAGCCGCAGATCCAATCTGTAGTGTACCGCTGCTCGCTAATGTAAAGGCACTGCCCGCACTGGCAGCCAGATCGGTCATGAGGGCACCGGGCGCAATGGTAAGGTTGCCATTCAACATGAAGGTTCTGACTGTTGTGCCACCGTCAAAATTCAAGACTCCGGTTCCGTTGACCGATCCTGTTGCAGTGTTTGCAAGCGTAAAATTCATTCTGCCACCATTTGTGCCCAGTGATAGTGTCACGCCGGTTGCGACGGTGAGAGTTCGTGTTACTGTCATGGTATTACCACTCGTTGCCGCAACAAGCCTGCATGTTCCCGTTACATTTAGAGCAAGCAGAGAAATAGTCGGTACAGCAGTAATATTAGCACTCTGAGTACTGTTGATGATAACGGAATCTCCTGTCGCTGGAGCACCATTCGGAGTCCAGTTGCCTGCTGTTGTCCAAACTCCTCCTGTAGTCCGGTTCCATGTTTTCGTTGCAGCAAACATTGCCGCGCTGGAGACAAGCGTCAGGATTCCCAACGCAACAAGAGTAACCCGCACCAGCATGTTGCCGCCTGACAAAGAAACGATTGATTGATTCACAAGAACCCCTCCTGCATGTTATACCGTATTTCGATTTTTATTTCAAAGTGCTATGTCAACACATTATGCATCAATGTGCATTCTGGCAAACTGCGTGCCACCAGACACATCCAGCTTTTTGATGCAAACTCAGCGGACGTGTTTGGAAGTTCTACAAAATGGTATTAGTGAGAAGTGAGAATGACATCCTCAACGGTCAGGATGACTTCGAGAGGAGAACGATTCGCGATTGGTTTTCTGCGGAAGCTTACTTCTTTTCGGAAAGTTCTTTGCGGATGCGGCTCAACGATTGAGGAGTGATGCCGAGGTAGGAAGCGATCATACTTTGCGGCACGCGCCGCACGATGTCAGGATATGATTTGAGGAAGCTAAGGTAGCGCTCTTCTGCGGACAAACTCAACGTTCCGGTAATCCTGCGCTGGTTGGCAACGAACCTGTTTTCGAGCAGCATCCTGAACATCCGCTCGAACTTTGGGATTTCCTCGAGCAGCTTGTTTTGTGCATCTCTGTCGAGCAGTAACAGTTCCGAATCTTCGAGTGCATCAATGGAATACTGGCTCGGCTCACCGGTCAGCGCGCTGTACGGTTCGCTGATCCACCAATCCTCGATGGCGAATTGCACAATGTGCTCCTCTCCCTTGTCGTCAACGGAATAACACCGGAGGCAGCCTTTGACCACGAAGGCAAGAATCTTACACATTTCCCCCTCTTTAAGGAGGAATTGGTGCTTCCGGATTTTCTTGGGGATGAAGAACGTGGTGCTGCGGGCGAACTCCTCGTCGGTGAGTTCGATTCTCTTCAGGATATGTGAACGCAGGAGGTCAAACATCGCTTTTGCTATAAGGGTTTTCGTAACAGAAAATTCCTGAACCAGATCGGCCAAAGTCGTAGTTCACCGCCACAGCGCCCACCAACAGGCAGATCAGCGCAATGATCCCGGAAAGAATGCTACTACGGTGGCCTTTCTCATCTCTGGGATTGTATCCACGATCGCTTCCAGAATATTATTGTGCATGTCGCATAACGTGTCGCCGCACTACGCATCCCGCCCGACAACGCTTCGTTTCAAATAACGGGCGGGATAAAGCGAGTACTTTTCGTTGTGACTCCTTTGATTTCAATATGCCTCACCAATTGATTCGAGCGGCGTAGTGCGGCGTGTTATGCGCTGTTGCTGGAGCGTGATTGATGTCTTCATCATCCTCATTAATTAAGACGCCCTCCAAATTGATCGCGATGCGGCGGCGGGTCAATGACCTCAAGGACTGCCTCTCGTGGCCGCCGGTATTTTAGGGGAGAGCAAGGAATTTCACTCAGGCGGAAGGAGATATCTCCAAAAGTTGAATTCTCGTCGTGGTTGAGGGTAGCCCATGTGTGCCCGACAAAATCGTTCATTGAGCCCAGCGTGCTTCGATTCGTATTCGTAGTAAATTGCACGACCTTCATTTCATCTAGCTCGGTATAGATGTCCTTTGAGGAAAGGGCGATGGAATGAAACAACACCTCTAGGGCCTCGAGAAAACGCGCGTGGAATGATCGAACCTCCTTGAATGGAATGAGCACTGAAAGAAGTGTTCTTTCGTTGGTGAGTAGGATCATTGGAAAACGACTGATGTTAAAGGAATTGGCGCACCACGGGCCAAGTTTGTTGGTTGAGGGTTGTGGATTCTCCAAAATAGGAAACGGAAATCGTTCAGCCAATTTCTTGGTACAGTTTAGAACCATCATCCTGAAAATCCATTCTCCCGCCGCCGCATTTCTCTATTCATCAGTATTTAGCGACAGCAATTGCGCATAAC
>JANNSJ010000038.1:0-94506 GCA_031402435.1 Bacteroidota bacterium | reverse complement strand
GCGAAACTCACCCAAACGGCAAAGCGCGCGGGCGTGCTCGCGGTTCAGGTGGAGGTCCAGTGAGGGTCGTGCCACGTCCGCGAGTCTAAGCAGTAGGTCAGGCCCGCCTGCCACAGAGAATATACTGAGGCGGGCAGGCGTCCCTGCCTGACCGATAGGCAAACTTGAGCACCATCACCCCCCCCGTGAATTGCAACTCCCAAAGAACTCTCGTATATTTCATCTGTCCCCTTAACTGTTCACCTCCTGAAAAAGGCCATTCCGTGCGAAAGCTGATTCCATTTCTTTGTGCCATTCTCCTCGTTGTTGTTCTCTCCCTGTGTGCTTTTGGTTGGGGTGGAGATGGCCATCGGTTTATCAACCGTAACGCCGTCTATCATCTCCCGAACCAGATGCTGCTGTTTATCCAGGACAGCGCCTTTTTTGCCCAGCATGCAAACGATCCCGACATCAGGAGGAGCAGCGATACAGTCACAACTATCTATGCCGAAGCCCCGCGTCACTTTATGGACATCGATGACTATCCGAACTTCCATTTCATCTCCCACAATCTCTTTGAACTGATCTCGATCTATGGATTCCAGCGCGTAAAAGATAATGGGACCAACCCCTGGGCCACGACATGGAGCATGGATTCTCTTGTCGCGCAACTACAGCGCGGCGATTGGGCAAAAGCAACCCTCACTGCATCGGACATCGGCCACTACGTTGGCGATGCACACCAGCCGTTGCACAACACCGTGAACTATAATCCCGGAGGCCTCCACTCACGCTACGAATCGACGATGCTCAATTCGTCGCACTACTTGTCGCAACTGTTCATCACGCCCGATTCATGTCAGTACATTGACAACACCGTTGATTTTGCATTTACGTACATCTATCATTCAAACAGCCTGGTTGATTCTGTGATTGCCGGCGACACGTATGCAAAGTCCTTTTCGGGATGGAATGGCAGTGGCACGCCTCCCGCTTCATATTATACCGCGTTGTGGAACTATACACGGGCCCTGACGCTCGATCAGATGCAAAGCGCAACGCAAGACCTTGCCAGCATGTGGTACACTGCATGGGTGGATGCCGGGTTGATTGTTACCGACGTGAATCCTCCCGCACCAACCATCCCTTCGGACTTTCAGTTGTCACAAAACTATCCGAACCCATTCAACCCGACAACGACGATCTCCTATTCTCTCCCGGTCGGTGGAACAGTGTTCCTCAAAGTGTTCGCGCTCGACGGACGTGAAGTTGCAACGTTGGTTCAGGAGAACCAGTCGGTGGGCGAACACAGCGTGCAGTTCGATGCGTCTCATCTGGCAAGCGGCGTGTATGTGTACAGACTGCAACTCGGTGGGTTTGCACAGACCAGGAAGCTTGTCCTTCTGAAGTAGTATCTTTCCCGAACATCCCGATGGCTGCAACGAAAAGCTTGTCAACAACAACGCTGCACATCAAGAACATGGTGTGCAGTCGCTGTATCAAGGTGGTGCGCGAAGAATTGGAGCGCCTGAAATTCGACGTCCGCAGCATCACGCTTGGTGAAGCCGTGGTTGCCGGCGATGTGGGGCCTCGTGATATCGAGCGGATCAAGAAGATTCTTGAGCACAACGGCTTCGAGCTTATCGAAGACAGGAAAGCGAAAACCATTGAGCGTATCAAGCACGCCATCCTCACGCTTGTTCACAGCAAGGATCTTGAAACGGCATTCAACGGCAGGTATTCGGACTACCTCGCCAACGCGCTCGGCCAGGAGTACCATGCGCTGAGCGTGCTCTTCTCTTCGATGGAAAGCGTCACCATTGAGCAGTACATTATTTTGCAGAAGATCGAGCGGGTGAAAGAACTGCTCAAGTACGGCGAGCTGACGCTCAGTGAAATTTCCTACAAGCTGGGCTACAGCAGCGTTGCGCACCTCTCGAACCAGTTCAAGAAAGTCACCGGCCTGACGCCGACGGAGTTTAAGAGGATGGTGGGAGAGACGAGAAACCCCCTTGACAAGGTACGATAGCCGTGCCAGCGCAAATCGAAATCAACATTCAGCAATCCAAAATCAGCAATCTGCTCTTCTGATGGCCAAAGACTATCCACCACAAATGCACAGTGCAGAGCACATCCTCAACCAGACCATGGTGCGGATGTTCAACAAGGGGCGCTCGTTCAGCGCACACATTGAGAAAAGGAAATCCAAGTGCGACTACCACTTTGACCGCAACCTGACCGATGCCGAGGTGCAGGAGATCCAGCGCCGCGTGAACGACGTGATTTTTGCCGACATGCCGGTGACGGAGGGGATGATGTCCCGCGATGAAGCCGGCAAGCTCTTCAATCTCACACGCCTTCCGGATGATGCCGGCGACACGCTGCGTATCATCCGCATCGGTGACTATGATGCGTGTCCCTGCAGGGGACAGCATGTGCATTCCACAAAAGAGATCGGTGGGTTCGAGATTATCTCCACTTCCCATGAGAATGGGGTGCTGAGGGTGAGGTTCAAGCTAAACGACTGAGGCGGTCTCCAGGCTTATTTGTCCGCTACAGATATTTCTCCAAGCATTATCCTGCTTGTATAGCAAGCATTGTCACTCCTGCACACAACTCTTTCCTAAAATTCTGTAACACATCACGCCTCGTGTATGTTATCTTTATACCAGAATCGTTCATTGGGATGAACCCCTAAGATGAAAGGAAAGACAAATGAAGACTCAAGAACTCAAGATCGAAGGCATGACTTGCGGACACTGCGTGATGAGCGTGAAGAAAGAACTCTCGAAGCTTGCCGGCGTGAACATCGTTGATGTGCAAATCGGCAGGGCACATGTACAGTATGATGAGGACAAGATGAAACGTGAGGACCTGGTGAAGGCCATCCGTGAAGCAGGCTACGTTCTCGTTGGATAGCAGATCGTCGAAGAAGTGAGAGAAATGAAAACAATTGAGAATATTCAAACCGTCAGCCTCCCCGTTGAGGGCATGACCTGCTCAAGCTGTGTTGCGCGGGTGGAGAAGGCACTGACAAAAGTCGATGGCGTTCAGAGTGCGTCCGTCAATCTTGCGACTGAAAAAGCAACTGTACAGTTCAATCCGGCTGCGACATCCGTGGACACGCTGAAGGCCGCGGTTGAAGAAGCGGGGTACACGCTTACCATTCCCAGACAACATGAAGGGTCTGCCGTTGCCTCACATAAAGACATCGCATACAAACAACTGAAGAAGGAATTCATCCTTGCTGTATTGCTTACGCTTCCTGTGATGGCGTTAAGTATGTTGAGCATGATGGATTCTTACATGAGCTGGTCGCCAATCTCGATGGGTGCGACGAACAAAATTCTCCTTCTCCTTACTACTCCGGTGATGTTTATTTCAGGCAGACGTTTCTTCAAAGGATTATGGGGATCGGTGAAACACTTTGCCGCCGACATGAACACACTCGTTGCCGTCGGAACAGGCTCGGCATACATCTACAGTCTGGTGGCGGTGATGTTTCCCGAATGGCTCGGACTCAGTGAGATGCCTCATGTCTACTTTGATACATCCGCCACAATCATCACGCTGATTTTGTTGGGCAAACTGCTGGAGGCAACGGCAAAGAACAGGGCATCCGATGCGATCAAGAAGCTTCTGGGGCTTCAGCCAAAGACAGCCCGCGTGATTCGCAACGGAGTGGAGCGGGACGTCCCCATTGCTGATGTCGTCATCAATGATATCATCCTTGTCAGGCCGGGAGAAAAGATACCCGTGGATGGCGTCGTCACGAAAGGCTCAACGACATTGGATGAGTCGATGATTACAGGTGAGAGCCTTCCGGTGGAGAAGAACATCGGTGATCGGGTCATCGGCGGCACCATCAACAAGAACGGCAGCATTGAATTTTGCGCCACTGCGGTTGGTGCTCAAACTGTGCTTGCGCGGATTGTGAAGCTGGTGGAGGAAGCGCAAGGCTCGAAGGCGCCGATTCAGAATCTCGCCGACAAGATTGCGTCCATGTTTGTGCCAATCGTTATCGGCCTGGCAATCCTCACGTTCCTGCTCTGGTACTTTGTTGGCGGTATCGGCTTCACACCGGCGATGATCAATTTTATTGCCGTACTTATCATTGCCTGTCCGTGTGCGCTTGGACTTGCCACTCCAACCGCAATTATGGTTGGCACAGGTAAAGGAGCGCAGATGGGTGTGCTCATTAAGAATTCTGAGAGCCTCGAACGTGTGCAGGACGTACAGACTATCATCTTCGACAAGACAGGCACAATCACTGAGGGGAAACCATCCGTGACTGATGTCGTACCGTTCAATGGTGTTGATGAGACGACGCTTATTCGTGTTGCAGCATCGTTGGAAAGAAAGTCCGGCCACCCGCTTGCGCAGGCAATCGTTGAGTATGCCAGGAGAATGAATATTGGAATGCTTGAATCCGAATCGTTTCAATCTTTAACGGGATTTGGTGTCACCGGCATTGTCGAAAGGGCGGCGGTTGTAGTTGGGAACATTGCGTTGCTGAATGAGTACGCAGTTCACCTCAAC
The DNA here is from genome assembly GCA_031402435.1 of Bacteroidota bacterium. GTDB lineage: Bacteria > Bacteroidota > Ignavibacteria > UBA10030 > UBA6906 > UBA11986. The sequence continues at coordinate 89,988 of JANNSJ010000038.1, read as the reverse complement.
GGAGAAGAGGCAGCCATTAAGCAAGTCATAGTAAGTGGTAAGACGCCGATCTTCGTTGCGATGGATGGCAAGCTTGCCGGGTTCATTGCTGTTGCTGACGCCGTGAAGCCGACTGCCGCCAGCGCGATCAGTGCTTTGAAAGCAATGGGCATTGAGGTCATCATGATTACAGGAGACAACGAGCGTACAGCAAATGCGATTGCGCGGCAGGTCGGTATTGAACGCGTCGTGGCAGGGGTGCTTCCTCAGGACAAGGCTGCCCGTATAAAAGCCATTCAGTCTGAAGGAAAGGTCGTGGCAATGGTTGGCGACGGCGTCAATGATGCGCCCGCGCTTGCGCAAGCGGATGTCGGTATTGCCATGGGTTCCGGAACCGATGTTGCAATCGAGGCTGCTGACATCACGTTGATGAAGAGCGATTTGAACACGGTAGTGCAGGCAATTCGTCTGTCGGGTCGAACACTTCGTACGATCAGACAGAATCTGTTCTGGGCATTCGTCTACAACGTCGTCGGCATTCCTCTTGCCGCGCTCGGGATGCTGAACCCGATGATTGCTGCTGCTGCGATGGCGTTCAGTTCGGTGAGTGTGGTGAGCAATTCGTTGAGGTTGAAAAGGCTTAGGGGATAAAGACGGAAACGGGAGAATGAAAACAGGAAACCGGAGGCGGGAGAACGGAGACAGGAAAGCGGATATGGGAGCCTCGCTGATGCTTACTATCGATGTTGCTCATCCCACTCGTAGGCCTGAGGAGGCGGAAGAGGATTTGCTTGACGCGTGGTCGAAGGTTCGGAATTCATCCTCGCTTCACATCCTCAAGATCATTCATGGCTACGGAAGTTCAGGCAAAGGAAGCGCGACGAAGGAGCTCGTGCGCAACTGGGCGTTCCGTAACAAGAACAAATTCAGAAAGGTTATTGCAGCAGAAGAGTACAGTTTGTATAATGCGGCAACGCAAGAAATGCGGTCGGAGGTCGGAAGCTACACTGACGCTGATCTTGGCTCGGGAAACGCAGGGATTACAATTGTATGGGTGAAGTAACACAACTTGTCCGCATCGTCAGTTGGATGGGAGGCGAACACTGGTACATAGGGGACACACAATTCCTCCACCTTGAAGATGCGATTCGCGCCTGCGAGCGGCAAGGGTTGGCGTATGAGATTGTGGAGGATCCGAAGCACTACTACAAGAGGGAAGGGGACTGATTCTACGCCTGCTTTTTCTCAATCAACTCAAAGTACACTTCTTCAATTCTGTTCATCTGCTTCCTCTGGTCGAACAGTTCTTCAACTCTTTTTCGCCCTTCTTTTCCCATGCGTTCACGCAACGTGGGCTCGTTGATGAGCTTTCCAAGCGCCACCGCGAGTTCTGCTCCATTCCTTGGATGAACGTAGATCCCCGTCTTGCCATCAACGACTATATCCAGCACGCCGTCGCAGTTTGTGGACACCACAGGCCGTTCCATCGCCATTGCTTCGATCAAGACTACGCCGAATGACTCCGCATGCGATGGAAACGCAAAGATATCGAACGCCGCCATGATTTCTGGAATGTCCTTCCGGTATCCGGCAAACGTAACGACCTTTTCCAATCCCAACGTGAGTGAGAGGGTTCGAATCTTCTGTGCATGGCGTTCTTCGCCGTGGCTTGCTTCGCCGACAACGAGAAAGTGGACGTGACTATGCTTCTTTGAAAGTATACTTGCCGCTTCGAGAAACTCTTCGTGTCCCTTGCCTGGAGAGAACCGTCCGACGAGCCCGATAACGACCATGTCGCTGCTGAATCCGAATTCTTTTCGCACCGCATTGCGGTCGACTCTGCGGAGAGAGAATGCGTCGGTATCAATGGCATCATGGAGTGTCATCACGCGGTCGGGCGTCATGGGCGTTGTGTCGAGAACGTTTTTGTGGATGACCTCTGAGATGGCCATGACCTTGCTGACGTGTGCATACGTGAGGCGATGGAAAATGTCTTTCTTCCCTACGTACGAACCAACCCGCTTGCTAAGGATGATGGGAATGCGATGGCCGCTCAACTTCATTGCCGGGACGATGGTGGCGATATCCTTCGAGAGCTGACAGTGGATGATCTGGATATTGTGCCGTTTGATGAGCCGGCTGAGTTGCCAGACGATGCGCGGGTGGATGTAACCACTCACGTCGAGAGGTATGGTGCTGATGTCGTGGAGTTGTGCTTCTTGCGCGAGACGACTTCCTCTGCAGCAGGCAAGACCCATTCTGTGGCCACGCTCATGGAGCTTGCAGGTGACCTCAAGTGCCTGTATCTCCAACCCACCCCAGGAATGGGAGAAGCAGGTTTGCAGTATGTTGAGTGTTTGATGGATGGGCATTTGAAAAGACTTATCCACGAATTAACACGAAGTGGCACGAAAATGATTTTGTCTTTGAGCCTTCGCGTCTTTGTGGTTAAATAACATGGCTAAGGTACAGAATTCCTCCCCAATGAACAACGGTTGCATTTCGAGTACGCGATTCTTATGATGAGCCATGAATTTCATCCTTATGGCGGTGTGTCTCGGTTCAACCTGGCTGGGAATCATTGGCGGAAGAGTTTCTAGAAGCGTGGTCGTAAACCTGTGGAAAGAGTACTCTCCACGAAGAACACTAGGTCTCACGAAGGAAGATGAAGTGTCTTACGCCAAATCCATTAGGGACAAATCCCAAATCTGCAATCTAAAACCCTCAATCCTCACTTAAACCAATCAAACAAACTCCGCCACTCGTCGTCCTGATCTTTTTTCCATTTGAGATATTTGTCGCGTGAGATGAGCCCAATCGGTCCATCGTAAATGCCGCCGCCGAGGTACACGTCGTTTACACGGACTGCGAGGGTGTTGTCCTGATTAAGAAGTAATAGATCGGAGGGAATGACGTACGCACGGAATTCCTGCCACGAGTTGCCGGCATCACCTTGGTCCATACCTTTTCGCGTCACCCCTGTCTTTCCAACTAATTCGCCGTTCAAGTAGGTTTCATCAACGTCATCGATTTTTCCGAGCAGAAGAATGAGTCTCTGCCCGATGAGGTTGGCGGGCACTTTGAACTTGATCCGGTACCAGCCGAAGCCATCGTAATCCTTGAAGCCCTGTGTTTCCCAATGTCCCGGTACGACGACCTTCTTCCATGAGGCATCGTTTGCCGATGGTTCCTTCCAGGATCCGTTGTCGCCGGTGGTGAATTGCCATATTCCGGCAAGCTGTAAATCAAGCTTCAAGCCATTTTGTGGCTCGTACAGTCCGATTCTCCCATGTGTAATGCCTCCGCCAAGCCGCTGGTCGTAGACACGAACGGCAATGACGTTATCTCCCGTGTTGTTCAGGAATTGTTGGGGAACCGCATGCTGCTGGTAAACATCATAGGCCGTGGCAAAGTTCGGTGGGAATTCTCCCTGTAGAGCAATCATGTGGCCGTTCAGATATATCTCGGATACGTCATCAACATATCCGAGGTGAAGATAAACATCGTTGTCCTTGAGACTGTTCTGAAGAGTGAAGTGCTTGCGATACCACGCGTAGCCATCATATCCGGGAAACCCCTCATCCTCCCACGGCGCGGGAACGCTGATGTTGTCCCATTTCGAATCGTCGTATGTGGGATCGGACCATCGGGCATTGTCGCCGAGTTCAATCTTCCATTCACCCTTAAGGTCGAGGAGCGTTTTCCATTCGTCCCCTCGCGCGGAACCGGCAATCAGAATTATGATGAGTAGTATGTAGTGTCGCTGGGGTAACATTGTCATCTCTTTGTTACGATGGAAGTTCAGTTGCCATTGTAACCGAGCAACGTCTTCTGAACGCGAAGGCTAAGGGCTGCGAAAAACTCATCTGCGCTTGCATACTCCCTAGCCGTGTCTTGACTGAACATGCGTGGATTGGCGAACACGAGTCCTGCAAGGTATGCCTTGTAACGGATCGTTGGAGTGCGCCCGGTGGTGGCGAGTTCGTTCACTACTGTTTCGAAAGCTTTGAGATCTTCTTGCGTTATCCTTGACTGCATGTGTGCAACTTGTGCAATCACCGATTCCACGACGCCTTCATTGTTGCTGTTCAGGCTTGCAAGGAAGTTCTTGGCTGCCTTCTGAAGTTGTACTTTGCTATAGCTGATTGTGCTGGAGAGGTATGGTCTCTCGTTCGTTAATTGCTGACTCATTGCCGTTGCTGCTGTGAGTATGAGCCCTGCTGCTATTGTGTATGCTTTCATGACATCCTCCGTTGATTGGTGTTGGTGACTTGTTCTGCACCATGATACGGGCACAAATCTTCAGAGATGTCCAGGTTGCGTCAAGGGTTGTAAAAAGATGTCACGGGCGAATAGCTGTCAAAATCGAGGTTTGTGACCAACACTTCTCTGTGTTCTCCTGCGTCCTCTGTGGTTAGCTTTCTCAAAGGATCAGTTTATACCCCAGTCCATGAATGGTAATAATGTATTTGGGATGGGCGGGGTCATCTTCGATTTTCTGACGGAGTTTCAGGATGAAGTTGTCGACGGTGCGTGTGCTGACGGATTCATCATATCCCCAGACATTCGTGAGCAACTGATCGCGGCTGACTGATTTGTTGCGGTGCTGCCAGAGGAATTTCAAGATCTCAAACTCTTTGGGTGTCATCTGCAGATTTTCTCCGGAGCGGGAGGCATTGTATGTTGCGAAGTCGACTTCAACGGAGCCAAGCGTCATCCTTTCGGCAGTGCCGGCCCCCGCACCTTCGGAGCGTCGCAACACAGCCTTGACGCGGGCGAGAAGCTCCCGCAGTCCAAATGGCTTCGTGACATAGTCATCTGCACCGAGCTCAAGTCCGAGCACCTTGTCGATCTCGTCTCCCTTTGACGTGAGCATGATGATAGGCGTGGCGATTCCTTTCTCCCGCGCTTTCTTGCATACATCGAGACCGGACATCTGGGGCAGCATCACGTCGAGCAACGCGAGATCGTAGGAGTTCTCCAGAAGCTTCTGCAATCCGGTCTTGCCATCGTCCGCAACATCGACTTCATATCCCTCAAACTCGAGGTTGTCTTTCACTCCCCGTTGCATTTGGGGTTCGTCTTCAACAACAAGTATTTTAGGCATTGTCTTTTAGTGGAAATGAAAGTCTGAATGTGCTGCCTTTACCCGGCTCGCTCTTCACAGTAACTATTCCCTTGTGTGCGTCCATGATATGCCGGACAAGCGTCAGTCCGAGGCCGCTTCCTTTTGTGTTGTGGACCAATCCGGATGAGACCCGGTGGAATTTGTCGAAGATCATCTTCTGGTCTTTCGGTGCAATGCCGATACCATGATCTTCCACTTCAATGTACGCTGTGCTGTTCACCATTCCGGTGAAAATCCTGATGGACTTCTCCTTGTCACTGTACTTTGCTGCGTTATCAATGATATTGAGCAATGCTTCAGAGACAGCTTCGGGGTCGGCGCCGATGATGCAGGGTTGGTCATGAACTGTTGTCGAAAGCTGAAAACCCTGATGGACCAGATGCGCTTCGTAACTCTTTACCACCTTCTGCACAACAGTATTGAGATCGGTGTTGACGAAACGATATTCCTTCTTTCCCGCTTCCATTCTTGAGAAACTCAGGACGTTGTTCACCAACCGGGTGAGACGTTCGGATTCCTGCACGATGGTGTCGTAGTATTCCTGTTTCTTCTCTTCCGAAGGGACACGCTTCATCTGGAGGGTCTCGCCGAACATGCGAATGAGGGCGAGAGGCGTTTTCAGTTCGTGCGAGACATTCGAGACGAAGTCCGATTTCAATTGCGCGAGTTCCATTTCACGCCGGACAGTGCGATAGATAAACCATGCTCCTGCAATGAGAATTACATCGAGCAGCCCAATGAGGATCATGTTGCGATAGAACCGTTCCTGCACAACCTCGGCGATGGTTTGTCCACGCAGCCGGATGCCGACAACGTAGTCGGGGAAGAGCCAGAGCTCCTTCGTCTGCCGGACTTCGGCAGGTGCAATGGTACCATAGACAGGCCGATCCGAACCTTTCTTGATTACAGAAACCAGGAAGTTATCGCCCGCAGCCTCGTTCATCTTCTGGCCGAGCACTTCGCGAATGAACCGCTCCGCATCCAGCACAATCCCAATGACCAGTCTGCTGTTATCCGGCCGGTTACCAACGAAGAGAAGAGCAAGAGACTGCACGCCTGCGCTATCGGCCACGGTGACGGAGCTGATTTTCCTGTATCCGGACGTTTGGAGTTTATACAGCCGTTGGACCGCGTCCATATTGGAGCGCAATGTACCGGTGAGTGTGTGGCTATCAAAGTGTTGGCGAGCGGTAGTCTCATGGAAGATCATGTGCGGTGGTGCAAGCAGGCTATCTGTTACAAACAGGCACTGGATGCCCGCGTTCTCTTTCAGAAAAGGAGCGAGAATGGCATGGTAGTCATGGTGAGTGTTACCGGCGTTTCTGAGTTCGCCATTGATAGTATTGGCCCAACTGTTGGCAACATCCCACGCGTATTGATTCAAAGAGAAGAGAACCACTTCGAGTTGTTGCGCGTAGATTTCTCCAATCAGCCCTTCACTTCTTGAGAGAGAGCTGAACTCGTATGCCGAATAGAAGATGGCGGGTAACAACACGAGGAGTATCAGGGCCCCAGCCAGTTTGCCGCGAGTCCCTATGTTTCTGATTGTCTTCAGCACTGAGAGGAGTTTGTTCTGTCGAGATGAAGGTAGGGAATACAGCATGCAAGAGCAAGCAGAGATCAGGTGAACGTTTGCTATGAAGCAATCTCGCCGGTGCGCTTGATCTTGCCGCCCGCGGTTTTAGGTAGAGCAGTCACGAACGCTACCACGGTGGGAGTTTTGAAATCCTCGAGATGTTCCTTGCAGTATGCCTTTACCTGACGTTCGGTCAAAGTTCGGCCTTCTTTCAACACGATCTCCGCGCGGATGGCCTGTCCCAACATGAGGTCGGGAACTCCGATGACACGGGCTTCGTGTACTTCATCTAGTTGATAGAGAACATCTTCAATCTCTTTGGGACTGATGCGTTCTCCCCGGCTTTTGATCACCTCGTCCATCCTTGCAACGAAATAGAAATAGCCGTCATCATCTTGTGTGAAGAGATCGCCCGTATGGAGTGTGCGCTCTTTGTGAGACGTCTCTACCCGTATGACTTTGGCCGTCGTGACTGGATCGTTCCAATATCCCTGCATGATGTTTGCGCCGCGAACCATCAATTCACCCGTTTGTCCGCTTGGCAAGCGGTTGCCCCGTAGGTCTTCGAGCCAAAGCTCGACGTTTGGCATTCCACACCCAACAGATGTTGGCTTCTGTTCAGTCTGGTCCGGGGGAAGGTATGTCGTTCGCAAGCACTCGGTTAAACCATGCATCAAGTAAATTCTGGTGTTCGGGAAGATCTTCTTCAACTTCGGAATAAAACTAGGTGGCAATCCGGCAGCCGCATTGGTGATGTATCGTAACGAAGAAAGATCTTCGTTCGCGAGAGAATCAAGTTGCGTGAGAATTGCATACATCGTCGGGACGCCTGCAAAACCCGTGACGCGCTCTTCCTTTATCCGCTTCACCAACTCATAGGGGAAGCCGAAGCCTTTTTCCAGAACAAGTCTGCCGCCGGTTCTAAACGTTACCAGCAATTGCAGCAACCCGTAGCCAAACGAAAGTGGGAGGACTCCAAGGACGACATCCCCGGCATTGCTTTCCAGATATGCACTAACGGAACTCACTGCCGCGTCAATATTGCGGTGTGCAAAGGTCACTCCTTTCGGTTCGCCAGTCGAACCGGAAGTATAAATGATTGCAGCGAGATCGGCTTCAGTTACGTTGACGGATGGAGTTTCCGATGCTGTTGCACACGCCGATTCAAAACGTTCACTTGTTTCATGAGAAGCGTCGGCCCCCGTGATGATGAGATGCGGTGGAGACATGCACATCGTGAGAGCATTGCGGGCCCGATCCATACGTTGGTTCGGAGCGATGAGAAACCTGGCGGAACAATGGTTCAAGATGAAACCGAGGCGTTCTTGTGGCGCAGTATGGTTGATGACAACGAAACACCCCCCCGCTTGAAGTATCCCGAAGATCGAGATGACAGTCTCGACACAGTTATCGAGATAGACGACAACGCGATCACCTTTTTGCAGCCCGTTGGCAAGCAAGTATGCTGCAAGTCCACGGGAGGAAGACGCAAGGGTCCCATAGGCGTGTCGCGTGGGGCCGGTAACGAGCGCTGTTTTATCAGGCGTTTGCTGTGCGGAGCGGTGAAGATATTCGTGCAGCAACATGGTCAGGCGACCGCCACTTTTCGTGAGATGAAGGAGATGATCTTGTTGACGGAATCGAAGTTGTCGGCAACCAACTCGTTGTCGGCAAACCTTACGGCGAACTTGCTTTCAAGAAATGTAATCAGCTCCAGGATTCCTGTCGAATCGACAACCCCGGAACCAAGGAGTGACTCATCATCGCCCAATTTCTTTTTGTCGTTGTAGATGAAATTCTTCTGGATGAATTCGTGGACCTCGTTGCGAATCTGTTCCTGTTGCATATACTCCCTTTGGTATTAATGTGATGAGACAAATGCGCGGTCAATGAACGTTGTAAACTCGATGGTCTTGCCGGGTGTGCTTCCGTTGTTTCTGATGAATTGATGCACAGCGAGTTGGGTGGAGAGTATTCCCACCAATCCCATATTGTCCGTGTTGCTGAACGCCGCATCACTGTTCCCTGCGCGGGCTGCACACTTGGCATACAGTCCACGCACTATGGCGACATCGAAGAGGCCTGCGTCGCGCAATGCGTGTTCGGAAAGCAACTCTTGAACATAGTCCGGTGCCTGCGGCCCAACAAATGAGATTGCGTCAGGGGCGCGGTAAGGTTGTTTGGGTCGATTGATGATCTGTTCAGGAACGATGCCCGCGGCGACCTTTTTGAGGATGAGTTTTTCACTCAGCCCGTTGAGCTTGTACTGCGCGCGCAGGTTATTGCAAAATTCCATCACCTCGACATCGAGAAAAGGAAATCGCCCCTCGACAGAATGGGCCATCAGCATCCGGTCTCCCTGCAACGAGATGAGATAGGGAGACAGGAGCGTTTCCACTTCGATGAACTGTGCCTGTGCAAGAGGATCCCATTGATGGAACTCGTCGGGCAATGTTGCCATGTACTCGGGTGGAGGGTTTGTCTCCAACGCCTGATGCGTCTCTGCAGAGAAGAAGCGTTTCAGGGAAGCGGTAGTGGACCAACGCGGCTCGTGGGAGAACCCCGGTTGTGCAGCGCGGTCGAGGCCACGTTTCCAGAATTCGAGCGCCATACCTTTTGCCTGTTGCGGGGAGCGCGCAAGATAAGGGTAGAGCCTGTCAAACAGTTTCGGTCTGACAGTCGATTCGGGTTGGTTCGCCCAGAACGCTCTGATCTTCGCTTCGCGGAATATATCATAGCCCGCCAGCATTTCGTCCGCTCCCTCGCCCGTGAGCACGGCTTTGATGCCCGCATCATGTACAAGTTGCGAGAGCAGGAAGAGTGGGGCAGGGGCGGTACGGAGAATCGGGCGTTCGGTGTAGCGTATCACGTCGGGGAACACCCTTGCGATATCGTTCTTCTTCACCACCACTTCTTGATGGTTTGAGTCGATTGTTGCCGCCATTGCGCGTTGATATTCCGTCTCATCGAACTCGGCATCTTCAAAGCGAACCGAGAATGTCTGGAATGTTCCTTCCTTTGCATCTCTGCCAAACCGTGCAATGAGAGAGCTGTCGAGACCTCCTGACAGGTAACTTCCCACCGGTACGTCCGCCCGCAACATCCGGAGTTGCGTGGCTCGCGTCAGTTTCTCGCGCAGCACTTCGGTTGCTTCTCCGAGTGATTGATGCGCCGGATCTCCATCCGCGTAAGAGGGTCTCCAGTAACGGATGTCTTTTTTGCTGCCGTCTCGTGAATACACTCTTACAGAGCCGGCTTGTAATTCTTCAATCCCTTTGTAGATGGAAAGCGGGGCGATGGATGCCCAGTACGTGAATGTCTGGGAGAGCCCGCGCACATCGATGTCACGAGAGACAGACGGATCGGCAAAGATTGTTTTCACTTCGCTGCCGAACAACACTTTGCCGTTTTGCTCGCACACATATAACGGACACACGCCAATGCGGTCACGCGAAAGTACCAGCGTTTGTGTTTCAGAGTTCCATAAAGCCACCGCCCACTGTCCGTTGAAGCGCCGAAAGCATTCCGACCCCCATGCTTCATATGCGTGGACTATCACCTCGGTATCCGAGTGCGTCCGGAACATATGGCCGAGGTGCTCAAGTTCATCGCGCAGCTCGACGTAGTTGAAAATTTCTCCGTTGAAAACGATCCAAAGAGCCCCATCTTCATTGGAAAGTGGTTGCTGGCCGGTTGACAGGTCAACAATGGAGAGCCGCGCATTACCAAGTCCGGCCCGATGGTCGCGATACAAGCCAAACTCATCCGGCCCGCGGTGCTGGATTGCACTGACCATGCATCGCAGCAGTTCCACAGAAGGTGGGTCGTGACGATCAGTGAGGTTGACAATGCCGGCGATGCCGCACATGGAGGCTTACCCTGTCGTTCCGGATGTGAGCGCCGGGCCCTTCATGGCTGCGATTTCCGGTATCGGCTTCGCAACAATGGAAGTGAGATGCAGCGAGAGTGTTGCCCGTCGTTTTGCTTCGATGTCTTTGAACACCCTGTTGATTTGTTCCGCCGTCAATCCAACAACCGGTGCAACCTCTTCAGCAGTGTTACCATGGTTATGTGCGTACAGGCAAAGGTCCATTTTTTCATATGGGAGTGCAAAATAGAACTCCTCCTGTGATTGCGGGAGTGAGAACGTGTCTGTTGTCGGTTGTCGTTTGCAGATCTCGTCGGGAACACCAAGCGCCCGCGCCATTTCATAGACCTGGGTTTTATAGAGATGAGCGATCGGCTTGAAGTCTGCCAACCCATCGCCACCCTTCACAAAGAAACCCTGATCGTACTCCAGCCTGTTGGGCGTTCCGCAGACGGCGTAGTTCAACCGGTCAGCGTGAAAGTATGCCATCATGGTGCGTGTACGCTGTTTGAAGTTTGTTGCCGCAACAAGTTGCAAATAGGCAGCGAGTGGCAGCCGCTCAGATCTTGTTTCGCCGGATGGCGTCTCGACAGTCAAATACGAGACGTTCAATCGGTCGCTCCTGAGAATTGATGGGAGGACAATTTTGTTTTTCCATCCCTCTCCGTATTCCGGAAACACCATGCGGATTGCCTCAAGCTGGCGTTGGTAACAGCCAGCAGCAGCGAGAGTTCCCTCGATGGTCTCGGTGACTGCCGGCATCTCGAAACGTTCCGCAAGCATGCGTCCGAGCCTCAACGCATCCGAGGATGAGTCCCGTTCCGGCAGAAAGACGGCAAGGACATGTTCCTTGCCGAGTGCGTGGGTACACAATGCCGCACACGTAGAGCTGTCGATCCCACCCGACACAGCGATGACGATGCCCCGCCGGCGCAACGTGTCCCTGACTGTCTCCCGGATTGAGTCCGAAAGACTCCGGATCTCCTGTTCAGTATCTATTTTCAATACGTCCGAAGAAAAGCTCATGGTGTTCACATTCCAAAATTGTCTAACACAACTGTGTTGGTCTGACGAAATGATACATTGAGTCTCTTCAACAACTTTTCCGCCCAACGGTTGTGCCGGGCATACATTCCGAGATACGTACCAAGTGTGTTCATTGCCAAATCCACGGAGCTTGAGTTTCGTGTCGGAAGAAAGGCCTGGAGAAGCTCTATGGTGAGGCTTATCCCGAAACCTGCAATGAGCGGAATCGCCATGGCACCCAACTGCTGATTGTTCCGGGCCATCCAGACTGAAAGTAAATATCCTATGGGCAAATAGATGATGATGTTTGCAATGATGTCGCGTAAGTATGGTCGCCCAGCATCCGGCCAGTAGTCGCGCGGTGATTGCAGAATTGTCCGCTTGTAGGGAATAAAATTGCCGGGTATGGTAATAGCGGCAGGCGGTACGGCACCTTGATCATTGATAGTTGTTCCATTGAATTCATCGAAGGAGTAGCGCAAAACAGTCGATGAGTTGGCAAAGAGAGTCGGAGTTTCTTTCAATTCATCCATGGACACCACCCGATCAAAAACGGCAAGGTGATAAAAGATTCCTTTCCAGGGCAACTTCCCATCGGCTCTGCTCCCTAATACCAATGGAAAAGAGGCGTCCCACGAGGAGTCGGTGATTGCCCCAATTCGGTGCGAAGCTCTCTTTTTGCCATCCAGATAGAGAGATACTTCCTCCCCATTGTACACAATTGCCAGTTGAAAGCGTTGCTCATTGGATCGCCCAAAGAGACCTGCCACATGCATCTCTCTCGACTTCTGATCCTTGCCTGTTCGAATCCGGACCACCAGATCATCGAACAGTTGTTCCACATTGAGATTATACTCCCGATCGCCAAGGGAGTAGCTCAGTATTCTTGCCTGTTTCAATAGTGGAAAGGTCTTCACGTCCATGAGGATCGTCCATTGATGCAGCGCGGTGAGTTTCAACGGCGGTACCAATGTGTATGCCGTGGCAGGTGGAGTGAACCTTAGTCCACCATCGGGCTCCCACGTTACTTGATTTGATTGGAAAAAATTCAGAGGCCAAAGACACGCCGATAACAGAATAAAGAAATAGCATACAAGATAAGGGACCGGACGATCATCGAATGATGGGACAGGCAACTGCATAACCGTCTTTACCTGGCCGTAGCAGAATGATAGAGTTGAAAGGAGGAGCCAGCGACTTTAATTGTGGTACGCATGGTCATGAACAATGTAGGTTCAAGATATGCCGAATAATGGTTATTTGCAAGACAACAACGGACCCCATCGTCAAGAAGTCGGTTCGAACTTCCTTGCCTTCGCAGGCAGAGTTTCGTATCTTGAGCATGTTCTAAGATGTAATCGGGGCGTAGCTCAGCCCGGCTAGAGCGCTTGGTTTGGGACCAAGAAGTCGCAGGTTCAAATCCTGTCGCCCCGACTGCTGTACCTTGCCTTCTGTACCCGCCAATTTCTGTTTTTCAATCCCGTCGTTTTCTAACGAAGTAGTTGTTGTGAATCGTAATGAGTTTCCCTTATCTTAGCAGAGCCTTTGATGGGGACACCCAAGAGAGACTTTTTTCCTTCGATGTGTCTACGGCCTGTGGAAACGAGGAAGCTGATTGTTGTGATAAGAGTTTGCCGATGATGAGTGTCTTGCTGATTGCATCAGAACGCCAAAACCCGTATATTTTTTCCGTCGAAAGTGAGAGATTCCCTCCGGGCTCTCCGTTTCATACCCCGTCGTGTGGTTGTCGTCAGAGGTTCGGATGGCCCCGTAGCTCAACTGGATAGAGCAACAGCCTTCTAAGCTGTAGGTTCCGCGTTCAAATCGCGGCGGGGTCACGAAGCCGCTTTTGCCCCCATCGTCTAGAGGCCTAGGACACGGGCTTTTCAAGCCTGTAACACCGGTTCGAATCCGGTTGGTGCACTACACTCAGAGCGATTACCTTTCGAACTACTAACACCCCTACTAACAAGCGTTGTCGTTAGTAGAGGTGTTCATGTCTACCGACGAGTCCCTGACCCAACTCTTAGTAGATTTTCAGGACGTTTACAATCAAGGGATCGCTGTCTCATTCTTGGCGGAGGCTGTGATTGTATCCCTGTTCGCGTTAGTTCTTGCGCGGGAGAATTCTCTGACATCCGCCCGATTGCGGTTGTAGGTGTCTTTCGGTAACTTGGCATATTACAATCTCGACCAACATAAACACAAGGAGGTTATCATGGCTGGAAGCCGCCACCTGAAGATCGTACTGATCATCTGTTTCTCGTTAACAGTCGTTACGTTGAATCAAGCGCAGGCTCAGGATTATTTTATCGGTGAGCTACGACTTTTCCCATACAATTTCGCCCCTACAGGATGGGCTTTGTGTCAAGGACAGTTGCTTTCCATCAGTCAGAACACCGCCCTGTTCGCTCTCATCGGAACAACATATGGCGGGAATGGAACGACGAACTTCGGGCTCCCCGATCTTCGAGGTCGAGCTCCGGTGAGTTCTGGACAGGCTCCCGGTCTCTCCAACTACGAACTTGGCCAGCAAGCCGGAGAAGAATTTCACACACTGACTACATCAGAAATGCCGGCGCATATCCACTCACTCAATGTTTCCAGTAATGTTGGAAGCTCCGACAGTCCCCAGAACGGTTTGCCAGCCCGGAACGCGGCAGCCGTGCCACAGTACGGTACCACCGCGAATACAACGGCCGCACCCGCAGCAATCTCGGTTTCCGGCAACAACCAACCCCACGAGAACCGGCCTCCCGTGCTTGCGCTTAACTGGTGCATCGCTCTGCAGGGCATCTTTCCACCTCATCCGGTGGAATCTCCAACAGGCGACACTTCCAAATAGCCGGACGCTTGTGAACTCGAATCAGGTGGAACAAACAAGGATGAGATATGAAAACACGATTCAGAATAAGTGTTTTGATCGTCTGGGGGTTGATCGCAAGTCATGGATATGCACAAGCATTGTATTGGGTCGAGAGTTCGTTTTCGTCTCCATCACTGAAGAAGTCGGCGGTTGACGGGTCGAATGTACAGGCACTGAGCCTCGACTCCACTTCACTGCCACAGGGTATTGCCTACGATGCGCTCCGGGATTCGGTGTATTGGGTGGAACTTGCCTTCTCTGGCGCGCGCATCAACGCGGCTTCGCAACTGCCGGGAGTGCGACGTACCGTTATTGGCGGTGCCTCAGTATTGAGGGACATAGCGATTGACTCTGTTGCCCGCAAAATGTATTGGACGGCAACGAATCTGGCAACAGGCTCAATGATTCTCCGTGCAAATCTCAACGGGACAAGTCCCGACACGCTCATCAAATGGAATCAGGGTGGAGCGGAAGCTCCCCGCTCAATTGCGCTGGATGTTGTTGCCGGGAAAATGTACTGGGCTGACTTCGACCTCGGAAAAATCAGGAGGGCGAACCTCAACGGTACTACTCCTGAGGATATCCTTTCTTCTCTGAACGGACCCGTCGGGCTCCGCCTCGACATTGCTGGCGGAAAGATGTACTGGACGGAGGCCAACGCGAAGACAATCAAGAGAGCAAACTTTAGCGGCTCGGGCATTGAGTTGCTTGTCACCTCCACGGGCACACCCAATTACATCGCTCTTGATGTTGTTGGAGGAAAGATGTACTGGACGGAGATTGGCATCCCGAAAATCCGGAAGGCCGACATCAACGGACAGAACGCACTCGACTTGCCCGTTGCAGTCACAAGTCCGGCCGGCATCATGGTTGTGCGGACCGCAACGAACGATGTTGTGTTCGACCCGTCAGTTATCCCGTATGAGTTTGCACTGATGCAGAACTATCCCAACCCGTTCAATCCCACAACCACTCTCAGGTTCGACATTCCCTATGCATCATTGACCTTCCTCACGGTGCATGATCTTCTCGGTTGCGAAGTTGCAACCCTGGTGCATCAGGATATGAAGGCGGGATTTCACACGGTGGCCTTCGATGCATCATTTCTGTCGAGCGGCGTGTATTTCTATCGACTGACATCGGGCTCGTATTCTCTCACGAAGAAAATGGTTCTCTTGCGGTGAGCGGAACGCGGCCGCAGGCATTGTCAGTTTTTTTTTCACACCATGATAGAGCTCGTCTCTTCCGCATCCCGTACCATTCTCTATGCATGCAACTCTCTGACGTATTAGTCAACACCATTTTCTTCTGTGCCACAGGTTCCCGCCACTTTCCTTCTCCTTTTTTCGTATAGTACCATCATCCACTCCGCCCGCGGATTGTTGTGGTTGATCTTTCACAAGAAGGCGTGAAGCGCCAGCGCAGTATCCACTCACCTCATTACGTCAGGAGAAGTGCCATGAAAGGCATTGTGTTCTTTGTTCTTATTCTCGTGCCGGGGTTCATGGCGCGCACTCAATGGGTTGGTCAAACGATTGCCACAAACGAAGTGCTTCTCGGGACATCGTTCGTCTCCCGCGATACCGGTTACGTTGTTGGTACTCTTGGCAAGATTTTCAAAACCACGGATGGAGGAGGGACGTGGACTCCGCAGGTGAGTGGAACGTCCGGTTTCCTGCGCGATGTGTATTTCATCAACTCTTCAACCGGGGTGGTTGTTGGCGAAGGAGGCCTGATACTCAGAACCACGAACGGCGGGTTGAACTGGCTGCCCGCTACGAGTCCGACAGCCGAGCATCTTGTGCACGTTCATTTCGCAGGGGTGTTAGCCGGAGTTGCCACGGGACAGAACGGTGCCATCCTTGTCACTTCCAATGGCGGGAGTACATGGATTAACCGGAGTGGCGCTGCAACAGTGGAATTGGCCGGGGTCTTTCTTGTGAGCAATACTTTATTTTATGCGGCTGGATTCGCCGGCACCATTCTCAAATCAACCAATGCGGGACTTACATGGCCTGCTCTGACGAGTGGAACCACCGCCGACCTACGCGGCATTGTTTTCCCGAACGCGGATACAGGTTACGTCGTCGGTATCGGTGGCGTGATTCGCCGGACAACAAACGGGGGGAATTCGTGGGTTTTGTTGACAAGTGGAATCTCAAACAATCTCTATGCGGTCGATTTCATCAACGGCTCCACGGGCTCAGCAGTCGGAACGGGTGTAATCCTTCGCACGACGAACAGCGGCGCAAGCTGGACGAGCCAGCCTCCTCTGGCCACGGTGGATCTGTACGATGTCGATTTTACAGATGCGAACCATGGAACTGCTGTAGGGCAGAATGGGACCATCCGGCGTACATCAAACGGAGGAAGCACCACGGATGTTGAAGATGACGACAATGGCAATACCCGGCCGGCAGAATATATGTTACGACAAAATTACCCCAACCCGTTCAACCCATCCACCACAATCCAATACGATCTGCCGCTGGCAGGAAATATCTCTCTGACAGTGTACAACCTCCTCGGGCAGGAGATTGCTGTTCTCGCCGAAGGGTACTCGAATGCCGGCAGCTACAAGGTAAAGTGGAATGCGGAGGGCGTTGCGAGTGGTGTGTACATTTACCGCTTACGAGCGGGCGATTTCGTGCAGACGAGAAGATTGCTCTTGCTGAAGTAACACTGATCTTCTATGTCCTTTCTCTTTAAAAGAGAAAGGACGAAAGAGAACTCTCGGAACTGCAAACGCTTCGGTCGTTCATAGTCCGAGAACTGTAGTGTGTAGTTGGTATTCCGTCCGCACCCTGCCTTCATTCAAATCATTCCGGCGGGCAGGCAGCCCGCAGTTCCGAGTGCTCGGAAAAAGGGTTTGTGCAGTGCAGCGTCTGCCTCCTGTAGGTCAGACCTCCCGCCGCAATAAAACTCATATGGCCAGGCGGGCATTCCCGTCTGACCACAAAAATAACTTTCTGCTTGACAAGTTCTCTCCTTCTGATTATATTTAACCAATCAGTTAACTATAATTCACCCACACAACACCCCGAGGAGTCGTTATGACAGAGAAAGAGATGTTTCTCAACACATGGCAACGCGAGTTTGCCACCACGATGAAGATCCTGAAGCAACTTCCCGCAGGCAAGGCAGACTTCAAGCCGGCCGCAGAGAAAACCAAAAGTGCCAAAGACCTCGCAACTGTTTTTATTGCGGAGCTTGGCGTTGTCGATGGTGTTGTCAACGGGAAGATCGATTTTGGAGGTGAGATGCCGAAGTTTGCAACATATCCTGATCTTCTGAATGCATATGAGAACACACAGAAGACTATGGTTCCCAAAGTAAGCGCAATGTCGGAGGCGGATTGGAATTCAATGATCACCGTTCCAGTGGGGCCAAAACAAATGGGGCAGGTCCGACGCGCAGACATGTTATGGATGATGCTAATGGACAGCGTCCATCACCGCGGACAATTCTCCGTGTACTTGAGACTCGTCGGGGCGAAAGTCCCGTCCATCTACGGCCCCTCCGGCGATGAACCGTGGATGTAAGGGCTGTGTCCTTTTTCAGAATTGACCGATGAGCAATCGTTCCAGTGAAAGTCTCAACGCCATCTTTTCGGCGCTTGCCGACCCGACACGCAGGGCAATCCTTGACAGGCTTGCCCGTGGCGAAGCCCGGGTAACCGAATTGGCCGATCCGCACGACATGTCGCTGCCGGCAGTTTCAAAGCATCTGAAAGTCCTTGAAGACGCTGGGCTGATCCTTCGCGAAAAGGACGGGCGAATACACAGGATGAACCTGAATAGTAAAGCCTTGAAGGATGCAGCGGCATGGCTTGAACGGTATCGCGCTTTCTGGGAGGGACGGTTCGATGCACTGGAAAGATTCCTTGGCACGAGCCGGAAGTAACAACAACTGATTCGCTCATACGTGGGATTGCTTCAGTAGTGGCATTCCATTCATTCCTTTTCAAGGAGGTAACTCATGGTAACGACCACCGCAACACCGTCAACGGACACGACCCTCTACATGAAGCGAACGTTCAAGGCTTCGCGGGAGAAGGTATTTGATGCATGGACAAAACCGGACATGCTGAAACTGTGGTTTGCCGGAAGCGATGATATGGTCGGTTCAGTCGCCGAAGTGGATTTGCGTGTTGGCGGCAGGTTCCGCATGGGCATGAAGCATGTTCCTTCCGGCAAAGAGCACATCGCCACAGGTGTGTACAAAGAAGTCAGGTCCCCCGATCGATTGGCCTTCACGTGGGCGTGGGAAGACAAGCCAAATGACGGACAGATGCAAATCACCATTCAACTCACCGAACTTGATGGGATGACTGAAATGCACTTCACGCACGAACTCTTCCCGGGCAAGAAGGACCGCGACGATCACGAGCACGGATGGACGGCCTGCTTCAAGAAGATGGAATCAATGTTTCAGTTGTGACAGGTTTCCAGAAGATTTCATGTTCCAGCTTACGGCTGAAGAGAAAGCGGAGGTGGTCGCAAATTGCGACCACCTCAAGAACATCAAGTATTCTCCTTACCTGCCGCATGCATTTACCGAGCAGTACCAGCAATAGCAGAGCACACAAACCAGAGGATCCCGAAATCGACGGCGGTGTGCGTTGGCAGACCAACCATGTTTGTCCGTTCCGACAGAGTCGGAACGAGATCTCGTCCGCTTTGCGGACGGACGATTTCAGTGTTTACTGCTTTTTGGTGATGTGCTGAAATCGCATGAATCCGAGGACTGCTTCATCAAAGCCGCAGGGATTCCCTGCCCGCCAGAAGGTGGTCAACGAAGGCAGGCGGGGATTTCGGGAAGTTCTCTTTGTTACTTTCTCTTCCAAAGAGAAAGTAAGACACAACACGAGCCTACCTCACAACTATGCGACGATGCGGAATATCGATCGTGAGTCTTTTCTCGCGGAACATGCCGCTCCCCATCAGTCCCTCGTAGATCAAACCCTCCTTGAATACCACGGCAACGTCGCGCTGTTCTATTGACGGTGCCGATGAAAACGAGACGGAGCGCATCCGTGATTCATATATCCTCGATTTGATGCCGGTGCTTGATTCACTTGAATACTTCACGGGCATCCCCGTTGTGTCCAGTCCGAGTTTTGCCATGAACCAGGGATTGATGAGCAACGTTTCGAAGCCGCTGCCGGTGTCGAACTCCACCTCGATGTCCACCTTGTCGTTCACGCGTATTGTTGCAAAGAGGTCCAGGGCAATGTTGCGGTCATCGTGCAGCGTGAGAGGGATGATGATTGCCGGTGTATCTGCTACGGTGGCGCCACCGAGAGTAATGGTCTTCCCCTTGAAATCAATGGTGAACGGTTGCTCTTGAAAGAACTTCATGGAGAGGATGCCTTCAATGCCATAGCCGTCGAGTGGCGGGTAGACACTGAAGACTGCATTGCTCTGCCTGAGAGTGCCGAGTTGCAATGAGGGAAGTTTGTACAGTTCACCATCCAGTCGTTCTCCGTTGTGCCGGAAGCCGGTATAGATGCCGCATGGTACGCTGCCGGACTGCACCCGACGGTACAACGATGACGACACCACGTTGATGCCTGCGCCGGTATCCAGCAGGAACGTTGCCGGGATGGAGTCGTTCAGTGTCACCCTGACGAAGATGAAACCATTGTCCGTGATCTGTACCGGATACGTGGTCTGTGCCTGCAACGGCGCGAGAACGGCGACACATAACAAAAGGAAGAGCGTTTTCATCTGACTCCTGTTGGCGAATGTGAGATTGCTTGCTGTACGAACATGGCTTCGGCTTTGTTTCAAGATGGCGGGCTTTCTCTTCTCAAGGAAATGCCAACGAACGCCCGGGTTCTTTATCACACTTCTTTCTGGAAAGAAGTGTGCAAGTCCGCGAAGCGAGATCTCGCTCGTTTGATACGTATTGAGTTGAGCGGAAAAGCTCTCGGAACTGCAAACGCCTCACTCGTTCATAGTCCGAGAACTGTAAGGGTGTAGTTGGTATGCCGACCGCACCAGCCTGCAGTTCCGAGTGCTCGGAAAAAGGATTTGTGCAGTGCAGCGCATGTTGCCCGTAGGTCAGACATTCCTGTCTGACCGCAGCGCGCAAACTCCAAGATTCACAATCTTCCAACTTGACTCATCGTCCATAGACTCATAGTCAAATTTCAATTACCATACATCCATGATTCGTTGTGGCTTGAATTCAAATTCGCTACCTTGGCTTTATACTTTTCTCCTCAACCCAACAACCATGGTAGACTAATGAGCAGAAAGAACTGGTCACGTGACGAACTGATCTTGGCTATTAACCTCTACTGCAAAACCCCATTTGGCAGGCTCCATAACCGTAACCCTGACATCATCAAACTTGCGACACTTCTGGGTCGTACTCCATCGGCGGTTGGTTGGAAGCTTGTCAACTTTGCGAGCCTTGATCCTAATCTAAAGAAGCGCGGAATCAAAGGAGCGGTGAACGTTAGTCAACTCGACAGAGAAATCTGGAATGAGTTCAACAGTAATTGGGAGCGACTAGCGTACGAAAGTGAAATGCTTCTTGCGAAATGGACGGGAGAGAGAATTGAAATAGTGGCTGAGATTGACCCATTGGAAATTCCACGAAAAGGTCTGGATCGCAAGGCGCTTGTAAAAATCAGGGTCAATCAGAACTTTTTCAGAGCGGCAGTGTTGGCTGCATATGAGTTTCGATGTTGTATAACGGGACTAGCAGTCCCCGATCTCCTCAATGCCAGTCATATTCTCCCGTGGTCAAAAGATGAAAAGAACCGTGTCAATCCACGGAATGGACTTTGTCTGAACACTCTTCATGATAGAGCTTTCGACCGTGGCCTACTCACGATTACTTCTGATCTCAAAGTGAGAATCTCTCCTTCGATTAAGAAACCGGCTAAACGAACTGATCCTACTCAACAATTCCTGACACGATACGATGGAATGACGATAACACTTCCGCGTAGGTTCCTTCCGGAGCGAGAATTTCTTGAATATCACAATGAGAAGATATTCAAACAATGAAGACGTCGCAAACGATCAAGTTTACTTACCTGTATCGAGATGCTGGAAACTCGAAAGCGTGGCACGAAGTTGTGTTTTCAAATCCAAACGATCTTCCACTTGCCGACATAGACAACCGCTTGGTAAAAGCCTTCGATATGGGATGCTTGTTTGTTGCAGATCAAATCCAGATACCAGAGGTCTTCCTTTTTGCAAACGGAGATGTCATCGCGGAAGATCATTGTTTTCATGAGTTTTATTCGGTCGAACTATCCACCGATCAATTTACGGATCAACGTTCGATCAAATCCTTCTTGGAACAAGTAGAGAGGGAAAGTCAGCAAGGTTGGCGCTGCTTCAACCCCATTGATAGAGTGTTGGGTAGGAAGGTCTAGCTATGATTTCTTCCCAACAAAGTTCAGAGGTTGTACATGAAATCTCAATTGGGTTTTGTATCTATCTTGACACTCTTTTCGAAGGCAGTGTACCCGCCGAGTGGACTGCCGATCTCAAACCATTTACATATCCGACTCGTGAAGCAGCTGAACGGGAGATTGCTGACGATACAATGGAAAGAATTGAACAATTCCTTGTAGGTGAAAGGGAGTTTGAGGATGCAATGACCGTTGAAGAATATGTGGTTGAAGTAGACATCCTATCTGATGGCTCAATTGTTGATGAATCCGGTAACCATTTTACTAAGAAGTATTGGTAGTCGTGTTTCTTACGGTGTTCGTCGATGGTTGCTTCTGGCATTGCTGCCCCAAACATTCCAACATGCCAGCCAATAACAGACGCTTCTGGCGAAAGAAACTTGGTGCAAACAAAGCCCGTGATGTGTTCGTCAACCGTGAATTGCGAAAGCAAGGCTGGCGCGTTGTTCGAATCTGGGAACATGATCTCGTGAAGAATCCCCAAAGATGCATCAAACGCATCAACGATGCTCTTAGGTAAATATCAGTCCGCAACTCTTCACTCGCCATCCCGTACTTCAAGTAGCCTTCCCTACGCATGTTCAAATCAAGGAGAACCCCATGTCTCAATTGCTTTCACGCAGGCACTTCGTTGCCTCAACGTCGGCTTTGTGTATTGCACCGGTGTTTATGCCGGGCATAGTCCTTTCGCAAGACACGTATGCGGGAGGAACCACGGGTCCGATCCATCCGCAGTTCCCGTCCCAGGATCCTGTGCGGGTGAAAGAGATGGTGGGGGCTTCGCATGCAAAAGTAGAGCGAGTGCGTGAGCTGCTGGGTGAGAGTCCTTCACTGGCGAAAGCGGCGTATGATTGGGGCTATGGTGACTGGGAGACGGCACTCGGCGCTGCATCGCATGTGGGAAACCGCGTGATCGCATCGCTGCTCATGGCAAACGGTGCACGTCCGGACATCTTTACGTTTGCCATGCTTGGTCAGCTTGAGGTGGTGAAGGCGTATATCACCGCCAATCCTGGAATCCAACGTACACACGGTCCGCATGGAATTACGCTGGCGCATCATGCGCGCATGGGAGGTGAACAATCACGCGGTGTTGTTGAATACCTGAAGGAAGTCGGCGATGCCGATATCGGACATACATCGCTTCCGCTCACGGAGGAAGAGAAGCGAATGTATACTGGAGAGTATGCATTTGGAAAAGAAACGTCACAGGCATTCAAGATCGGTACAGACAAGAACGGTTTCCTTGGCATCATTCGCCAACCGGATGGTGTGAACCGCGTGTTGTTTCACCAGGGTAACCATGAGTTTCATCCGGCGGGGGTACCTGCAGTCCGCATCCGGTTTGAGGAGAAGGATGGCAAGTCCATGAGTCTGACTGTGATTGATGGGAAACTGTTACTGAAGGCAACACGGGTGTAGTGGCTTATCCCGCCCCGGAAGGTAGGATCAATGTCCGCCAATGCACAAGCGTGAACCCGCTTGCGCATATTGCGGGACTTTGTTACTTTGGTACCGAGAGAACCAGACAGGGAGTCTTGATGGGAAAAGTGAAAGAACAGAGCGTAGCGTATAAGCTACGGAAGGCAAGCCCTACCAGAAAATTGGCAGGGGATATTCCCTGGCCTCCGCTGACAGCTTCACAACTACGAAAGCTGCCTCCCCGGCAGAGGAGTCAGATACTTGCCCTCCAGGCAAAGCACGCAGCGGGGATGATTGCCCTCGGCAATGATGAAGTCATTGATAGTTCATCTATCGATATAGAATACTAACATGCCGGTTCCCCACCGCGGTGAAGTGTGGCTCGTTGAATTTGAACCCCAACGCGGCGCAGAAATCCGCAAGACACGTCCTGCCGTCGTCATCTCGGTTCCCGAAACAGAAGTCTTGCCTCTCCGCATCGTTGTTCCCCTTCGCGAGCGAAAGCCACATCACGATCTCTACTCATGGTTGATACGCTTCAAACCATCTGCAAAGAATGGCTTGAAGAAAGAGAGCAGTGCTGACGCAGCCCAGGTGAAGTCATTCTCCACCGACCGGTTTGTAAAAAAGATGGGTTTTGTAACCGAATCCGAATTATCTGCGGTTCTCAATGCCGTTGGCTTATGCGTTGGGTTGTAGACCCTTTGGCGAGGTGCTGTCCAGCCAAACCGTAACATTTCCCGTCAAATTTCCGTATCCTAATCCGGTCGTTACACCATCCAAAAACTAGTCATTTAGTCTCTTTAGTCGTTAGTCCGTAGCCATCAACCATCAGTTTGGCGTTTGTTCATCGCTATTCACTCAACCACACATCGGAGGCACTCATGAAGATGATGATCCGGGCAGGCACGTTCGTCCTTTCGCTTGCTATTCTCACCATCCATGGCAACATCCAGGCTCAGTCGCAACATGAAGCGCCGGACCTTTCCGGCAAGAAACCGTACGAGAAGCTCAACGAGATCAGTCTGCTCGGAAGCCTCACCATCAAGAATTACAAGCTGCCGAACGGTTTGCAGGTGGCCATCGTGCGTGATACGACAACGCCGATCTTCACGTATCAAACATGGTTCAAGACCGGCTCCGCTGATGAAGCGCCCGGACACCAGGGACTCGCCCACCTGTTCGAGCATATGATGTTCCGCAAAACCACCAACCGTCCGATGGGAGAGTTCGACAAGTTCGTGAACCAAAACGGCGGCCGCGGCACCAACGCATATACCGCACGTGACCAGACGGTCTATTTCTTTTCCTTCCCGGAGGATAAATTCACATCCGTTGCCGATCTCGAAGCGGACAGGATGGTACACCTGGTGATCGATTCGACAATGTTTGAAACCGAAAAGGGAGCCGTCCTCACCGAACGGAAGCGCGGCCTCTCCGACCCGGGCCGCTACCTGTGGGAGAAGGTGTATGACCTTGCGTATACGAAACACACGTACAAGTACTCCGGCATCGGCACGGAGGAATCCATCAAGGGCTTTACGGTGCAGGAGGCAAAGGACTTCTACAAGAATTTCTACGCACCGAACAACGCCCTGATTATCGTGGCGGGAGACGTTGACCCGGATGAGGCCATGCAGGCGATTGCCGCGAAGTACGGAAGCTACGCACCAAGCACGACCAAGAAGCGCGAGGTAACAACCGAGCCTGTGCAACTCGAAGACCGGTCGGCGACCGTGACGCATCCCAAGGCGACGCAGCGCGCGCTGGCGAAGGTGTGGCACATCCCGAGCATGCGCAGTCCGGATTATCCGGCGCTCTCCATGGTGGGACGTTTGTTGACATCGGGAAAGTCAGCGGTGCTCAACCAGAGGCTGGTGGATAATGCGAAGGTGAGCTCGCTGCTGGTTGAAGCGTATGTGTCGAAGGACCTCGGCACGTTTGAACTGTATGCGCAACTCTCCGAAGGAGAAACGTACGAGGATGTCGAGAGCATTTTCCATGGAGCAGTTGCAGAGCTCGCGTCGGGAACAATCAGCGACGATCAGATCCAGATCGTGAAGAACAACATGATGAAGGAGCTCTACACTTCGGTGACGAACCCGTCGTCGCTGGCCCGCCTGTTGGGCGATGGCTACAGCTATGCGGATGACCTTGCGTTTCAGATCAATGTGATAGCACAGGTTGAAAAGGTGACGAAGGAAGACATCAAGAGAGTGATTACGAAGTACATACTTGAGGCGAAGTCCACGACCGTGAAATTGAATCCGGAGAAGAAATCATGAGAACAAGTACACTTATCGCTGCGCTCCTGTTCTTCGTTGCAGGAAGCCGGGCGGCGGATGCAATCAAGAACAACGCGCTCTACTATCAATCCGATGGGCGTGTTCCCGTGACTTCGTTGACGTTGGTGTTTCATGGCGGAGGGTCACAGCAGGAGACTGAGAACCTTGCAGGACTTGCAGATGTCACGGCCAGCCTGCTCTTTCGCGGAACTCCAACGATGACGCGTGAAGTGATCTCGACAAAGTTCGAGCTTCTCGGCGCGGATGTGAATGCAGCAGCGTCCGAAACGGATTTTACCATCAGCATCTCGTGCTTCTCCAAGAACCTTGACGAAGTCTTGAACCTCGTGGCAAGGTCCATGAAGGAAGCCAACTTCTCTCAAGAGGAGCTCGACCTGGTGCGAAAACAGCAACTCAACGGGTTGGATGCGGCTTTGGAAAATGCAGATGGCGTGCTCAGTCAGGCGAGTGAATACGTTGCGTACGGTGGAACACGGTTCGGCAAGTTCGGTTCGAGGGCAGCGCTTGGTCGCATTACAAGGGATGATGTCGTCCGGTATTGGGGCAAGGTCCAAGGCACGTCGATACTCTATTGTACATCCATTTCGAATCTCTCGAAGGATGCAATTTCACAAAAGACGTCAGTGTTCACCAATGGCCGCTCCACAAATGGTTTCGTGTTGAAACCTGAAGTGGCCGTGAAGATGCCGCAGGGACGTGAAGCCGTTATCATCGCATCGTCGGGAGCGACGAATGATCGGTTGCAATGGTCGCACAAGGGAATCCGTGCAACGGATGATCGCAGGTTCGATCTTGGACTGGTGGTTGATGCGCTCGGGAGTTCACAGGGATTGTTGTTCAATGTCCTGCGCGGCAAGAATGGGTGGTGTTACGGGGCGTATGCGTTTGAACAACGGGGAATGAACGGACCCGGCCGCATCAGTTATTATTCCGATCCAACGCCGGAGACATCCGACAAGCTCATTCCTGAAATGTTGCATATCATCCAAACGTTCCCTGCCGATACGGCGTATCAGCAGGCGCTTGCGCGTCGTAATGCAACGTTCAAGAACAGATATGCCTATCAGCTCGATCCACGATTCAAACTGACGAGCGAAGTGAACAGGGATCGCTACGGTATTCCCCTTCTGACCAAGGAGCAATACTACGCGAAGATCGACGCGGTGAATTCTTCGACAGCAACGAAGGTGATTCAGGAAGTATTTGATGCGAAGAATTTGTATATGGTGTTTTACGGTGATGCAGAGAGGATCAGGCCGATCCTGCAGAAGACCGATCCTGCAATCAAGATCACGGTGCTCGAAAAGGAAGTACTCGTTCAGTAGTTAGACTTCTTTCATGGACGCGAACGAGGTTCCCGGCATATCCGGGAGCCTCGTTGTTGTTTGATGTCGATGCCCTGCGGTGCTCGACTTTGCATATTGGTCAGGCAGAGACGCCTGACCCACTTCTTGGAATCCTGAAGTAAGACGACCGGGACTTTATCCCGCCACGGGCGGGATGGTCGTGCACGCTTGAGAACTACTATGCTCTCCCTTGACTTTCACGAATCACATCTTATATTGACCTGCAAGTTTTCCTCAGCAACGCTTTCTCTTCACCCTTTTGAAAGGATATCAGATGACAACCATCCGCTTGCTGTTCTTTGGGGCCGTTATGTCGGGCATGATATTCTCCGGTTGCAAGAAGGATGAAACAACCGCGCCGATTGCCGGCGGGCCCGTTACGATCAGCGGGAGGATTGTCTCACCGTTGATGATTCCTTTTGCAAACTTTCCTGTGTATATCCCGGGCAAGGCTCCAACGTCGACCGATGCATCGGGGCGGTTCAGCATTCCCAATGTGACGCCGCCGTACACGCTCGTTTTTGTGGATCGATTTAACCAGGTATCCATCTTCAAGGGTCTGACACGTACAGACCCGATCTTTTCGTCCGGGGGGTACAACGCTGATACCGGTCGCGCAACGAACTACTCAGGGGTGTTGCATAACGGAAGCTATCCCCAGCCTGCCGGTTACCAGACATATTCAATGTATCTTCCACAAAATGGGATTCCTTCCGGACTCTGGCAGTCGACAATCACAGATTCAAGCTTCGTAACGTATGTGTCGTGGTTCGGACCTTCGACAACAAGTGGCGCCGTCAAGTTCCTCCAGGTACAGAATTCCCCCCAGGGATTACCGTTGCAGTTCACGGGATTAGGAGCCATCAGCAATGTTACGTTTACGAACAATGTTCCCGTAAACCTTGCAACCATCTCTCTCACCGATCCACGCGATACTATTGCCAGTGGGACAATCACTCTTCCCGCCGGCTACACAGAATCTTCCCGCGCTGCCGGGGTCTGGATGGCACAAGATTCCCCCAGTTTTTTTTGGACGTCGGATACCTCACGTTCATCAACGTTCAACTGTGCAGTATCACCTGAGATCGGTACGTTTGCACTGAGAGTCAGCGCGAGTAATGCAACATCTCAATCATCCTTTACGAAGGCATTGCGTCCCGGTCCGGGCAACGCAATCAGCGTACCATCCGGAGTGCAGTTAACACTTCCTCCTGCAGCGACAACCAATGTCGATACGAACACCATATTCTCCTGGACGCCAACGAGCACTGCGGTATATGTTGTAATGTTCCGTGCTTTGTCCGTGTCTGCCCCGACGTTTACTATCTATACCAATGAGACATCCATTTCAATCCCAAACCTTTCAGCTATTGGTTATGGCATCCCTTCTTCCGGGAGCTATGGATGGAGAGTCGTGGCGTATTCGCCGGTAGGAGGCGTTGATGATTTGACGGGACCAACATCACGCGTACTGGCAGCGGGAGGTTTCCCAATTGGAACGGATGGATACGTCACCATTGCAGCGGAACGATTATTCACTGCGCGACCGTGAGCATGGTTTCAATTCTTCGATCGCTTGGGTGATGTTGATTCATAGAATACCTTGTGTAATGCATTACGGGATGAAAACGCAAGCGAGGCTCTCGGTGTATTGGGAACCTCGTTGTTGTTCGATCTTGATGCCCTCCTTTCCTTTGGGGTGCCGCTAGAGGTTTACCTCATACCCCACCTTAAAAAACTTCCCGCTGTTCTGGAAACGATCCCCCTCCTGGTTCAGCACGAGATACACGCTGCTGCCGGCGAAGAACTCGTATTGTAGCAACGTGTTCCAGAGGCCGAGATTCCCGTAGTTATCCTTTTGTACAAACGAGCGGAAGTAGAGCCGCTCCATCACCCGGACGTCGAGCTTCACGCGTACGATTGTTTGATGCACATCAGCGTAACTGCGTTGGTTCAGTGTAATGTCCCACGCAAGCCGGTCCCACAGAATCAGGCGCGCGTTCGCGTACGGGTTCTTCAGGTATGTGCCATAGTACGGCCCGAAGTTGTATCCGAACGTGATCGCCTGAGCGCCGAGAATCAGCTTTACGCTGTGGTCTTGCAGTGTATTCTTGTGTGTGATGATGCCTGCCGCGGTTTGTTCTTCAGGCCGGTTCACTTCAATGCGATGCGCGAGTTGAATATTCTCCAGCAACAGATTGGAGACATACAGAGCGCCGTATTCCTGGTAGATGAACCCGGTCGCAAGCGTTGACGCCTTGTAGTATTCGGCATCGAGCTCAATCTGCGAGAACAACTGGCGGTTACTCACGCTGCGGAAGCCGATCTCAACATCCCGTTCATGATACTCGGTGCCATAGTTGTTGAAGAGAGTGGAGACGTCGAAGCCATAACCGAACTTGCGATACAGCGCGCCTCCGTAGAATCCGCCCGCCCAGTTCCGCGGCCTGGAAAGCTGCACCTGGTAGGCACTGCCATTGGTGTTGGTAATCCACTGTGGTTGAAAGCGGAAGCCGAGCGGCAGTTCGATGCGGCTGTCCAGACTGACGGCGCGTTCAATCGCCTTGGTGTTGATGTTTCTTCCATACAACAATGTTGTTCCAAGGTTGAGAGCGCCGCCTTGCCATGTCGAACGCGCAACGGTAAGACGTCGCCGCTCGGTTTTGCCATCGCCGTCGGAGTCGAGTTCGTCTTCCACGGATACGAGCCCCGCCTTTACATCATTGCTGCGGAATGTATAGTTGGCGCCCCATTGAATATCCTGGATGGCGCGTGTATAGAAAATGTTGATCGGCATCCGGTAGATGTCAAGGTCTTTGCTCAGGAACGGACGCTTTTCCTGCAGGAAGATGGATTGTCCGTACAGAGAGAATTGAAACGGGTCGGCTTCGAGCGTTGATTCGTCCGTGTTGATTGTTCCCTTCAGTTTATGTTTATCGAGTGAAAAATTGAGGTCGCCGCCAAACGCGCCGGTGGTTGCTGTGCTCTGCGTTTTCTGTGCGACAACAAAGGGGATCGCTGAGACATCTGGGGTGAAACTTTCTTCGAATGGTTCGATATCCAGCTTGTAGGTGCTTGCGACCGTCAGGATTTCGCTCTCGGGTGTGAGCGCATAGAAGTACGATGAGCCATCCGGTTTGTACGCGAACAGTGTCAGGTCAATGCCGATTTGCTGTCGGTTCTTGTTCTGGAGCTTGTCCACGGGTATGCGCACCTCGGTTTCGATGTAGCCGGGCTCATTAGACGTCGGCTCCTTGTACACCACGGACTTGCATTGCCAGACCCAATCCCACTCAAACGTGAGATTGCGTTGATTGTACACAGCCATATCCCGTTGGTTGTTAATGAAGTTGAAGATGAAGATGTAACCGTTCTCGTTCTTGTTTTCCAGATCCAACACGATGAAGAATTCATTCTCTTCGTCGGAGCTCTGGTCACGGATCAACGATTGGCGGATGACTTTGCTGCGAGGATAGAACTTGAATCCGAAGTAGAGCGCATCGGAGGACTGCTTGACGTACGCAATGGTACTGTCTTCATGGCGATGTCCGGTTTTCGGAACGACGGTGTAGAAATCTGAAAGCGTCTTTGCTCCGTCCCACTCTCCGGGTTCCATCTTGCCGTCGATGATCGGGAGACTGCCTTGTCCTTTCACCCCGGTAATATCAATAATGAACAACAACGTGAAGACAGCAACCCATCCTTTGGCGCAGACCATGACAACTCCTCCCTATGTTATGAGAACGCAACGACAAAAGCCGGCAGTGATACCTACGGGAATTTGGATGGAGAGTAGCCGAGGATGGTTGGTGAGACCGGACTACATGCGAACCTGCATGACTGATATACGGCACACCATCAGCGAGGTTGCAACATTGATGTCGGGTCAGAAGTGTGCTGTTGACAAAGTCTGATCTGTGTTGTGATAGGATAGGTGGTCTTGTCTCTGTTCAACGGCACGGGATTAGGAATTCTCCGCCAAAATGTTATCTTATAACCACTGCAAAACAGCAGTCCCGACAGGTTCGGGACCGGCCCTGAAAGTTACAGCAGGGCAATGCATACCGCAACCGGTGAGAAGTGCCGTTCCAACAAAGAGTTAGAACACACAGTATCGGAAGCGGACATTTGAGACTCGCTCTCCGATGATGTTAAGCTAAGTTTTTGTTGGGAAGGACTTCGTTCCCTCAGTTCGAAGTATCCACGGGTAACCACCCCACTCAGTCCAACTGACGACTTTGCCTCTCGTTCGATTGCAAGCGCGTTTCAGCTTTTGGCAGCTACCCCCGATTGATCGTATGATCATGTGCGGGGGCACTACATTTTCCAATTCATCAAAGGATTTACCAGATGGGATTTTCCAAACTTGGTCTATCAGACCAACTCATGCAGGGCATTCTCACAGCGGGATATACTGCACCAACCCCTATTCAAGAAGCTGCAATTCCTGTAGCGCTTGCGGGGAAAGACATTATCGGGTGTGCACAGACGGGAACAGGCAAGACTGCCGCGTTTGTACTGCCGATGCTGCACCGTTTCTCAAAGGAAATGGACGCTCATAAATCAGCACGCCATGTGCGTGGACTTGTTGTTACGCCAACCCGTGAGCTTGCCCAGCAGGTCGAGGACGCGGTGAAAAACTACGGCCGCTTCATGAATCTCCGGTCCGTCTCCGTGTACGGCGGCGTCAGTATGGAGAACCAGCTACGGCACCTCCGTCGTGGCGTCGATATCGTGATTGCAACGCCGGGCAGATTGCTCGACCACATTGAGCGTCGAAGCATCGACCTCTCGAAGGTTGAAGTGCTCGTGCTTGACGAAGCCGATCGGATGCTGGATATGGGATTCATCAACGATGTCAAGAAGATTATTGGCCGTCTTCCTGCTGCCAGGCAGACGCTTCTGTTCTCCGCCACGATATCGGATGACATCAAGGCGTTGACCCGTACCATCCAGAAGGATCCACAGTACTTTGAAGTCGGCAAACGCCGCAATCCTGCGGAGACCATCAGCCAGCATTTCTATTCCGTACACCAGGAAGCGAAAATTGATCTCTTGTTCCATGTTATTGAAAAGGAACAGATGCAAAGCGTCCTCGTGTTCTCGCGCACCAAGCACGGCGCGGATAAAATTACGAAACGCCTCGAACGCAATGGTACGAAAGCGACCGCCATCCATTCAAACCGTACACAGGCACAGCGACAACGTGCATTGGACGGGTTCAAGCGCGGGCAGTTCAGAGTGCTGGTTGCTACAGACATTGCCGCCCGTGGCATCGACGTGGACGGCATCTCGCATGTGATTAATTTCGACACGCCACCCTACGCCGAGGATTATATCCACCGCATCGGTCGCACGGGCCGCGCCGAAGCAAAGGGCACAGCGATAACATTTGTATCCCGCGACGAAGAACGGCACGTAAGAGGCATTGAGCGCTTCATCAGCAGACGCTTTGAGTTGCAGAAGTATCCAGGCTTCACGCCACCCCCGAGGCAGGCTGGACTCCATGTGTCTTCGGAACGCCCGGCGGCGGACCGGGGCGGTATGCAACGCAACAGACGCCCTGCACCGAAGCGGAGATTCGAAGTCACTCCAGGAAGAAAGAGGACACCCACGCCAAAGTTCGAGTCCTTCTCGACAGACGCTGGCGGCGGTCCTTCACGCCCGGCAACAGGGTCGTTCGATTGGAAGAAACTGCTTTCCTCGAAAGACCGTAAGGATGGAAAGCGTCCGTCCAAAGCCTGGCGTAATGATCAGCGCTAACGTGGCGTAGTTACCTGAGTCATTTCATCAACGGGGACAGCAATGTCCCCGTTTGTGTTTGTCAGTTCACCCCTTGACCTTCTTCTAACTTCGCGCTATCTTTATTCGACTTCACTCTTACCACTCTTCACTTTCAGCGGAAATATCATGAAGATATTCATTCTCACAATCGCCATGCTCATTATGACAACAAGCGCCAACGCCGATGAATCCATGAGTCTTGGAGCAAAGATCAAGCGGTTTGCCCGGACTGAAATCAAAGGGGATGTTTCCAAGCTCTCTGCCGGAGACAAAAAAGCGTTGGCAAAGCTCGTCGAAGCGTCAAAGCTTATGGACAAGATATACACGCGACAGATATGGATCGGTAACGAAGCGTTACGCAAGAAACTCGAATCGGATAAAACGAAAGCGGGCAGGGAGCGTCTCCACTACTACAACATCAACAGTGCACCGTGGTCGAAAATCGACCACGATGAAGCATTCATCAAGGGTGTGCCCATGCCACGTCCACCACACGCGAACTACTATCCCGATGACATGACAAAGGATGAGTTCAATGAGTGGGTTAAGACCCTCTCTGAACAAGATCAGAAGAAGGCAACCGGTTTCTTCCATACCATCAGACGCGATAACAACAAGAAACTCATGCTGGTACCGTACGATGAGGAATACAAGGAGTTTCTCCAGCCTGCAGCGAAACTTCTGCATGAAGCCGCGGCATTAACGGAGAATGCCTCGCTCAAGTCATTTCTGACAAAGCGTGCAGATGCATTTATCAGCAACGACTACTATGACAGCGACGTTGCGTGGATGGATCTCGATAGTCCGATTGAGCCGACCATCGGCCCATACGAGGTGTACATGGATGAGCTGTTCAACTATAAGGCGGCATTTGAGTCATACATCTGTCTCCGCAATGACAAGGAAACCAAGAATCTTGAGAAGTACTCAGGCTACTTGCAGGAGATTGAGGATAATCTTCCCATCGATCCCAAGTATCGCAACCCGAAGCTCGGTTCACTTGCGCCGATCCGTGTGGTGGATGAAGTGATGATCGGCGGAGAAGCCCGTGCAGGAGTACAGACGGCGGCATTCAACCTCCCGAACGACGAGAAGGTGACGGAGGAAAAGGGGAGCAAGAGAGTGATGCTCAAGAATGTGCAAGAGGCAAAATTCAAACATGTACTGACACCTATTGCCAAAGTTGCCGTCATTCCCGATCAGCAGAAGTCTGTCGCGTTTGAACCATTCTTCACACACATCCTCGCACATGAACTCATGCACGGTCTCGGCCCGCATAACATCATAGTAGACGGGAAGGAAACCACAGTGCGTCAGGCTATGAAAGATCTCAGCTCGGCATTGGAAGAAGCAAAGGCCGACATTTCCGGATTGTTCGCGCTGCAATATCTCGTTGACAAGGGAATCGTGGACAAGTCCACGGAGCGCCGGATGTACATCACGTTTCTCGCGAGCGTCTTTCGCACCATCCGGTTCGGGGTAAAGGAAGCACATGGTAGAGGGATGGCCTTGCAATTCAATTACCTGATGGATGAAGGAGCGTTCCATTATCATCCAACTTTTGGTGCATTCTACGTCGACTTCGACAAGATCAAGCCTGCGGTCCGCAAACTTACCGGCGAAATCATGACGATCCAGGCTGAAGGAAGTTATGAGAAGGCAAAGGCGTTGCTGGACAAGTTCGCGGGCATTCGTCCGGTGATGAACAAAGTCCTGAACCGTCTCGGCGATGTTCCGGTCGATATCGAGCCGGTGTTTCCCCTCGGACACTGAGAACGCTTATGTATCTCCGGAGTCGGATCACTTGATCCCATCTTCTTCCCATTTTTTGTTTTCACGCCTGTGAATTATTCATGTGGCGTGTACATTAACGTCAAGCAATGGAACCCTTAAGAAATAAACTTGTTTGCATTACCGGTGCCAGCAGTGGTATCGGCAAGGCGTGCGCGGTTGAATTCGCAAAACAGGGAAGCAACTTGCTGTTGGTGGCGCGTCGCAAGGATCGCATTGATGATCTTGCTTTGCAACTGACCCGTGACCATGGTGTGAAGGCGTACACTGCACAACTGGATGTTACCAACAACGCAGAGGTCGTGAAGTCCTTCACCTCACTTCCCGCGGAATGGAACACCATTGACATCCTTGTGAACAACGCCGGACTTGCACGCGGACTTGCAAAATTCCACGAAGGCAATGTGGAAGACTGGGAAGAGATGATCAATACGAATGTGAAAGGACTGATGTATGTGACCCGCGCAGTTCTTCCCGGCATGGTCGGGCGAAACAGTGGGCACGTGATCAATATCGGATCCATCGCGGGACATCAAACGTATCTGATGGGGAATGTGTACAGCGCCTCGAAGTTTGCTGTTACGGGCCTGAGCCGCAGTCTGAAGATGGACTTGCTCGGAACAGGAGTACGGGTAAGCAGCGTCGATCCAGGGCTCGTTGAAACAGAATTCAGCGAGGTGCGCTATCGTGGCGACAAGGAACGTGGATCGAAAACGTACGCGGGAATGACGCCGTTGAGGCCGCAGGATGTTGCCGAGATTGTTGTCTTTTGCGCGATGCGTCCCGCACATGTGAACATCGGCGAGGTGCTGGTCACTCCTACAGACCAGGCAACGGTGTCCATGGTGCATAGGAAAACATAAGTGTAACCGCAGAGCCTCCAGGCCGTGTTGTTCTCGGAGTCTTCGTATCTTGGTGGCAAGTTATCACAGAAGGAAATGCAAACCCTTACACTCGGCAAAACCAATCTTACCATTTCTCGTATCGGATTAGGCGGACTTCCGTTTGGCGGTCACTTTGGCCGCGTCGGTAAATTCGAGGCGCTCCAGACCCTTCAGGCCGCGCTTGAAGGGGGCGTCACGCTGTTCGACACATCGCCCGCCTACGGGGCTGGAGTGGCGGAAGAGACACTCGGCGAAGCGCTTCGTTTGGAAGGCAACAAGGTCGCCATTGCCACTAAGATTGGCTCCGGCATCGACAGCACCGGCCACTTCTGGTCTCTGAACAACAGGCCGAACATCCTGCGCCAGGTGGATGGAAGTCTGCGCAGGCTTCAACGGGACTGCATCGACGTCTATTTTATTCCCGGTGATGATACCGCAACGCCGATCAGTGAAACCGTTGAGGCGATGGAAGAACTGCGGAGCCGTGGGAAGATCAGATTCATCGGGTATTGCACGTCGAATATCGAGACTCTCCGCGAAGCATTGAAGCACGGCCGAATTGATGTCGTGCAAACACCGTACAATATTCTCAACCGGTCCATCGCGCAGGAGTTCATTCCCTTTTGCCGCGCAACCCGGATTCCGATACTTGCATGTGAGCCGTTCTGTCGTGGACTTCTTGCAGGGGTTTTACACAAGCATTCCAGCTTCGACCTCGACGATCTACGTATCGAAGACAAGCGCTTTCGCGGGGAACGCTACCGCAACAGCATTGAGAACGTGAACCGGCTCCGGACAATTGCCACACAGGAGGGTCTGTCCCTGATACAGCTTGCACTCGGCTGGATACTACAGAATCCGATGATTGCCGGTGCGATCTGCGGAGCGAAGAACAGGCTGCAGATCAGGCAATCGATTATCGGATCCAGTATCGAATTAACGCCTGAGACTATCATTGCCATAGATCAGGTTGTCGGCACTGATGTGATTGAGCGGATGGGGTGACGTGGACACCGATGTTTTTCTCTTCACTGATCCAAACCTTCTTGAGCAACTCAAGACAGCTCCCTACACGATCGGGTACTACACACTGAAATTCTACACCGAAGCAGGCAAGCCCGTCAACAAAGTTACGGACACAGTGAGTGAGTTCTACCTGTATCCCTCCGGTGGCACGCTGCGGGACAGCCAGTTTAATATCATCTTCTACGATTCGCGGTTCGATACGTACCGCGGGTTCAAACGACCCGGAGTACCATGAGCACGCACACAAACCATGTCACGCGGCTTGAAGCATTCAGTGACGCAGTGTTTGCCTTCTCTGCGACACTGCTTGTTGTTTCGCTCGAAGTGCCCGAGTCGTTTGCAGACCTCATCCGCGACTTGCACGGGTTCTATGCATTCGCATTGGGTTTTCTGGCGTTGATCATGATCTGGACCGTTCATTACCACTTTTTCCGGCGGTTCCAACTCGCCGACTCGATGATCGTTTTGTGGAACTCTCTTTTGCTGTTTGTGATCCTCTTTTATGTGTACCCTCTGAAGTTTGTTACAAGGAGTCTGGTCAGCGGCGTGCTGCATCTTGATGGAGGAGAAGCGGGAGTGCATTCGCTAAACGATCTCTCGCTGTTGTTTATCCTGTATAGCAGTGGGTTTGCCGCCATCTTCTTTTGCATCGCATTCAT
Source organism: Bacteroidota bacterium (assembly GCA_031402435.1). GTDB lineage: Bacteria > Bacteroidota > Ignavibacteria > UBA10030 > UBA6906 > UBA11986. Next base: position 52,892 of record JANNSJ010000038.1, on the reverse strand, counting down.
GTACCGCCATGCATCCGGTCAACGAGAAATGCTGGAACTGACGGTTCAGCAGGCAACTGAGGGACGGTTCTACTTTCGGCATTACCTGATTCTTGCGTTCGTCGGGGTGGTGTCCATCGTCCTTGCTTCGTTCAAACTTGGACTTGCGTTCGGTTTGCCCGGCATGATCTACTTTATCCTTGGTCCGCTTTGCTACTGGCACGGGAGATGGAGCGCGAGAAAGGCGTCGCGTTGACACTACGATTCAATCACCGCATCACCATCTGCAACGTTCCCACAATCTCCATCATGAACGCGATGCCGAGATGGAGGATGATCCCGCCATAAATCGACTTCGTTCTGTAAGAGATCACTCCGAGCGCGAGCCCGCCAATGATCGAACTTAGCGCTTCGAGCAGAGGCTTTTCAAAATGAATCAGGGCGTACACCACAACCATCGGGATGATGGCTTTTGATCCGAGCAAACGCGCAAATGCGAGCACCATGAATCCCCGGAAGAAGAACTCCACGAATATAAAGTCCGCCCCATAACACAGTTCAAACACACCAATCACCAGGCGTTGCGTCCCGATGTCAACATGATTGGGGAACCCGAACTTGTAGCGCGGGTAGGCATGCTGGAAATCCGGCGTGAATGATGCGGCCACGACCAGCGGCACGAGGAAGAGCAGGATAAGAAAGTAAGGGCTGAGGTTGATCGTCCTGGCGTTGAACCCATAAAGCGGCATAGTATTTCGGTCCACCTTCCACCAGTATCCCAGAATGGGAATCCCCATTAGAGTAAGTGGGAGGATGTTGCTGGCGCAACGAGCAACGATGGCTTGGAATTGTCCGGGCACGGAAGCGAAGAGCGCCGGTTGAGTCTTCAGCAGATACCAAGGGCCATCATGGAGGGCAATGTACGTTGCAAGTGCGATGAACGCAAACACGCTCAACCCCCAGAATCTCCGGTCAAGTAGCATGCCTGGATCCCGTTTCGTGATTGCGTAGGCTACGTGGGTCAGCACATATGGGATGAAGTAGAATACAAAATAGAACGCAATGTGCTCAACGGGAAATGAGAGCTTGCTCGTTATGGTTCTTTCAAGGTCGAATTGATAGTTGAAGAAGAAGAGTACCGCCAGTATGCTGCCGACCATTGCAAAGTATCCGGGATTCCACTGTTCGTGGAGAAACTCTTTCACGTATGAAATGATGGTTTTCATGGCCTGTCTTTGATTATTGAGCTTGCTTAAGATATACTTTTCCCGTAGGATGGCAAGAGCCAGGGCTTCTGAAACATCGAGTTTGAGATTTGGCGATTTTGGATTTTAATCAGAGGATTCATGCAATGCCCATACCCATTCCATCCCCCAGCATCATACAAGCAGCCGGCAATAAGCTGAAGATCATCGAGGAGTTCATCGGTCGTGTGAACTCAAAAACGTCGGGGGTGAGTATTGCCCGTATGCGCAGCCCTTCGGGCTGGGTGGAACCGGGACAGAAGCCGGAGTTCGATGAATATACTGTGGTTCTCAAGGGCATGCTTCGTGTTGAACATGCCGCGGGCTCCATTGATGTGCAGGCAGGTCAGGCGATTATTTTGCGTGCAGGGGAATGGGTCAGGTACGGCTCGCCGGGAGAGGAAGGCGCCGAGTACATTGCCGTATGCCTTCCGGCGTTTTCCATCGAAGCGGTTCACCGGGATCCTGCATGACTCCCGAACCAATTACTTCTCTCCACATCCAACACGGCGTTCCTCTTTCCCCATTCACCACAATCAAGCTTGGAGGGGAAGCGCGCTCCTTTGCCTCATGCCGGACATTTGATCAAGTGCATGAAGCATTGCGTATTGCAACACAGCAGGGACTGTGCGTGCACGTGCTCGGTGGCGGAAGTAATGTGGTCTTTGCGGATGAGGGCTTCAATGGACTTGTCGTCCGCATTGAGTTGAAGGGGATATCGTTCAGAGAAGAGGGGGATTCTGTTTTCGTTGCTGTTGCTGCTGGAGAAGAATGGGACCCCTTCGTTGAGCAGTGCATCGTGAAGAACCTTGCAGGAGTTGAGTGTCTCTCAGGTATCCCGGGCCTCGTCGGCGCAACACCGATCCAAAATGTCGGTGCATACGGACAGGAAGTAGGGGATACTGTCGAGTCGGTGAAGGCAATCGACAGGCAAACGCTTGCAAGTGTTGCGTTCACAAATCAGGAATGTCGCTTCGGATATCGCCAGAGCAGGTTCAAGTCGGGCGACGCCGACAGGTTTATTGTTACAGAAGTAACGTTCCGCCTTCGCAAGAATGGACGTCCCGAGATTCGTTATCCTGAACTGGCGAAGTTCATTGCATCATCGGTAGACCTAGCCACACTTGGTGTCGGCGAGCCGGTCTTGCGGGCCGTTCGAGATGCAGTGCTCACCCTCCGCCGTCGCAAATCCATGGTTGTTGATCCCGCTGATCCACATTCCCGTTCGGTCGGCTCATTCTTCACCAATCCCGTTCTCTCGAAAGAGCAATTTGCCAATGTACAGATGCGCTGGAAGGAGCTGGGCAACGAGGATACAATTCCCACTTTTCCAACAGGAAACGATCTAAAGATTCCAGCGGCCTGGCTTGTCGAGAACGCAGGCTTTACAAAAGGGTTTCGATTGGGCGGAGTTGGCGTTTCGCAGAACCATTCACTGGCGCTTGTAAACTACACGGGCACGTCAAGGGAATTACTTGACCTTGCATCCCGCATTCAGCGGGGAGTGCGGGAGCGATTCGGGATTACGTTGGAGCGGGAACCGGTTGTCGTACCGGAATGACCCACGGATCGAGTACTTCATCACAATTTGCTTGCCCTTCGCGGTTCTTTTCTTAGATTGGGTGGTAATGAAAACCACAACGATTGCTCTCTGGCTGATCCTCCTCTGTGCCTTGCTTGTCGCCTCTTGCAAGACGCTCGTGTTCGGTTCTTCCGACTACGAAGATGTGAACGAGTCACGGGCAATGGAGCAGGTACACTTTGAAGACAGCGCCAAGGTCTTTTTTACGAGCTGCACCAATCCATATCCTGACAAGGAATTTCTGTGGTTTGCTGTGTTTACCAAGGGCGTTGTTGAAATGCGCGTGCATGACCTTGAATCGGATTCCTTGCAATCTGTCTATCATTTCGCAAAACAGGAGGCCCCTGTCCATACGATTGCGTTGCACAACGACAGGATGCATCTCGTGAAGTGCATTCTGTTTGTTGACGGAAGGATGAAGTGTGCGAAGGTATATCCTGCATGGAACCCCATTCAGATACCACAATTCAAAACACAATATACCATTTCAAACAAGTAACGCCTCTTCACTGACCGTCCGCATTGCCCCTGAACGGGACCTCTTCTCCAGATCAAGCAAGTATTGTTTCCTCCAAAGTCCACCTCCGAACCCTCTGAGATTTCCATTGGCCTCAATCACGCGGTGACATGGAATGATCACCGGAATGTAGTTCGCTCCATTCGCGCGTCCGACGGCACGGGCTGCACCGGGCTGGCCAAGCATCGCCGCAATAGCGCCGTAAGAACGCGTTTCGCCGTACGGTATTCTCATCAGTTGATCCCATACCGATTTCTCGAACGGTGTTCCTTTGATGTCAAGAGGAATGGAGAAGGTCTGCCTTTGCCCTTGAAAATATTCTTGAATCTCTCCTTCTGCCTGGTCCAGAATCGGATCTGATCCGGGAGTCATTTCACGTCGGTATCGTTTCAGAATGCGGGCTTTGATTTTATCCAACCCCCCACGATCATAAAACTCGAAGAGACAGCAACCCCGAGGAGTTGCTCCGGCAATGAACTCTCCGATGGGGCTTTGCACGATTTTGTACGTCACCTGTTCGATTGACCCTCCTCCTAAAATATCAAGGTGCTCAACATTTGTTTCATGTGTTACTGCTTCACAGCGATAATCTCAATCATCGGCGGCGAGCAGAAAAATGCGCCCGGATCGTTTGACCGCGCTGCCCAATCCTGAACAAGGGCGTCATGTTCCCTCGGTGTCAGTTTACCTTCCTCGACAAGTTTCGGTGCGTAGGTGTTTATGAAGATCGTAGGCCACGTCCAGAGCTGCGATTGCGGACGTGCAATGCGGTGAAGGGGACGGATTTCCCTCGGTATCAAGCCGTGCTTTACGAGCAAGCTGGGCAGCACCATGCCGACATTTGAGTTGCCGCCGCGAAAGTTCCACGCATCGGCGACGACGGTCACGAAGCGATTAAATGCCTTGCTTTCCGGTGCAAGCAGGATTCCCTCATAGTGCATGTACTCTTGAATAGCAAATGCGCCACCGGGTTTCAATGCCCGTGCCACTCCACGAATTACCGCTTCGGGGTCATTCACAAAACAAAGTACCCAGCGCTGATATGCCGCGTCAATGCTCCCGGCAGGTAAATCAAGTTGCTGCACATCGCCAACACGGGCGTCGATGGAAACCTCGCCGAGCAACTGTTGACGCTGCTGCAGATGCTCAATGAACCTGGGAGATTCGTCGATCGCAATCACCTTCCCTTTTGATGTGACAACTCCGGCAAGATCAGCGCTTGTGTATCCTGGCCCGCAACCGATGTCGAGCACAGTCTTGCCTGCTGAGATTCCTGCCCGTTCCCAAATCGCAAACGCAGTCGCGCTCCAGAGTTTGTGCTGCATACCAAGTCTTACGATTTCGGCTTCATTGGTGCCCAGCGCATATTCCTGATTGTTGCTTGCGTTCATGTCGTTTTCCATTGTTGTTTTGTGGTGAGATGATTCGTGTACTTTGCTGTCTTGTTACAAGGGATTGTTCCCTGCAACCATTTCTCTAAGCTTGCGAGTGGAAGGGGGATAGCCGTAGCGTTTTACAAATGCTTCGCGAAACCCGCTTGGCGATTCAAAACCTGTATCATATACAGCGGTCAAATAATCGGAGCCACGTTTCAGGAGAGAGTGGGCGTGTTCGAGCCGGATGTTTCGATGCATTGTCGTGGGTGTTGTATTCAGGTACGATTTGAAATACCGCCGGATGGTGGAGATATCCACGCCCGCCCTGTTGGCAAGTTCTTTCTCCGTAATTCTCGTGTGGGTCCGACTACGCATGAGCGTGAGTAACGGTCCAAGCCAGTCAGGCGCCACATCAGGATAGAACTCCGATTTGCACCGCTTGCATCCTCTGAACCCATCCCTGATCGCTTCCTCACGTGTTGCATGGAATTTCACATTCTTGAGAAGAGGTCGTTTCGCTTTGCAGGAGGGGAGACAGTAGATTCCCGTGCTCTTCACGCACACGAAGAACTTCCCGTTATACCGGGAGTCATCGTTCTGCATTGCGGCTATCATTTCACTGTGGGCCGGCATCTTCATGGGTTCAAGCTACAACTATTTGTTGGCAAGTTCTACCGTTTTTCGTGCAAGGAATTTTGCCCAGCAATTCATTGACCTTCACGCACCTTTTCTCGATATTTCCCCATGCCTCAGTTCGTTGATGTCGCCCTGCCTCTCGCAGTCGATAAAACATTCACGTACCTCGTTCCGTCCGATCTCCAGCACCTCGCTGTTCCCGGCGCGCGCGCAATTGTTCCATTCGGCAGAAAGTATGTCACAGGCCTTATTGTTGATCTGCCTGCTTCATCTTCCGTCAAAGGTATCAAACCCATCAATGATGTCATCGATGCGCAGCCCGTTGTCTCCCGGGAGCTGCTTGACCTGTGCAGATGGATTGCGGAGTATTACTTTGCCCCTCTCGGAGAAGTCCTGAAAGCCGCTCTCCCGCAGGGATTTACAGCAAGCAAACGGATGGTTCGAACACCTCTGTCCCTTGCCGATCTCCCGCAAACCATCAAGGATTTGAAATCGCAGGCACCGAAAAGGGCCAAGCTGTTGCAATTTCTGGCTGATAATGGTCCAACGTCATCTGCGGAGATCAAGAAGAAGTTGGGATTGAAGAACATCAACGCCGTGCTCAATGAAATGGAACTGGCAGGCATGGTGATGACGGAGGAGATGGTTTCCCGTCAGCAGCAGAAGGTAAAGCTGAAGGAATATGTCCTCGTTGAGTCTGTGGACTCTGCGCTTCTCGATGTCGCACTCAGGGATATTTCACCACGCAAAAAAAAAGGCCTCCAACTGCTTGAGGCGCTGCGGCTGTTGAAGGAACAACACTCCCCGGAAGTATCAGTTTCAGATTTATTAAAGAAGTCGGGAGTTACTTTGCCGATGCTGAAGGGATTTGTCAGTTCGGGCTTGGTGCCAATAGTAAAGCGCGAAGTTAATCGTGCACAGGATTTCGGTACGGAAGAACAAACTCTTCGCATCACCCTCAACGCTAATCAGAAGACCATCCTGCATTCTCTCTCAACTGCAATCGATGACGCAGTCACCCGGACCTTTCTGCTTCATGGTGTGACGGGAAGCGGAAAGACTCAAGTGTATATCGAGGCGATCCGGCATTGTCTGAGTCAGGGGAAGACGGTGATTGTTCTTGTTCCTGAAATCTCCCTCACGCCGCAGATTGTGCGGCGGTTCAAGAGTCATTTTGCGGATCAGGTTGCGGTCGTACACAGCAGGATGTCCGCAGGCGAGCGGTACGATGTATGGCGACTGGCATTGAGAGGGACATACAGGATTGTCATCGGGCCGCGGTCGGCTGTGTTTGCGCCGTTGAGCAATCTCGGTTTGATTGTCGTCGATGAAGAGCACGAAGCATCGTACAAGCAGTTCGATTCCTCGCCGCGGTACAATGCCCGCGACGTGGCAATCGTTCGTGGTGCGCACAGCAATGCCGTTGTTGTGCTCGGTTCGGCAACGCCTTCCGCTGAATCGTACCACAATGCAATGAACGGGAAATACTCACTCCTCTCCATGCCGTATCGCATCGATCAGGTGCCGATGCCGGCAATCGAGATCGTGGATATGACGCAGGAAAGGAAGCGTGCGTACGCGGCAATGAAGGAGTCCCTTCCCGACGATCAGAGAATCAAGCTGAAAGACTTCAAACTCTCATCGGTGTCGGATGTCTTGAAGCAGAGAATAGAAGATCGCCTGAAGAAGAAGGAAGGAATCATCCTGCTGCAAAACAGGAGAGGGTTCGCTCCGTTTGTGGTGTGTTCTGATTGCGGGTATTCGGAGATGTGCGAGAACTGCAGCATCACTCTCACGTATCATCTTGCAAAAAAACATCTCCGGTGTCATTACTGCGGGTTGGTCAGGCAGCAGCACGTCCAATGTCCGCAGTGCAAGGGTGCAAGTCTTCAATTGCACGGCATAGGCACGCAACGGGTGGAAGAAGAGCTAGCAACCCTTTTTCCTCACGCCCGCATTCTCAGGATGGACCTTGATACCACGTCGCGCAAAGGTGCGCACGACCGCATCCTGAGGAAGTTTGGGGATGGCGAGGCAGACATTCTGCTCGGTACACAGATGGTGGCAAAGGGTTTGGATTTCCCGCGGGTCACGCTTGTGGGTGTTATCTCGGCAGATACGCAGTTGCTGCTGCCGGATTTTCGCTCGTCAGAACGAACGTTCCAACTCTTGACGCAAGTAGCGGGGCGAGCCGGGCGAAGTGACTTGCTTGGCGAGGTCATCATACAGACTCAACAGCCCGATCACTACACACTCAAGCATGTCGTTGACCACGATGTGAAGAAGTTCTTCGAAGAGGAAATGGAAGAGCGGAAGGAACTTGAATATCCGCCCTTCTCACGTCTCGCACTGGTTGAGACGAAAGGGCCGAACGAGACGGAAGTGCAAAAACATTCCGAGCGATTTGCAAAGCTGCTCACAGCGTCAAATGGGACATTCACAGTGCTCGGTCCCGCACCGGCAGTGATTGCGAAGATCAATAACCGGTACCGGTGGCATATCATCATCAAGAGTCCAAAGGCAACGGATCCATCGGGGGCGCATCTGCGTGCAGCGTTGCGGAAGGCGATGGTTGCGTACGAACAATCAGCAAAGAGCTCCGTGCGACTGACGATTGACGTCGATCCGGCAGGACTGATGTAGGGTTATGGTTATCTGAGAAGAAGCATCTTCTTCGCAGTTGTTGCACCTGCTGTTGTCAGTCGATAGATGTACACACCGCTCGGAAGCCCATCAGCGTTCCATTCCCCCGAATGCTCGCCCGGTTCTTGTTCAGCTGTTACCAACGTTGCGACTTCCTGTCCAAGCAGGTTGAGTACTTTGAGACTGACAAAGCTATTTGCTGTCAGTTGATAGCTTATTCTCGTGCTCGGATTGAACGGGTTGGGGTAGTTCTGAGAGAGTACGAAGTTGCTCGGCAGCCTCTTGTTTACTCCGTCAACGTATGTTGTGGTTAATTGTTGTCCATACCGGAAAAGTCGTAGTTGAAAAATGGGCTCATCTGTGATGACAAGGGAATCGCTCAAGTCCATTCGTTGGCGATAGGTCCCGCCGCTGAAATAGGTAAGAACAGTACTGTCACTCAGTGAGCCAATAACTTGTCTATCCCAACGAAAAGTTAACGGATATCCTGCCTCGCCAGGTTGAAATCCGATTCTATGTGTGTCAACGTCGGTCCTGCTCACGTATCTTCTGAAATCATAGCGCCACAAAGGGTCTCCGGAGCTGCCTGGCCAGCAAGGGCTGCTCCACCAAACACATAAAATGGTCGATGGCGCGCCACATGGTTCTGCCAGGGAAATCTCGCACAAACCCGGATCCTCACCGCACATAGCTGTCGAATCAAACCCAAACCAAAGGGTATCCTTATATCCGGTTGCATTAGAGATGGCAATCCATGTTTTCGTTACCGGGAGTGCACAAGGTTGGGCAGCCGTTCGAATACTCGCTGCGAGCGAAACGAATGCTAACAGTATTACCGAACGGATGATGTGTTTCATGGTGTCCGCTATTCCTTTTTGCAACAAGTTCATATCAAAAGTCCGATGAAATTACGATCCGCCCTGCCTGATTTGCTTTCACCCAATACCCGCGGCCAGGCTGAATCGTGTATGCCGCCATGTAGCCCATTACGTATCCGAAGAAACCGGACACTATGATGCCGGGCGGAATCGAGGTGATCGATGAGGTTGCGACCGGATACGAGATAGATCCAATCAGATTCCATCCTCTCGATACTGCAATTGTATCAGCCGTGATTGACATTCCCGTAATGGTGACCACGCCTCCCGCTGGGCATTTTATCCATGCACCTTTTCCGTGCGGGAGCCTGCAATTAAAATATGGGGGAAAAGGAGGCGACAATGGACAGCCAATGCATGCGGGAAACAGAAAAGGAATGGAATCATTGGCAGTGATGACCGGGTTGGACACCAGGTTCCATCCCATTGTAATCTGAACGTTCACTGCCATGGTATCATGCGGGTTGTGGGGGCCAGAGGCGTAAATCTTTATGTCAGCCGGATTGAGGTTGACAACCACCGAAGTGCTCGACAACATATTGACGTTGTGGGTACCACCATTAGTGGCAACATCCTTGAGTGTTAACCCGCTGAAATAGGATGACAAACCGGCTGGCCATGAAATTGAAACCGGGGGAGCGGTCACCCCAGGAAAGATATTGACTCTGAACGTATCGCGTTGCGTGTATGCGCTGAAGGGTCTATAGTCACACTGCGATCCTTGGTCGAAACAAACGTTTCCCGACCCGCTTCTCGGCCATACAAACCGAGCCTCGACAGAACCTGACGGCGGCGGCGGTCCAGGAAGGAATAACTCTATGTGTCCATTGATGCTGTCCTGTGAGTTGATGCAGGGGTCAGCTTGCGGTAGAATGCCAAAGTACACTGTTTGCGTGATTGCACCGTCGCTCACGGTAAGAGGGATTTCAAACCGTGGTTGTGCACATACGTTGGTAACCAAGGTCAGAGAAACGACCGTGACAACTGAAAGTAGAATTCTCAATCGATTCATGATATCTCCTTTATCTGTGCCTACGTTCCCGGGCTAGAGTCCCGAAGAAAGAACGAGTCGTCCTGCCTGCTGAGACTTTACCCAATACGCAAGACCGGGACGGAGGGTGTCCACGCGAACGTAGCCTGACGAGAATCCAAAGAACCCGGACACTATGATGTTCGATGGTATCGAATACACTGATGAAGCTGCGACAGGATATGAAATCGTGCCGATCAGATTCCATCCGTTCGTCACGGGGATCGAATCCTGGGCAATTGCATCGCCCACAATACAACATGCTGTTGAACCGGGAGGCAGCACTTTGACCCAAAACCCGCGGCCATTCTGTGCGATGCAACTCTGCGCCCACCCGCCTCCAGGTGGCCAAAAAGGAAAGCACCACCGTCGTGCATCGCAGAGCACCTGCCAGACTGAATCAGTCCCGGGTGCGCGGAGAACCGGGTTGCTCACCATGTTCCATCCGTAACTGCGAGGAGCGCAGACTACAATTGAATCTACAAATGGGTTACGACTTGTGGTTGGACTATGCTTTTCTTGTTGTGTGATCGCAGGTTGTGCAACTGCGAGGGTCGAGAGACAGGCCACAAGAAATGTAAGAAGGGATTTCACGGTATCATCTCCTGATGTCAAAGACATCTGAAAGAGGATGGGGAGGTTCCGCTCCCTCCTCAAGTGGAGACAGCATTCTTGAAGGTTGGTGTTTGAATTTACGAAACCATAAGTGGAAAGTCAACCAACGGGAGGTCTACACAGCAGGGAAGAGAACAACACCAAGGCACAGAGTTTATCGGAGTATCGCCTCCGAATATCTCTGTGCCTCGCAATTCGGTGTAAGAGCAGCTACTTGCCGTCTTTCTTTGCTGCTGCGGCCTGTTCTGCAGCTGTCCAAGGAGGAACAACATCATTCATGCGCGCATACGCGATGGATTGCCCAAGGTGTTCGTGCAAATGAGCGATTTCGGTAACCAGTACGTTCCGATACGTGGTGGCATTGCCGAACATGTCGGCTTTCTTGTCAAGATCTTTGTCCGAGAGGTTGAGCACGGCAGTGCGAACATGGTCGAACGACGGCTTCAGCATCTTGGTGATCTCCGCCTTGTCTGTTACGGTCTTCTCCATACCCGGGTCCATCTTCATCGGCGGCTTCACGCCGAGAAATGTCATGAAGAAGTAGTTTGCTCCGACGACGTGCATATACACTTCGCTGATGGAGCGGACGCCATCAGCCGGACGCCATGAGTACTTCTCGGCAGGAACTGTTGCGGCAAGCTCCTCGGTTTTCTTTTGAACGTCATCCAACTGCCATAGGATCTCTGCGCGGAACCCGGACTTTGGCGCCGCCTTTTCCGATTTTGCATCGCCTGCGTGCAGGTTCGTCGCGCCAAGGGCAACGAACAGTATCACCATTGTCGCATGTTTCATGAAACCAACCATGTCGTATCTCCTTGAGTTAATAGAACGTGTGAATGAGTGGAATGGATTGACTTGTATCGGTCAAGTGAGTAAAGGAACGCAGTGTACTATCGACGAAAATGTATGAGAGTGCGACCTCAAAGTCAAGCAAAGATTGACGAGACGGACGCTTGAACATCGTCGTGAGAATACCTACCATTGAGCAGTCCCCCGTTCACTTTCTCACGCAATGGCACGCTTCAAATTATTCATCGAATACGAAGGCACCCGCTACAGCGGCTGGCAGGTGCAAAAGAACGCCGGCACGGTGCAGGGTGAGATCATCGGCGCGATGAAGAAGGTCTTCAAAACGGACGAGTTTGAACTGTACGGGTCGGGCAGGACTGATGCCGGCGTGCATGCACTGGAACAGGTGGCTCATCTCGAAGTCCAGACAATGCTTGCCCCCGAAATCATCAGGATGAAAGTGAACGACGTGCTTCCCGCTGATATCAATCTGCTCGAAGTGGAAAAGGCCCCTGCGGATTTTCACGCACGCCACAGCGCAGTTGCACGAAGCTACCTGTATCAAATCTGCCGGCGCAGGACTGCATTTGGTAAACGATATGTGTGGTGGATAAAAGAGCCGCTGGACTTCGCCGCAATGATTGCAGCATCCCAACACTTTGTCGGCATGAAAAACCTGCAATCGTTTACAGAAGATGACCCGGAGGAAAAATCAACGAAGGTGCTGATTGACGCCATTGAAATGAAGGAAGAGGGGGATTTGATTCTCATCCGCGTGAGCGGATCTCATTTTCTCTGGAGGCTTGTCCGGCGCATTGTAGGCGTTCTTGCAGAAGTCGGGCGCGGAGCGCTGACCGTAGAACAGGTGAAACAGTTCATCCAACAACAATCCGATGAACCATCCCGATTGACTGCGCCGCCATCAGGGTTGTTTCTTGAAAAGGTACGCTATCAGCAAAATAGTCCGCAGAACCTGCTCCAGCCAGCTTTCTCTGTCGCGATGTCGCGAAGCCATCACCATCGAATCAAACGATAGGTCAGCATGCGCCTTTCCCGGATTCTCCTCGTTCTCCTTTCGGTTCAACTCTCATTCGCTCAATCTCCAACGGTCACCCGCATCGATCCGCCCAACTGGTGGGTGGGAATGAAATTACGGACGATACAGCTCATGATCCATGGCGAACACCTTTCGGGTGTGTCTGCAACAGGCGCATCCAAAGCGTTTGCGGTAACAAAAGCACACCAGATCGGGAATGCATCATACGCGTTCCTCGATGTCACGATCGCTCCGAATGCAAAGCCAGGAACGTATTCGATCGCGTTGCGCAACAAATCCGGCACCACGAGAATAACCTACCAACTTTTACGCCGTGAAAATCCAACCGGCCGCTATCAGGGGTTTGAAGCTCGCGATGCTATGTATCTGATTACGCCTGATCGCTTCGCGAATGGCGACACAACAAATGATTCCGTTTCCGAAATGACAGACACGCTGAACCGTGCTGCCCCATACGGCAGGCATGGAGGTGATATCCTGGGCATCATCAACAACCTGGATTACTTGAACGATCTGGGTGTGACTGCACTCTGGATGAACCCGATGGTGGAAGATAACGCACCCAATGCAAGCTATCATGGGTACGCGGCCACGGATTTGTATCGCATTGATCCCCGCTTTGGCACGAATGAACTTTACTGGAAGCTTGTGGGCGAAGCACACAAACGCGGCCTGAAGATCATCATGGACCACGTAAACAATCACATCAGCATTAACCATCCGTGGATCAAGAATTTGCCAACGCCGGATTGGCTGAATGGGACCGTTGAGAATCATTCCAGAGCATTTCACTCGAAAGTTGAGCTGTCGGATGTTCATTCAGATTCTCTCATGAAGGTCAAAGCAACTTATGGCTGGTTTACGGATTACATGCCCGACCTGAATCAATCGAATCCGTTTGTTGCGAAGTATCTCATCCAGAGTACGCTCTGGTGGATTGAATCAATCGGACTTGACGGCATTCGCGAGGACACATATCCCTACATCGATCCTGATTTTCGTGAAGAGTGGTGTCGCGCAATCCTGAAGGAGTATCCGCGATTCAATATTGTTGGAGAAGTATGGGTTCAGGACCCGGTGTACCTTGCGCCATATCAGAAGGGGAGCAACTTTCGAACGAGAGTTCCGTCCAATCTTCCTTCGATTACCGACTTCGGTCTGTATGATGCATTCCACCGTGTGTTTGCAGACTCCCAAAGCATCTCGACAGTGTTCGATTGCCTGACGAAGGATTTCCTGTTCGCCAATCCCGATAATCTTGTGACGTTTCTTGACAACCATGACATTGCGCGCATCGCGTACAAACTCAACGGCGACGTGAAGCGTCTGAAACTCGCACTCACATTGTTGCTCACGACACGCGGCATTCCTCAGATACTGTACGGCACGGAGATTGGAATGATGGGAGGAAAGGACCATGGCACTCTGCGCGCTGACTTTCCCGGTGGATGGCCGGGAGATGCCCGTAACGCATTCACCAAAGAGGGAAGGACGGAGCAGGAAAATGAGATCTTCGACTTCACAAGGCAACTCCTAATGCTTCGCAAGGAACATCCGGCGCTGTCACGCGGGGCGCTGGTTCATTTCAGGCCGGTTCGCGAAGTGTATACCTATTTCAGGACACTTGGTAGCGAGCGTATCATGGTTGTCATCAACAATAACAGAACGGAACAGACCATCGACCTGATGCCGTTCAAACACCAACTTGAGGGGCCAGGCGAGCTGCTTGATCTCATGAGTGGGCGAAGGATGGACCTGATTCCAACAATGTCGATTCAGATTGAAGGAAACGGTGCCGGAGTATTCCTTCTTTCCGGAGGGCCAAACTGAGCATGCCCGACACAAAGCAACTTCCATTTCTTATCAAGCTGTTGGATGATGATGCCCCGCCAGTGCGAGACTCGGTGATGAGCGAGCTTCGCTTGTTCGGTCCTGACCTGGAATTGGAGCTGGCCCGGTTGCGTATCGTACCGACACGATATGAGCGCGAGGTGCTGCACGACCTTCTTGAGGAACACCGGCGGACGTGGCTCAGGCGGGTGTGGCCGGAATGGTTTGAGATTGACAACGACAAGCAGAAGCTTGAGATGGCGCTTGGTTTTATCGCCGGCTTCATGCATGGCCGTAGCTATCATATCTCACTCAATGATCTTCTCGATCAGCTTGTCCTTGATTTTGAGGGAAGTGAACATCGAAAAGATGCTCGAACGTTGGCGCGGTTTCTCTTTGAAACCCTTGCTCTCAAAGGGGTGCCGCAAGAGGAGTACTACAACCCGCTGAACAGCAGCCTGATTTATGTTGTTGAAGAGAAGAAGGGGATTCCCATTAGTCTGGCGTGCGTGTACATTCTGGTTGGTCACCGGCTCGGCTTTGAAGTAGAAGGGATCAATTTGCCGGGACACTTTCTTGCGCGATGCACGAGCGGTGGGAGGTCCCACGTCGTTGACTGTTTCAATGGCGGCCACTTCCTCAATCACAAAGATCTGGCATCCATACAAACGCCCGAGCCGATCACGATGCAGGCCATTCTCAATCTTGAATGCGACGCCTCGATTATTATCGCGCGCGTATTGCGCAACCTCGTTAACGCGTATGGGCAATCTGGCCGGGAAGTGAATGCAAACCTGGTTTCCGAATTGCTGATGATGATGGACGGCTCAGCCCTTTCTCCCACATCCTAAAAACACAAATGCCCGGACTATGCCGGGCGTTTGTGCCACCTCCTCTGTACTCAGTTGCTTTTCACCGTGGTAGTCTGAAGCTCCGATGAATTCTTCTTCACGCGTTCGTATGTCAGCGAGGCGCAGAGGTGTTTCAGCCGCTCACTCTTCGCGAACCGTGACGTTTGCTGAATAGCGAAATCCCCTTTCCCCGAATTCAAATCGTGAAGTGCAAGTGCTGCAACCATTCGCACAGGGACATCAACATCTTCATCCTTGACAATAGACATGAGCGGGATAACAAGCAACGAAAACTCCTGCTCCGGCAACAACACCCGTAAATCCCGAATAACCTGTGACGCTGATGCCTGCATACCGGGGCTTGGCGTTCTCAATGCCATGGCAAGACTTCTCTCAATGGCATCAACCGTGGCGCCTTTGAACCAGACTTCATCATTTCTGTTTGCGCCGAATGAAACGGAGACCGAAACGAAAACAACGAGAACAAAACCCAGGCGAATTGCTGAGCCTTTCATGGTGTACCTCCTTGGTGAATGGTGATGGTTAAACATCCACCACTAGTAACGAAGAAAGTTCAACAGATGTGTCATTGTCTGACACGCCCAGACACCGACTTATCACATCGTCAGGACTTCTCGCCACAAGAATCATGAACAGAAACGCGCAGCCCCGCTTTTCGGGCGGGGCTGTAAAATGTTTCTCAAAGAAGGTCGGGACGGCTGGTTCCCATCAATAGAGCCAATGTTCAAGCCAGGACAACAGCAGCCTCACACTCTTATTTCTTTCTCGTGTAGATGATCTCCACAACTTTCTTGTTGGGGCCGGGCATGGAAAGATCGTGGATTTCAAAGACGTGCTTGTCGTGATTGATAATGGTGTCAACGAACTTCACCTTCTTATCCTTTTCTCCGGTCATGGGCTCATCCATTTTACCAAAGTAGGTGATGACTGTTCCATCCTTGCTGATCGTTCCTTCGCTCGTGTACATTGCCGTTGCGGTATTATCGATCCAGAAACTGTTGTATTTCTTCTTGAAGTTATCGTATCCGGAAAACCCGATGCCGTTCATCGGCATACCCATCATCTCGCCTATCACGTCCTGCTGAAGGAATCGACCGCCGAGCGCCCACTTCACTTCCGCTGTTCCCTTGCTCACAGACGGAGGCTTGTCCGGGCCTTCCATCCATGTGCTGCCTTCCGTTTCCCACGACCCGACGAATTGATCCAACAGTTTGTGCGCGTCGCCGGGTGTCATTGCCTCCTGCCATCGCTTCATCATTTCCTCTTGAGATAGCATGGCCTTCTTCGTTTTGTCTTCAGCGTCGCCGGGAGTTCCGAACAACAAGCAGATTCCGAGAATGAACAGTACGTTTGTTTTCATAATGAAACTCCTTGAGGATAAGCGGTTGGATGTTATCGATCCGATAAGCAGTTACGCCTGCTGTGCCGAACCCGTATTGGATTTGCCATACTTCTGTGTTGCATATCCCACGATCAAACCAACGAGGCCGCCGGGTAACATGATCTCGAAGTAATAATGCTCTCCGGTTTCGCTGGGCATTGCTGCGACAGCGTATGCAAGAATCAATCCCACGGTGAGCCCGAAGAGGATACCCAGCGGAAGAGAATTGAACTTCTTTGCAAAGAAACCGATCAGCACGCCGGCGATCAATCCCTTGATGGTTGAACCGATGACGATTTCTGTAATCATCGGGGCTGCCTCCGGGGTGAACAATGCGGTGAGGCCATCGAAGATGCCGAGGACGCCGCCGAGGATGAGTCCGAATATTGGTTTTGACATGGAGTACTCCTTTGATTATTTACTTCGGAATGATTTATATACGAATGCAATGACGATTCCCGCAAGGCCCCAGATAACGACAACCCACAGCGCCGGGATCAACCCCGCCACGAAAGACATCTCCGTGAGAGCGTACAGGTGAAGGTTCTCGGGTAGCGATACAAACAGCGCCATGAGGATTCCAACCTTGAGGCCTTCTTTCCATGCCGGCTCGCCTTTGTAGACAAGCGGGTAGAGGTATGACATGAGGAACGCCGTGATAAGAAATGCGAGTAGATGATATTGAACAAGGGGCATTGGGCGTTTGTTGCTGTAGACCTCGGGCGGACCTTCCGGAAAAAAGACCGGAAACAACAGTGCGTTGATGACAACAAGGAATACAAATGCCGCACCTGTACTGAGCAACAGCTTTTTCATTGTTGGCCGCCTACGTTGCGTTGGTATCGGGTTGCATGACGCCGAAGATATTCCCCTCGGTGTCTTTGCAGTATGCCAGCCAACCGACTGTTGGGATGGGCATTTTCGGGACGACGTTCTCGCAGCCGTTGGCCTTCACTTTTAGGATTGTATCGTCTACGTTGGCTACGCCAATCGTACACACATACGCAGTGACAGCCGTACCGTCAATAGTGCCGCGGCGTTTCACCAGTCCACCGTCGATGCCAGGTTCCTCTTTCGGACCCGTTGCAATGAGCCAATATTCTTCCCCGCCCCACCTGGTAAAAGTCCAGCGGAACACATTTGTATAGAACTTGATTGCGCGATCCGGCTGTTCAGCGTGTATCTCGAAATGCATCACTCTACTCATGACCTACCCCTTACGTTAATAAATGATCGACCTTTATGCAGCCTATAGTTCTATTACACCAATCTTGGAATTCCTTTAACGTCCGGAGGCGACGAGAAGGAGAATCCTCATAAGCAGATATGCGAGGATAAGGAAAACGAGAAACCTGTTCTTGCCAACCCAGCGGTCAGTTCTCTCCATCAGTGATTCCTTGTATGCGCTGACCGGTTCTCCATCGAGAAAGCGGGTAATATCCGCCGACAAGGCGGTGACGCTGCCATAACGCTCATCAGTGTTGAGGGAAAGTGCTTTCAAGCATACGGCTTCAATGGATTTGTGTATCTTTGGATTGCTCTTCCGAAGACCCGACAGTAGGAAGTTCAGGATGGCTCCCAGGGAGAAAACATCTGAGCGTTCATCAGCAGTGTTCGCTTCGCCGCGTTGTTGTTCCGGTGACATATATGCGGGCGTTCCGATGACTGTTCCGTGGAGTGTTGTCGATGTTCCTGAAGAGGCTCCGGATATTGGCGCAGAGGCCGAGGTTGTATCATGAAGATGTTTTGCAACACCCCAATCCATCACCAACACTTCCCCGAACGATCCCACCATAACGTTTTGAGGTTTCAGATCTCTGTGGATGATATGTTTGGAATGGGCGAACGCGACTGCTTCACAAATCTTCTGGAAGACCCTCAGCCGTTCAGCAATGGACATTTCAGTCGTGACGTATTCGTCGAGTTGTTTGCCCTGAACATATTTCATCGTGTAGTACAGGCGGCCATCGGGGAGAACGCCAACATCATGTAGCGGGACAATCCCCGGATGCTCGAGCGTTGCGACAATCTGCGCTTCCTTTCGCAGACGTGCTGAGAGCTCGTCAGACTCGATCGTTGTATCAAGTACTTTCATTGCAACCTGGCGTCCCAAGTGTGTATCTTCAACAAGATACACGGCACCCATCCCGCCTCTGGCGATGTGGCGGACTAATGTATATCGGGTACCGCCAAGATCGGGAAGGTCTACTGCTTCCTGTAGTTTCGATACGGTCCTGTTTGAAAGGTAGGTCATGGCGGCTCAATGCCCAGAAGTTCTCGGGCCTCTTCACGAAATTCGTGTTCCGTTGCCGTTACGTTCCTAAGTTCTTCCAACACAATCTTTCTGAATTCCCGCCGTGCGGACGAGAGGTAGTTCGTCACGTTGGAAACAGAAACACCGAACTGGATTGCAAGCTGATCATAAGACAAGGTGCTTGATTCAGCATCGTCGGCAAGATGATACAGTTCGAAGAGTTGGAAACAGACAGGCTTTCCAGTGGATTCAAAATGTGACTTCAATCTCGCGACTGCAATGCTGAACATATGCCGCACCCACTCCTTGTCGAAATACTCTTCCACCGAGCTGTCTGAGGGAACGCTGGCATGAAGCAATTCCCCGTCTGCGCTTTCGAAGTCAAGGGAGATGACTTGCGCGTCACCGCCACGTTTGATACGAGAAGCAGCCTTGTCTTCGTTGGCCAGGAATCTATCAAGACACACACGGAGGAAAGTCCGGAAGCGGGACTTTGCCGGGTCATAGCTGGTGAAGAACTCCTTCTCCATCACCTTTGCAAAGAATGCCTGCGTAAGATCCTTTGCATCCTCGTTGGACTTGCCCCACTTGACCCGCACATACTTGTAGACCGGCTTCCAGTAGGCGTTGATGATATATTCATACGCGCGTGTGCGTATCGTTAGGTCCTCGCTTGAAACAGCAATGATCGCCGAGTAGTGAGTCGCGGGGAAGTATCCCCGCTGGCCTCCGATGAAGGTGTCGTCCTGCATGAAGATCCGGATGTGTTACGGGAATGAAAGGTGAATGAGTTGTTCAGCCAAGAATGGTGGCCACGATAGACTACCAGCCGGCCATAGAAATGCACCGGCTGAAGAGAATCGGGGACACTGAAGTCCGCCTCTTGAAAAGGCGCTCTACTTCTTCGCCGGTATTTTCTTCTTTGGCGGTGACGGTTTCTTATACGCGCTGCCGGTGCCGGGGCTTACTTTCTTTGTGGAGTAGTGCGACTGAACGGCTGCTTGTTCGGCGCTCTTTTTTGACTGTTGGTAGTTGTTCCTTGTTCTGTCGGTGTCCTTGTTAATCTCATCGACTTGCTTCCAGCTTTGATCCGGGGGCGTTGCCACGCTCTTTGCTCTTTCGTTGAGTTGCTTGCTTGCCTGCGATCGGGCCTGTGACGCTATCAACACAAAAATGAGAGCAATGCCGAGTGCTAAAAAAGTTCGATACATGTTGCCTCCTCTAATGATGTTTACTAGCCAATCCCCAGTGGAAAAGTACAACATTGGAAAGGGAGAAGCAACGACCACTAGGCACTCTCCATCACCAGCTTCAATATGTTCTCGGCTGCGTTTGATTTTCCCAGTCGGAGTGCATTCCCCCGCATTTCCTTCAGTTTATCCGGTTCGCGCAACAGCGCTCTCACGCGGAACTCAAGTCCCGCTTCGTCGTATGCCTTGAGCGCCGCACCCTGTTCCAGGAGAAAGTCGGCGTTGCGTTCTTCCTGCCCGGGAATGGGAGATACCACCAGCATCGGCAACCCCATTGCCAGGCATTCGGAGGTTGTCAATCCTCCTGACTTGGTAATCGCAAGATCGCTCGCCGCCATCACACGCTCGATGGTGTTCGTGTATTCTATCGGAGTCATTCGTTGCGGGTAGTCTGCAGCAAGTCTCTGCAGTTGTGACAGCAGCTTTGCGTTCTTTCCAGCCAGAGCAATGAGCTGGAACTCATCGTTGATACTCAACAGTCTCCGGGCCAGCTTCAACATTTTCTCCATGCCTGCGCCTCCCGACATAAGGAGCAATGTGGGTTTGTCAGGATCAATGCCGAGCTCCTGCGCGCAATCTGTACGTGAGAGCTTCTCCGCAAATGCCGGCATGATGGGAATACCTGTTACGTGAATGCTCTTGCCATCAACATCACGGTCTTGTAGTCTCCAGGCAACTTCCTCGTTCGCTGTGCAATAGCCGGACATCCGCTTGTGTACCCAGAGCATATTGACATCAAAATCCGTGACGACGACCCATACTGGTTGAGGAAATTTGTGTTTACGTTTCCATCGTGAGAACAGCTCGGCAGGAAGGAAGTGGGTGCAGATAACGTGATCAGGATTGATCTCGTCGAGGGCGTCCTTGAACTTTTGCAGGTTGAGGCGTTCGACCGCTATACGGAACCTGTCACTATGGGACTCAAGCTTGCGTTTGTCGGCTTGCGTGTAGAGGTATCCCCACAACGCCGGGTGTCGTTCGACGAGTGGGAGATAGGAGTCAGCGTAGAGCTTCTTGAACAGCGGAGGGACCAACGCCATCAGATCAATATGAACAACAGAAACGTCAGGAAATTTCTCTTCGGCTGTGAGCCTGAGAGCTTCAGCCGCGCGGACGTGCCCCGTTCCGGCAGAAACACTGAAGATGGCAATTGTAGTGGGCATCGATGGTGAATCGGTACTTAAGTGGATTTGGGCCTCTGACAGAATTCTGTCAGCACGCCGCCGGTTGATTTGGGATGGAGGAACGCAATATCGAGTCCTTCGGCGCCTTTGCGTGGCTCTTTATCAATCAACATTACGCCCTTTTGTTCTACATCTAACAGGGCCTTCTGCACGTCATCAACGGCAAATGCAATGTGATGGACTCCCTCGCCCCGCTTCTCGATGAACCTTGCCACCGGACTCCCAGGTCCGGTTGCCTCGAGCAATTCGATCTTGGTCTGGCCGACGCGGAAGAACGCCGTCTTCACTTTCTGATCCTCCACCTCCTCAATCGCATAGCATTTCAAGCCGAGAACTTCCTCGTAGTATTTGATTGATGCTGCGAGATCTTTCACAGCGATACCGATATGTTCAATGCCCGTGGGTTTCATTCATACTCCATGTGTTGCCGCGTGCCGCGTTTATTGTATGCTGTCGAGCCTTTTCATTTCCTCTTCTACTTGCCTCTCGAGTCGCTCTTGAAATTCATAGTCATCGTAGTCGTCAACTTTTTCAAACGCCGAACGCGCTTCTGTGTTCTTTCCCAATTTGGAATACGTCTGGCCGAGTTTGAACCACGCATGTGGGATGATCCATGTTTCATTGATCGGTTTCAAGGCAGGCTCGGACGAATTCATAGCGAGCAGGCGATGCGAAGTGCCAATAGCATCATTAAGCGAATCCTCATCGAACTGGGACTGCTGGATGCCGTACAACGCTCTGACCTGAAAGTCTGGGTTGTTGCCACTCTTCAGGAGGCCAGCATTATACATGGCGATTGCACGGTCGAACTTGTGTTGCGACGCTTCATTTCCTCCCTTCACAAGAAGGATCTCCGCCTCTGTCAGTGGTCGCGTGAGAAGTTCCTTGCCTCTCCTGTAATTCAAAGCATCCCAGGCTCGCGTCTGTGCATCAGGTTCTTTCATCCTGCGATAGAATTCAACGGCCGTTGTTCTGTCCCCCGCAATTTCACATGCAAGTCCCGCCCTGTAGTTTGTCAGGTTTGGAATGTTCTCAGTGTTGCGTGCTTTTTGCAGGTAGGAGATGAAGTGCGTCCGTGCGTTTGGGAACTCGTTCAACGTGAAGTAGATGCTGCCGAGCGTGCTGTAGGCAAGCTCCTCTCCGTACTGAACTGTCTTCCGGTTGTTCAGGTCGATGGCAACGCGGGCAGCCGTCAGGGCTTCATCGTAGTTGCGGAGACGATGCTGCCATGCGGAATAGAGGACGACGAACAACGTGTTCTCCGGATACTCGGTGCGCAGTTCGTTGAGGTATGTCAGCGCGCTGTCCTGCCGTCCCTCTGAAAACAGGAACTGTGAAAGATAGAGTTTCGCCTCGGTCCGTGTATACACTCCTTTTTTCGCGGCAAGCTGCAGTGAGCGCAGTCCGCCTTCCAGATCGCCGTCAACCCCAAGCATGGTCAGTATCCATTTCATTGACCTTGGAACCTTTGCGATCAAATACCGGAACAACCCGAAGCCCATGTGAGCGTCGTAGAGTTTCGGGTTCTCGGTGACGGCTTCTTCGAGAAGAAGGTATCCCTTTCGTCCGTCTCTTGCTGCCTTCAACAAGGAACCGCTTGCCTGGAACGCGAGTCCACGGTAGCCGTAAATGCCGCCGAGGTAAAACTTCGTCTGGGCATCCCGGTCGTTCTGGTCGAGAAGCTCTTCGCAGACATTGATTACCTTCTCGGACTCTTCAAAGAAGGTCACAAGCTCCTTCTCGTCCCGGTTGAGCGTATACAAATAAAAATGAACAATACTCTGAAAGAACGGTCCCCGCGGGTCGCCGGGCGCCATCTGGCTCACGGAATCGAATGAGCGCATGGCAACATCCACCTCAAGATTGTAGAGGTGCTGAATACCACGGATGGTAAGATGATGAACAGCAGTCCAATCAACAGACGGGGAAGGAGATTCGGGCGGGCGCGCTTGTCCGCTGGCCGGGCAAAGCAGACCCAGAGCGATGATGTTCAACCACTTCATACCAACGCAATGCAGGTTCATAGTCATCGCAACAGAGTAAGTCTCCTGGTTTGCATAAATGCATCCGTCTCAAGGCGATAGAAGTAGATGCCGCTCGAGAGTCCTGAGGCATCCCAACGGACGGAGTGTGTTCCTGCATTCATGCGGTCTGCCACAAGAATTGAAACCTCTCTCCCTAATACATCATAGACTCTCAGAATGGTGAATGTTGAATGAGGAAGTGTGAATGAAATAGCCGTTGATGGATTAAACGGGTTCGGGTAGTTCTGTGAGAGTGCAAACTGAGTCAGCTCGTTGTCCTGCTCTTTAGCGCTTGTAAGGGGAAACTCAATCCGGCCGTAGTACACATTCTGCTCACCGCCGAACGTTGCAGCCCACGCGAGGTGAGCGCCCGTGCTGTCCGAGACCATGTGGAAGTAGTCTCCTATTTTTTGTTGTTGCGGCCATCCCACATGCGGGTCAAACGATTGGGAGAGTCGGGCGTTTGGAGACCACGTTGCACCGCCGTTTGTTGAGAAGGAATAGTAAAGGGACGAGTTCACGCTTCCGGGATTATCACGCGTG
Organism: Bacteroidota bacterium; assembly: GCA_031402435.1. GTDB lineage: Bacteria > Bacteroidota > Ignavibacteria > UBA10030 > UBA6906 > UBA11986. Next base: position 29,208 of record JANNSJ010000038.1, on the reverse strand, counting down.
TCAAGCCAGACTGCATCAATGCGACCGGTGGGTGCAACGGACATGGTGCCGAACCATTGCCACGCCGTCGTGCTTGCGTCATCGTTGACACGAACCGGTGCGCTCCATGTGCGACCGCCATCCGTGCTGCGCGCAAACATGACGTCAAGCGGATCTGAATTCGAAATCCGCCCGACAGAACATAGCACATACACATCGCCCCTTCCGGACCCATTGGATTGGTTAACTGCCACCCATGCCTGTCCGTGCAAACCTCCGGGGTTTGGACTCGCGCTTCCTGCAAAGGCCACCGGATCACCGTCGAGATCAACGATTGATGTGGTGTCCCAGGAAACCACCTGGCTCGAATCACGGGCGGTGGATGATTTCGCAACGACAAAACCTGTATTACCTGCGCCGCACACATACAGCTCTCCGTCAGGGCCTACTCCCAGTGTACCCCAGAAGGGATCGTCGGGGATTGCAACACATTCTTCGTAGCTTGCATTCCGGTTTGCTGAACGGGTGAAGAATCCCGGAAGGCATGAGCTGAAGTTCGATGTCCAGGATGAGTAGATGTTGCCGCGCCCCCCGCTGGATGTCTTATCGATGGTCATCCACTGTTTGTCGCCGCCGCGGGCAAGTGTTCCGGGCCCCCACGAGGCTCCACCATCAGACGATTTGAACACGTTACAAATGTAATCCGGCCCGACGGTCGTGAGACTGTTGTAATAGAAATTTCCTTCGGCATCCGAGTCAAACACGGGATCGGAGCGGAACACTCCCGGCTGAATGACGCCGGGGAATCTCCATGTATGCCCCGCGTCTGTGGTATAACCATAACCAGCCTGCCGGAAATTGTTGGTGATGGTATTGAACTGACGCCAGCCGATGGCGATGCGGTTTGGATTGGTGGGATCGACGGCAATGGAGGGTTCATTTGCCGCGTCGCCAACGATGTTGCGGCTTGAATCGTCAACGTTCACCTGAACGGCAAAGAACCCCAGAGTTGAAACTCGGTATGCCGGCGTCGCCGGCATGCCATCGCGAGACACATGAATGTACGGATCACCCGGCAATTCGAGTTGTTGCTTCCTTGGAGAAGGGACACGGCCATCTTTGTCTGAAGCTGAACTCGATAGGGTTGCAACAATGCAACAGAGAAGGATGCCTTGAGTACGTCTTATCATACACACCTCGATTAGATAATTTACCAGTATCAAAACTCTATTACTATAATCGGAAATTAGGGAGAGAGAATCCAGAAGGTATTACCCTCGTCGAACCCCAACCATCGCAAGCAACACCCCCGCAAATATCATCACCCCCGAAATAACAAGACGCAACGACACTGTCTCATCAAGAATTACAACTCCGCCAATTGCCGCAAGAACCGGAACAAGAAGCTGGAGAATTGCCGCTTGAGTTGAGGATAGTCCACGAAGAGCGGTATACCACACAGCATAACCAATTCCCGAAGTAAGCGCACCGGATGCAATTGCAAGAACCAACCCTTGGCGGGAAACGTTCCATTCGCCGGCTGACAAGGCAGCCAACGGTATCACAAAAACTATACTGAGAACGAAGTTGCTTGCCGTGGCGTGGAGCGGATCATCGACACCTTTTCCTAATAGTGAATAGACACCCCATGCGATTCCGGCGATTGTCATGAGTCCCACTCCAGCTACGTCGAGGCCGGTTGCGCCGGGCAGGGTAAGAACGACAAGCCCAGACATCGCAAGAACGAGTCCGATGAGTTCAGTTTTGTTAAGACGTTTGCCCTGCACAATATCCCACCCGATCATCGTTGTCTGGACTGCGCCAAACAGTATCAGTGCACCCGCGCTCGCGGGGATGAGAAGATATGCGAAAGAGAATGGCGCGGCATATGCGAACAAGGCAACCGTTGACTGCCAGTGCATGGTGAAAGCCGGGATTCGTTGACCCTTGAGAGCGACAAGCGCTACGAGTGCAACCGCGCCGCTCATCAACCGGACAGATGTGAATGTTCCGGCGTCGATGAGATGATGGCCGAGGGCGAGCCGGCAGAGAATGGAATTGGATGCAAATGCAACGAGCGCGAGAGACGTGAGCGAAATAGTACGGGTGTCAGGATGCGCGGTCATATCCGCTTCCGGTTTGTCGAGACCAATAATAGTAGGCAGGTATTCCCGCGGCAATCAATCCGGCGCCGATGGCTGCATCGCGCGGGCTTTCCATGATCGTGGCAATTACCAATCCTATCGCGAAGAGGATGAACAAAACAGGTGTGTGCGGATAACCCCAGGTTCTGTACGGTCTGTGGCGGGCAGGAGATCGCCTGCGCAGGATGATCACAGCGCCACAAGACATCGCGTAGAATATCCACGATGCAAAGACAACGTATGTGAACAACTGTTCGAACGTTCCGGTCAGAACCAGCAAGCATGACCAGGCACCCTGGCTCACAAGCGAAGCGACCGGCGTCTGGAACCGCGGATGGATGGTCGCGAGTTGTTTGAAGAACATCCCCTCCTTTGCCATTGCGTAGTAGATGCGCGCACCCGTGAAGACGAAGCCATTGTTTGCGCCGAACGTTGAGACCATCACTGCAAGCGTGATGAGTGTAGCGCCGGTGGAGCCCAAGAGAACTGTTGCCGCATCCGAAGCAACCAGCGGCGAATGTGACATGTTCTTGAACGAGAGCAGGTACACGAACACAAGGTTGACAAGGAGGTAGATGACGATGATGAGCAATGTTGAAACAATAAGCGCCCGGGGGATCGTTCGGTCAGGGTCCTTCACTTCTCCGGCGATATACGTGATCTCGATCCAGCCATCGTAGGACCAGAGCACGGCAATCATTGCCAATCCGAGAGGGCCGATCAAATTCGGGAGGGAAGTGGAGGGAAACATCGGCTGGAAGTTTGCTGTCGAACCGCCGCTGAGAACGAAGGCGAGAAGGACGAGGATGCAGAATGCCGCAACCTTCAGGAACGTGAAGCCATTCTGCACAAGTGCGCCGAGCTTCGTTCCGAAACAGTTGATCGCTGTCAGAAAACCTATAGATGCGATCGCAACAGTCTTGATGCCAATTGCATCAAGGGGAACGAAGTAGCCAAGATACGTTGCAAATCCCACCGCCACGGCAGAAATCGATGCAGTCATGATCACTGCAAAGGATGCCCATCCATACAGAAATCCCCACAACGGTCCATACGCTTCCCGCAAATACACGTACTGCCCGCCCGCCTTTGGCATCATCGCACCCAGCTCTGCAACCGACAGGGCGCCGAACAGGCTCACGATTCCCCCGGCGACCCAAACAAGTGCGACCAACGACGTCGAATGCAAGTACAACGCAATGACTGAGGGTACAATGAAGATGCCGGAGCCGATCATGCTGCCGACGTTGATCATTGTGGAATCGAGAAGGGTAAGCTGGCGGGGGAGTTCGGTTGGAGTGGACTCGACGCTGGAGGTCATGCAATTATAAAGAACAATAGTGGAATAAAGATCCGCTCTACTTTCCCAGAGCTTCCCGATAGGCTTTCTTCAGCAACGACTGGAAATGATGCACGCCGTTCTCACACTCAGGCGAAAAACGTCCCTTGTTGTAGGCTCGTGATTCCAATCCCTTCTGAACATGCTCACAAATTTCCGCATCCTCCTGCTGGATGCTGTCGCTATACTTGATGTCTTCCTCGGCGATGGCGAGAGCCTTTTCTGAACTGATGTCATCGTAGTAATAGTCGAAGATGATGGCGCAACGGTTGTGGGCTGTTGGCAACACAAGGTTTGTCTGAAGCCGGCTCGGAAGAATATTCAGCATGAAGTTCGGCCAGACGAAATAGTAAAATGCCGGATCATCGTTTGAGCCGTACAGGTTATCCTTTTTCTGTATTGGACTGTGCTGGAGCGAATGCCAATCGAATGTCTCTGTGACGTAGTTACTGTAGTCGAGAAGGTTGCAAAGCTCCGGGTGAACATACGGGAGGTGGTAGCCTTCAAGGTAGTTGTCCACGTACACTTTCCAGTTGCACGCGACGTTATACGTGAGGCGACGGTAGAATTTCTTGCCGACGATGGAAATCGGTGCGATTCGTTCTTTGATGCCATTGAAGAATGAACTGACAGGCAGGCCATCGCCCGTCAATCGAACAAACACAAGGCCTCCCCATGTATCAAGGTTCACAGGAACCAGTCCAAAATCATTCCTGTCGAAGAGTTCAGTCCGGTCGAATCGGGGTGTGCCCCGGAGTGTTCCGTCGAGACGGTACGTCCAGCCGTGGTACTTGCATTGCAACACGCGCGCATTGCAATCCTCCATCGCAAGCGGCCCGCCGCGATGGCGGCACACATTGTAAAACGCAAGGAGCTGGTTGTCATCTCCCCTTACTACGATGATGGGATTCTCGGCCGCCGTTGCGATAATCTGGTCGCCGGTGTTTTGCAATCGCGAGATGTGGCCAATGCCCTGCCAGGTTTTGGCAAAGATCGCCTCTTTGTCCAATTCATGAAAACGTGGATCGGTACACCAACTTGCGGGGATTGTCTCGGCCCGTTCGAGCGGAAGGATCCGGAGATCTTCCTCGGCTATTTCAGGCATTGCGGTTGTGATCACCATTGCGACTTGGATTGTGCTGACGCTTCGTTAAGCTATCGAATCAGGATTGCAAAGGCAAGTGGTGGCAGTGCCCTGATTTTGAAAAGGGCGTGAATGCCCCCGCGAGAATTGATCCATATCCTTGATCAAACGCAGACACTGTTTACGGGGTTCTCTCAAGTGACCAAACTGAGACAATATCCAAGTGGTGTATGCTTGCACGGTTGAGAATTTGTCCCTCTTTCGTTCCTTTGGTCTATTTCTCTTTCAGTAGGTCCTCACCACGTTGTATGGAAGTATCCTTTCGTTCTTTGATGGGTGTGTCTGGGTGTCAGTGAAGGGGGAATCTTGTCTCTGTTCGAGGTGTATGGCAGCACTACCCTGAAATACCTATTTTCATTATCTTAATAACAATCATTCAGGAGGTTTTACCATCGTTCTGAAGCTGTGGCATTGGACAGGCGACTACGCCGAGAGCATCAACAAGCGGCTGAAAGAATTCGTGCAGACGATGCAGGAGTTCTTCCGGTTCTCGCTCCGCACGATCAAGAGCTTTCGATTCACCCGCCGCTATTGGAAGGAAATTCTTGACCAGATGTATATCAGCGGTACGGAGTCAGTACCGATTGTCTTCGTCAGTTCTCTCGCGATCGGATGTCTGCTGACTGTGGAAGTCGGCAACCAGCTTGAAGGATTCGGCGCGAAGCTTCTCACAGGGCGAACGACGGCGCTCTCCGTCATTCGTGAGATGGGCCCGATTGTCACAGGCCTGATGCTTTCAGCGCGCGTCGGCGCCCGCAACGGTGCTGAACTTGGCGCCATGCAAATCTCCGAACAGATCGATGCCCTGCGCGCGTTCGGTACGGATCCAATTGCCCGACTCGTTATGCCACGGTTGTTTTCAGCACTCATCATGTTCTTCCCCCTGACTGCGCTCAGTAATTTCGTTGGACTGGTTGGCGGTGGCGTTGTTGCCCAGATTTATCATCACATTGACCCCGGCTTCTACTGGAACTCGGCCCTGAATCAACTCCTCGTAAAGGACTTTGTTGTTGGCGCAGTGAAGCCGTTTGCGTTTGCCGTTATCATTACGCTCGTGAGTTGCTTCAACGGGTTCTCGGCCGCAGGTGGAACTGCTGGCGTTGGTCGATCCACCATCAAGGGCATTGTGGTCTCGTCCGGCCTTGTGCTGGTGGCAAATTTCTACATCTCCAAGCTGGTGCTTGAGAATATGAACTTTTAGTCGTGCATGATCGAATTCAAGGATGTTCACCTGTCGTTCTCGGGACGCGAGATTCTCAAGGGAATCTCCATGCAAATTCCCGACGGAAACATAACGGCGATTCTCGGCCCGTCGGGATCGGGTAAGAGCACCATCATCAAACTGATGCTCGGGCTGATCCAGCCGACGTCCGGGCAGGTGTTTGTTGATGATGTGGATATCAGCGGGTTCTCCGAAGAACAACTTTTTCCCATCCGTAGAAAGATGGGGATTGTGTTTCAGGGAAATGCCCTCTTTGATTCGATGTCCGTCGGCGAGAATATGGGATTTTTTCTGCGAGAGAATTTGAATCTACCGGCAGATGAGGTTGTACGGAGGGTACAGGAGCAACTGAAGTTTGCCGGACTCGAGGCACACGCGCACCAGTTGCCCGATAGTCTATCAGGCGGCATGCGGAAACGCGTTGCCATCGGGCGCGCTTTGATCTTTGAACCGAAGATGATCCTGTTTGATGAACCGACAGCCGGACTCGACCCCGTCAGCTCGAAGAAGATCCTTGACGTTATCAAACAATTGAAGCAGGAAAAAAAATTGGGCGCTGTCATGGTCACACATATTATCAGCGACGTGTTTAGCGTTGCAGACAGTGTCCTGGTGTTGTACCAGGGGAAATTGATTTTTCAAGATACCCCGGAAAAGATGAAAGAATACGATCATCCGTTCGTACAATCGTTCCTCGCGGATCCAGAAGAACTATGATTCGTCTTGCATATTTCATGTCTCGAAACTCCACACACATGCTTTTTTGACTCAAAAGACTCACGACTTATAGACTATTGTTATGGCAAACGTTGATACATCGGCAACAGGCGGGATAGGCTGGCGAAACCTTCGAACCGGAATATTGTTCATCGGTGGACTTCTTCTCGCGGCGGCTCTCGGACTTATCATCGGGAAGAACACAAGCTTGCTCTCGCGGCACGATACGGCTTTCCTGTTTCTCTCTGACATCAGGGGCCTTTCGGAAGGCAATATGGTAGCGATCTCAGGAAAGAAGATCGGAGTTGTGCAGAGCATGGATTTTGCAGAGCGGAATGACACATCCGGCGTGGTCGTCACGATGGATATTGTGCAGGAGTACTTTCATCTCATCACAAAAGATTCCAAAGCGATTGTCAGGTCATTGGGAGTTCTTGGCGACAAGTATGTTGATATCACGTTGGGGCGCTCCGAACAACTGTTGCAGGATGGTGACTATCTCGCGGTTGTTGCGGAACCGGGTCTTGAGGAGCTTACCGCCTCCGCGCTCAAGACCATGACCACTATTCAGGACATTTCCAACAAGATCAACAACGGGGAGGGGACAATCGGGAAGCTCATCATATCGAACGAATTAAATGACAAGCTTCTGAAAACAGCGGCCAACGTTGAAACGATGACAAAGAAGCTTACACATGGAGACGGTCTCGCGTCACGCCTCATCAATGATCGCCAAATGGCGGAACACGCTTCTTCTCTCATCTCAAACCTCTCAGACGTTTCCGGTTCGCTCAAAGCCGGAAAGGGAACCCTCGGCAAGCTCATGATGGACGAATCGTTCTACAACACACTCAGTGCCGCCATGCGCCGCGCTGATTCTCTCTTCGCACACTTGAACAGTCCGAACAGCAGCATTGGACGATTTGCCCGTGACGATGAGTTCTACCAACATCTTGATCACAGCATCATCTCTCTTGATTCATTGTTGATGGATTTCAAACAGAATCCGGGACGCTATGTAAAGGTGAGCGTGTTCTGATGCCCATTCGCACGTTTTCTTTCCGAAATGCAAACAGGGCGAGCCGAAGCTCGCCCTGTTGTTTTAGAAGTCATCCTGACCTTAAAGAAACCCAACCTACTTGAGTAGCAACATCTTCCTTGTTTCAGTGAAGCTATTGTTGCCGCCAGTTGCTTCGAGCTTGTAAAGATACATGCCGCTGGCAATTGCCTCACCCTTTGTGCCCGTGCCATTCCACAGCACCTCATGGTATCCGGCAGACTGAACACCATCGAAGAGGCGGGCCACTTCCTGGCCCATGATATTGTAGATGGTGATGGTCACGCGACTTTGTGCCGGTAATCCATATTGGATCTGGGTTACCGGGTTGAATGGATTTGGATAGTTTTGACGTAACTCAAACGTCGACGGAACGCCCGATGGAGTTCCCTCTGCAACATCGACGGTGCCTGAAGAATCGGTTCTCATGGCAATGGCAAGAAGTCCGGAAACACCGGTGGATCCGATCAGCGTCCCTGCAGCCGTCAACGTATCCAGCGAGTAAAGCGTGTTCGTCTGAGCCCCGCTGCCAATGAGGGCAAACAGCTTTCCCTGGTTGTTGAAGGCAATGTACGGCGTGATGATACTGAGACCGGTCCGACCGGCGGCTGTTGCTGTTCCTGTAGTTCTGTTCACAATGAATATGCTGTCGCGGCCAACAAGCGGCGGGCGAACAGACGCCCAGAGTTTGTTTGAGGTAGGGCTGATGGCAAAACCTGAATAGATCTTGTTGGTCGCCGTCCCTATGTATGTGGTGTCGCCAGTTGCAGGGTTGATGCGATACAGCCGCCCGTTGGTGGTTCCACCATAGAGCGTATCGCCTGTGAGACTGAACGTAATGGCGCGCAGGTTCGGGACACCGATATTACGCGTGAGTAGCGCATCGCCGTATTGCCGGCTCACGCGATAGAGAGTTGAGCCGGAGGAATTGCTGAAAATTCCGTACAGCTCTCTGGTTGTTGGATGAATTGCCAGGCCATCGATTTCAGATACTCCGGTAGGTCCAACCAGCGTCGCAACACCTGTTGCGGGATTTACTGTAAAGAGCTGACTCGGCGTTGCTCCCAATATTGCCGAAGTTGCGTAGATGGGGCCCGGCTGCGTTCGACCGATGACGATGCCTTTGCCGCGCACAGCAATCTTTGCTGTGGGGTTCGTGCCATCGTTACTTGCAATCGTGATGGAATCATTCACGATGCCGTGAGTCGTGGGCCTGAACACCACTTTGAATCTCAGAGAATCGAACGTTGGAATGTTTGCCGGGAACGTAGGGAGGTTCACCAATGAATATGTCGACTGCGATCTTGTGATGGAAGCGATGTTCAACGGCGTCGATCCAATGTTATAGACACTGATGAAGGCGGTGTCACTGGTGGCGCCTGCTTCAACGTTGCCAAAATTGACGTTGTTCGCACTTGACGCATAGCGAGCACCCGTGTATGGCACAAGACGCATACTGCTTGTCCATACTGCCCATGTATTGGCCGGACTCTCTGCATACTCCGTGTGCATCCAGAAATTGTTCCCATCGGAAGGATCAAGACCGATGCCCATATAGTCTCCCCAGCGGTTACGCCCGCCGCCGAAGTCCTTTACATAGTTTGCCCTGCCGGGTTGCAATGTGACCGCATCCTGAAGTCCCGGAGGGTCAGCATTCAATCTCCAAGCAAAATACGCTCCGATGTATTCTGTGTCTCCACTCCTGCTGAATGTAATCGCAAGGTTCTTATCCTTATCAACACACAACGCAGGATAGAAATGCCAATACCCGAATGCACCGAGGGCGACGTCCTCTGTCGCAAGGTTGGTGATCGTATTAATCCGTACATACCGTACACTTGAATAGCCGCTGTTGTTGATTGCGTGGGCAATCCAGATTGAACTGTCGCGATAAATCGGCTCGTGGCGAATGTACGAGCTTCCGCCTTCAATCGAGATGGATCCGCCACCGAGTTGGCCGCCGTTTGGGGCATTCTGCCACGCAGTGACCGGTACGTGTACACAGGAAATAGTCGGTGATGTAATTGGATTGCTGATACGATAGACAGCGAAGTACGTACCGCCCGTGAAGTTCGGTTTGCCGACGAGGTAATACACGTTCGGGAGTGTATATACAATGGCGGGTCTGGTCCCGAACACATCATTTCCATTCAGATCGGTCAGATTCCAGAAGTCCGTCCAGGTGATCGGTCCGGCGTTGTTTGCATAGAACTGCGCTTTGGCCATGATACGGACCTTCACGCCAAAATATCCGCTGACAAAACCAAACGTATTGCCGGTCAGATAGAGTGCCTGGTTGTCGAATCCAAATCCCTGGTAGTCTGTCCAGGTGCCGGTTTGTGTACTGCCGTTGACGTTCGAAGGAATGGCCCAGTTGTACCAGGTACCAATCGGGTCGGAATCGTCTGAAACAGAAACGAGGAAGTACGATGTTTGTGTTGCTCCGTTTTGGTTCAGCCACACCATAACCCACCGGTTGGCAAAATGATCATACTGGACCTTCGGGTCGAAAGCTCCCGGGCCCGGCAATGCGCTGTTGAACCAGCCATCTGCACTGATGGTCTTCAGAGTATTGCCTACTTTATCCGAGATCCGGAAGGATGTATTGACGACAGTGATAACGTGGTTCGGACCAACGGCCATATGCGGATCGGGGGGGATGGAATTCGTCTGTGGGATTCCACCGAAGCCTGCAAGAGGAATGGGAGGAAATACGTCCGGGGTATCCTGAGGGCGATACGACTTGTAGTTTGAGCCTTCCGGTCCAGTGGGCGGAGGCATGTTCGCGGGCATCGGAAGTGCATACACAGGAATCTTGTTGTGAGTCCGTTTGGCAAGTGGACCGCCATAGCTTCCATCGCCTGGTTCGAAACTGTTCGTGCTAATGGTAACGCCGCTTGGAATGGATCCGCTTGCCGGACCCTGTGCAACCTGACTGATTACCACATCAGTCATCAACACGATCAGAATGAGTGATCGTAGGAATGATTTCATGTACGCCTCGCTGTGTTTAGGACCTTCGTTGATTGATGCAGGGATAGGGTGTTGTGTATGTAACCATTTTCAACGAGAGTCGCAAGAAGAGGGGAGCATAAATAGCGATGGGAGGAACGTTCTCCTCCCATTACTATTCTCACACTTCAGAAACAACACTACTAGCGTAGCAGGATGAGTTTCTTTGTGTCGGTAAAGAGCCTCGTTCCGGAGGCAGCTTCGAGTTTGTAGAGATAGACACCACTAGCGACGGGTTTTCCTTCATTACTCAGACCATTCCATGTGATCTGGTGGAACCCTGCCGACTCCACACCATTGACCAGGCTTGTCACCTCACGTCCAATGACATCGAAAATCATCAACCGGACATCACTCTGGGCCGGGAGTGCGTATCGGATCTCAGTGCTCGGGTTAAACGGGTTCGGATAGTTCTGTTCCAACTCGAACTTGTCCGGTAACGTGGTAGCGGTTCCCTGCCTGACACCTGTCGAGATCTGGTTGAAGTACCGAAGGCTCCTGACGATGAATGTATCCTGTCTCGCGGGTGCGATGCCTTCAAGACCGACGCCGAAGAATGTTGCGGCCCATCCGCCGGGCCCTGCCACACGAACTCCAGCGAAGTTTGTTGTATCACTTCCAGTCAAATAATATAGAGTTGGTGTCGGTGTACCGACGCTTCCCGCAACAAGAGAGAGAATATCCTTGGAGGTCTGGGGATTGGGTCCACCGACAAAAAGATAGTTGACCCCATTCCCGATGATGTCGCCCGTAAAGCCTCTCACGGAGATGGCGGTACTGTTGCCGTTGTACCGAATGCCGAGATAACGTGCGAGGAGCGTGTCAGAGGCGGACGAAAACTGCGCGATGTTCTGTCCTGTGATGATTACTCTTCCACCTCCGGAGAGATGGTTCACAATTGCAAGCCGTTCGGCGAGTGTGAGTGCGTTCGTGCTGTCGTTGCCGGTGAACCAGAGCAACACGGGCTTCTGAGGGAATGCCGCAAGGACGTTCGCGGGCGTTGTTGCGCTATCTGCAACGCTGAACGTTCGCCGTGTGTAGTTCAAGCGATCGACCGAACTCTGGTAGGTCGTTTGGAACGTCGCCCCGCCGTCATCATCCACGATCAGAACCTGTGCTCGCGGGATGTTGACATTCACCGGAGTGCCCGATGTTGGAAGATAGGTGCTGGCTATTTCGACTTTATCAATATATGGTGGTGGCGGAATCACCACGATGCGATAGTATTCTTTTGAAGGAAGCGAAATGGAAAACGAACCATCGGCCCCGGTCGTGAGAGCGGCGGTCATGCCATTCGGATCTCCAAATCCATAAATCTCCACACGGGTGACAATTGGCGCGAGTGTACCAGCATCACGAACGACGCCGGTCAGGTTGGCCGCGGGCGTTTGTTGCAGTTGGAAGTTCTTTGTAATGATCTCTGTCTGTCCGATGCCACCTGGAGGGCTGAATTGGACATGTGTGGAGTCTCTCTCAAAGCCGAAGCCGTCGGCAATGATATCAAAGGACTGATCAATTGCGACTGATGAATACTGACCGTTGATGTCGGTATAGAGCGAGTCAAGCAAATATCCGCTTCGATTGAACCTTGAACCGATGGGGTTTTCCACCGGACCTACCGTGGAGGCTTTGGACCCTTTGAACCACACTGGAAATGTGGCAACAGGCGCACTGTTACTCGTCACCACACCCTGCAGTCTCCATGTCGGATAGAGAACGCTGACTCCCATAACGTCCTCCGCGTGGAGTGAGCGTTTGGTCGTATCACCATTCGACGATGACCACCACATTGTTGCGGGCTGTACCTGCGGGCCGCAGCCGGAGTTCGCGCCGCCGGGCAACCCGGTATGATCAAGCCCGAGATGATGTCCGAACTCATGCGTCACCACACTCTCCAGGTCTTGCTGTCCCGGGGCGCCGGTAGGGCTTGGCGGAAAATCACGCGCGTTCCAGATCAAATCAGATTCTGTCGCGTGGTATCCCCCCGCACTTGAACTGAACGTCGACGAAAATGCGATGACACTTGTCGGAGGAGGAAAATTATTACCCGCGATATCGAAGAACAGCAGGTTAACGCCGTCTTGTGCCACGCTTGATGCCGAAGTGTTGGCGCCGAGGGCAAACATCCAATATGAACTCGGCAGATTATTCCAGCTTTGTATTGAGGCCTGGATCGGTGGAACGTACGTTGATGGAACCGATGAGTTGAGTTGAATTGTAAGTGGAATCGCGCTATTGAAATATGCGCGCCGGTCGCCCGCCGTATTTGTTATGAGGCAGAAGCCTCCGATAAAGAGTACCATCACGAGAATACGTGCGATGGCAATACCCTGTTGTACGATCATGGTGCCAGATTTCATTGTCCATATTCCTTTCGAATGGGCAGTTGGTTTATTTGTTGATGAAGGACCGCACTTCATTCAGGAAGTTTGGCAACGGAATATGGTTCTGTTTCTTGTTCGGCTGGGTTATTTCCTGCCTGGTCACCGGGTCAATGAGTCCGATGTTGTTGAGATCGTTGAATGCCACAAGAGAATTGTCTTCATTCACGACACTGAATTTGCCAAGTGCAATTGAATGAATCCAGTAACTGCCTTTCCATTGGGTCAGGAACAACACAACTTCCTCATTGCGGTGGAGCTGCGGTGTGCCGTTCACTTCCTGGCCGATATCACCGACCTGGCCACCCATTTGCTTTACGGTTATTGTGAGACTGTTGTCTCCCTTCAACGACTCCTGTACCCGAATCGTCGTGTAGGTAAAGATTGCCTTGTCTTCCCATTGTGAGTACGATGACAGCACCGTGCCGTAGATAATCGTGTGGGACTCGCGAGCCATGCGTTCAAGGCTGATGTTTTCAACAGTGAGCGACAATCCTTTTGTAACCACTCCCAGACAAACGAGAATGAAGGCAACTGTTCCCAGAAGCCATTTCGCGTGGTGTTTCATAGAGGTCTCCCCTCGTGATTAGGTAATGGAAAATTATTGACTCGTGATGACTTTCGGTTAGGGGGATGCTGCCGGCAAAGGAGAAAAATCAATGGTTGCCGATGCATCGTAGCGTATATAAGATACACGTCGCACGAACAAGAGGCAAGCAGTTTTATCTCTGCGCTGTATTTCCAGGATCGGCTTTTATCGCCGAGCTCATGCTCCAGAATACACATAACGTCGAGAACAGGCAGCCCTCGTTTATCTGCGATGCGTTTGCGCTCGGCAAATTCCGGCGTCGTTACTTCATGCCCGTTCCCGAGCGCCGTCTTTGCACGCCGATTAGTTCGAAACCACTGAGCGGAAGTTTCCGGAGTTCGCCGGAAAGTTCTTCAATCGGCCATCCGGCGCCGATGAATGCCCCAACGTCATATCGCCGGCGATCCCCGAAAGGGTGTCGAAGTATGCGATCTTCACGCAGTTTCACTCTCCTTCTTATCCAGGAGATAACGCTCGAGGTGTTGCAGAAATTTTTCAGTTGCTCCAATGCTCGATTGAACGAACTGTCCTGCGCGAGTACCTGCAGTTGTTCGGGCGGCGTTATCCTCCAGCAGGTTTTTGAAGGTGCGATACAACTCATCGCTGTCATTGACAACAAATCCGCCGCCGCGCTCGACCAGTTGCAGAGGCTCTTGCGAATTCCTGTGCCGTGGTCCGAACACAACGGGAATTCCATATACCGCGGCTTCCAATACATTGTGGATTCCCTGTCGGAAACTTCCGCCGATGTACGCAATGCCGGCGCATGCGTAGAGAATCAGCAGGATGCCGATGCTATCGACAATGATCACGCGCTCACCCCCGTATTCGTTCAACGCAGAAAAACGTATGAAGGTGGTACTGTTCCGGAGTTGCTGTACGAGATCTTCGAGGTGTTCAATGGTAGGCTCGTGAGGGACAAGCACCACAAGAAGGTTGGGGAATTCCATTTGCAATCGCATTACAGCAGGCAGTAGAACACTCTCATCCTCGGGCCAGGTGCTTCCGGCAACAATCACACTTTGTCCTTTGATGATGCCATCCGGCATGATGTGTCTCTTGCGGGCATCGTTGCTGCGTGTGCTCACCTGGTCATACCGCGTGTCGCCGATTGACTCGATTGTCGGCCTGTCGAGATCGAACAGGGAGAAGACGTCTGCATCCTCGCGCGAAACAGTCAGGATATCCGTGAACGCGTTGTACACGTGATGGTGAAAACTCCGGACAAGCGGGATGCGCCGGTTGGTGTGTCTGCGCATCGTGGCGTTGGCGATGAGAGCAGGGATGTTACGGTGTTCCAGCTCCCATATATGGTTCGGCCACACGTCGTATCGCACCATGACTGCAACATCGGGCCGGATGATGTCGATAAACTCGCGGGCATTGCGCTTCGTGTCGAACGGCAGATAGGTGATGACATCCGCAAGCGGATACTTTTTCGAATGTTCAAATCCGGAGGGCGAGAAGAAGCTTGCTATCACCCGTACATTGGGGTGCCGCTGTTTCAGCGCGGCAATGATCGGCTTGGCCTGCTCGAACTCTCCCATGGAAGAGGAATGAAACCATACGCGCTTTCCCGGCAGGAGCTTCTGTGTCTGCCCGCGAAGGGAATCGAACAGATCGTCCCGTCCCGCAATTCCCTTCCGGACCTTCTTGTTGACAAGTGCCAGAGCGCGAAGAACAAGCCACAACAGTGGAATGACGACAATGCTATAGAGATATTTCCAGATCCGGTTCATTGCACTGGCGAGGTTTTCAGGAGCAATCGCGCAGCATTGATGACCTGCGACGCTTGAATATCCTTCATACATTTGAAGTGCCCTTTTGGGCAGTATGGTAATCCGATGTGTGTACACGGCCGGCACGAAAGGGAAACAATTTCGACGACCGTGCTCGCTGTTCCATACGGGAAGAACCCAAGCTCTTTCACGGTTGGCCCGAAGATTGCCACGACCTTTCGCTTGCGTGCCGCCGCAAGGTGCATCAGCCCGGAATCGTTCGTGATGATGATCGAACAATCATCCATCAGCGCGGCAGTTTCAAGGAGGGAAAGCTTGCCGGCAAAGTTGAGTACTCTGGTGGCATGTGATGTTTGTTCAATTATGGACGCGATCTCCCGGCAGCGAATCTCCTCGTCCTTGCCGGAGCCGAACAACAGTATCGCTGCATCCTGATCGCGGGCAAGTGAGAATGCAGTTTCGGCAAATCGTTCTTTCAACCACATCTTGTTGCCATGTTTTGCCGACGGACAGACACCAATTACGGTGCCGTCGCTCTTGATCCCTGCGTTAAGGAGAATGCTCTTTGCGCGCGCCGTGGCAGTCTCGGGGAGATACATCTCCAGTCCCTTGTCATCATTTGTTACGTCGAACTTCTTGACGGTCTCGAGATACCGTTCCGCAACGCCTGGCGAGCCGCCAAAGCACTCATACACATCCCACTTTGTCTTGACGAGCATGAAGCGGGCAAACTTGCGTTTGCGAATGCGAACAACGTTGGGAATGCCGCGGCAAAGATATCTGCTGCGCAGGCTGTCGTGGATATCGACAACCAGATCATAGTGTGCTTCCCGGATATTTCGCTTGATCTGCTGTAGTTCCTGCAAGCCGCCGTTGGTACTTAACGCAATCACGTTGGAGACGTGTGGGTTGAACGTGACGAGGTCGGTGTATTCGGCTTTGATGAGGTAATCGATGCGGCATTCGGGAAAGCGTATGTGGAACGCACGCAACAGAAGCGATGAGAGAACGATGTCGCCAACGGAACTAAATCGGATGATTAATGTTCTATGAATTGTATCAGCCATGTCAGAGAAATGAACAGCGCAATTGCATGTCGGCAACAGGCTCATGGTACCAATTTTCAACAGCATTTGCAATGAACGCTTCCTGACCGTTCGTTGATTTTCTGCGTGAAAGGGAGTACATTGACTCAACACATTTTTGAAATGAGAGAGAATATGCAGAGAGCTTCGACGCTTGGTGAACTTCGCAAGAGTGGTTACACAGTAAAGCCTGTGAAGGACGAGCTTCGTGAGAACCTGATCCGCAAGATGCAGGCTCATGAGTCGTTGTTTCCCGGCATTGTTGGCTACGAGAAAACCGTCATCCCCGCCATTGTCAACGCCATCCTTGCCAAACATGATATCATTCTTCTTGGTCTTCGCGGCCAGGCAAAATCGCGGATTATCCGCGCACTTCCCGGTTTGCTTGATGAATACATCCCCGTGGTCAAGGGGAGCGAGATCAACGACAATCCGTTCCAGCCGTGCAGCAAATTTGCCATGGACCTGGTGAACGAATGTGGCGATGCAACGCCCATCGATTGGGTCCATCGCGACCAGCGCTACGGCGAAAAACTCGCCACCCCTGATGTCACGATTGCTGATCTCATCGGCGACATCGATCCGATCAAAGCTGCGGCGCAACGATTGCACTATGCGCACGAAGGTGCGATTCATTTCGGCATCATTCCACGCTGCAACCGCGCCATCTTTGCAATTAATGAACTCCCCGATTTGCAACCGCGCATCCAGGTGGGTCTCTTCAATATTCTTGAGGAAAAGGACATCCAGATTCGCGGCTTCAACGTCCGTATCCCGATGGATATCATGCTGGTGTTCACCGCAAATCCCGAAGACTACACAAACCGCGGCAATATCATCACGCCTCTGAAGGACAGAATCGATTCCCAGATCCTCACACACTATCCGCGTTCACTTGAAGATGCAATCAAGATCACGGAACAGGAAGCGCACATCACCCGTGAGGGACGGGAAATCAAGATACCGTACTTCTTCAAGGAAATCATTGAGCGCATAGCGTTCGAAGCTCGCAAGAGCGAGTTCGTTGATCAGAAATCGGGTGTGAGCGCCCGCCTGACCATCGCTGCGATGGAGAACCTGGTGAGCAATGCTGAACGGCGCGCAATTCTGCTTGGTGATGCCGTCGTGGTTCCGCGCATTTGCGACCTTGCCCATGTGTTGCCGGGAATGACAGGGAAACTGGAGCTGGTGTTTGAGGGTGAGCAGGAAGGCTCGGTGAAAGTGAGCAAAGCACTTGTGGGGAAAGCTGTGCGTGAGACTTTCAAGATGTATTTCCCCGACCCTCTTAAGAAACGCGGTCGCCCTTCCCAGGAACAAGGAGGGAAGCCCGACGATCCAGAGTATGGCAAGATCATCCAGTGGTTCGAATCCGGCAATGTTGTCGAGATCTCCGACGACATGACGCTTGAACGGTATTCGCACGAGCTCGACAAGGTGAAAGGGCTTCGGGAGTTTACGAAGCGTCACATGAAGAATATTGATGAGCGATATGAAGTGCCTTCTGTTCTGGAGTTCGTCCTGGACGGGCTGCATCAGAATTCCAAGATAGCGAAAGATGAGATTGACCATGTCACTTCCTACAAGGATATGGTCGGCAGTATTTTTGCGGGGCCGGGGAGAGGCTTTGAAGAAGACTGACAGTTGTCCAACGTATCATTGAGGTAAGCCGGTTGTCGTTCCGTTATTCAAAATGGACTCCTGAGTCCACGACTGATGAACAGAAGCTTCAACAGATGACATCGCTGTTCAGCTATCTCGTTGTTCAGACCAGCGGCGATGTACAGGAAGCCCTCGAGTGGCTCAAACAGATTGCGGAAGAGTACGGCTTGTTCGATGAGAACATGACGATGGATGATCTCATCGACAAGCTGCGCGAGATGGGGATCATCGAGGACATTGATGATATCCCGACGCTGACCACCAAAGGCATCCAACGTATTCGCAACGATGCGCTTCGCGAGATATTCACATCACTAAAGAAGTCTCCCCCCGGTGCTCATGAAACTCCATACACTGGTTCCGGCGTGGACCGGTTGAGCGAGACGAAGAAATTCAGCTTCGGTGATCAGCCGACCAACATTGATTTAACCTCAACGCTCTCCAATGCATTTCGCCGCGACGGTATTGATGACTTCACGCTGAAGGAAGAAGACCTCGAAGTCTACGAAACCGAACACCAGACAACCTGCGCGACGGTGTTGATGATCGACATCAGCCACAGCATGATCCTGTACGGCGAAGACCGCATTACGCCGGCCAAGCAGGTCGCTCTTGCCCTGTCCGAGCTGATCATGACGCGCTACCCCAAAGACTATCTTTCTCTCGTGACCTTTGGTGATGAGGCGGAGTTGGTGAGCATTAATGAGCTGCCGTTCTTGAGCGTCGGGCCGTATCACACGAACACGCGGGCCGGCCTTCAGCTCGCGCGCAATCTTCTCCGCAAACACGGGAATGCCAACAAGCAGATCTTCATGGTGACCGATGGGAAGCCATCTGCCATCTTCGATGGCAATGGCAGACTGTACAAGAATTCCTTCGGCCTCGATCCCAAGATCGTGAACAAGACACTCGATGAAGCCGTTGCCTGCAGGCGGGAACATATCCCCATTACCACATTCATGGTTGCCCGCGATCCCTACCTTATCAATTTCGTTGAGGAGTTGACGAAGGCCAACCAGGGACGAGCTTACTACTCATCCCTCAACAATCTCGGTGAGTTTGTGTTTGTCGATTACATCAGGAATAGAAAGAAGAAGTTTACGGGAGGGTAAGAGAGTATTCTTGATGGAAATGAAAAAAGGCGGGCCGTTATCAGCTCGCCTTTTCCCTTCTGCACCGCTTTGATCTTTGACGCTACACGATATCCCGATTGACCGTAATGACGAACGGCCGTCCGGTTGCAGCAATCGATCCATAGAACACGAGCACCCATTGCTGAGGCGGGCTTATTCCCGAGTACATCAGCGTGATATCGTGTAGGTATCGATCAGCGAGTCCCTGGACGTGACAAATCGGAATTCGATTTTGGAATTATCCGCCTGAACATCCATGGCGCCGTGATCGGTGTTGTACTTGACTTTGCTTCCCTCGACTTCTTTGCCCCACTTATACAGCCCGGCGCCTCCGGAACCGTTGACAAAATACGGCAAGCCGTTGACCATCAATTGTTCGTAGGTGTGGTCGTGTCCCGAGATGACTGCTGTTGCTCCCCATTCCTTGAATGGCCATTGAAGCTTCGGGCCGTTCCCGTGCTCGGCAGATGAATACGGGGAATGATGAAAATACACGAGCTTCCACCGCGCCGTTGACCCGGAAAGCCGCTTCTTCAACCAGAGTGCCTGAACAGAGGATGCTGTGATGCTGTCGGGTTCGTGCTCATCGCTGTTGATGGCAAAGAGATGAACCGGCCCACGGACGAAATCATAATAGCGCTCATTGCCGGGAAGCGTAAAGTACTTCAGGTAAGGCTCCGCGCCGGGTGTGCGCCAATCGTGGTTGCCGAGCGAAGGGAAGAACCTGTTCACCGTGTCGCCGCTTCCGTACGAACCATGATACGGTGAGATGAACTCATGGTAGTACTGCCCGATGTTGCGGTCGATTGTCGAGTCGGCACCGTTGGGATAATTGTCGTCGCCGGTGGTGATGATAAAATCCGGCTTCCAGGATTTCACGAGATTTGCAACGTCTTCCTCCGCCTTGCCCGCGAGGCCGTAGTCACCGATGATGGCGAAATGAACCGACTGCTGATCGTTGCATTCAAAACGAGCAAACGAAATAAGACAGGCAAGCGCTATGGAGGTTCTCCTCATCGTTGAATTCATGATACGTTTACCGTTCTTCATTTCAGCAAGAGAAGTTTCTTCGCCGAGTGGAACTCGCCCGCATTCAACGTATAGAAATACACACCACTTGGAAGTCCTGTACCATCGACAACAAGTGCATGTGCCCCGGCTTCATTTGTGCCGTCAACCAGTGTACGAACTTCGTTGCCACGGATGTCAACTAGCTTCATGGTGACGTGCAACGATCTCGGCAATTGATAGTGGATGACGGTTGATGGATTGAAGGGATTAGGGTAGTTCTGTTCCAGTGCAAACCCATGTGGTATCCCGCACCATGGATCCACGCTGGTGGATGGATTGTACACAGTGACAGCTTCGGAGACAGTCACGTGTCCGCCCGTCGAGGTATTCTCCGTGACAACAACGCCATTGTATTGCGGGCCGATATAATATGGATAGGCGGAACTGCCGTTGGCATTGATGGTCACGAAGTACGCGTAGGTTCCGCCGGGATATTCAGGCGTGACACATGTTCTTCCATTGTACCTGTCCAGCGTACCAAGTCCGCTGACGAATTCGTAGTCTTCGGCATAAAGTCCCAGCGGATATGTCGTGGACACATCGGGACCGTATTGCGATGCTTGCAGCACCGTGCCGTCCGGAAGTGTATGGCGCTGCGTGATGCTTCTCATCCTGTAACTGCTTGTCATGCGAACGATGCCGCCGCTTCCATTCGGATTTGCGTAGCTGTACGGGCCATAGATCGGGAAGCCGTCAAACGCATAGCCGAGGATGGGGGAGTGGTGTGTTGAGTCAGGCGTGTACAAACACTTCGGGTTTTGATGGTGGTGCAGCACACCGCCCGGAGCCGGGTGACAGAGGCATGCGTCAAAGCTCTGAGCTTCCGCTATGACGGCAATGCGATGCCAGATATTCTGGTTGTTGTACGAGAACGCATCCAACGCGTTGAAGATAGCAACGCCATCCTTCCAAACGCCGATGACGCCGAGCGATGTGTTTGTCTTCGTCCCTGTGTTGACCGCCGGCGTTCGTGCAATCTTGAATACGAAATTCTGATTGACCGGAATGTTCGGGTTGCCGGGCCACGGACCAACGGCGTATGCCGGAATGCCTGTGCTGTTCACATACACATAATTGGCAGAGTAGCGCACCTGCTGAACGTCCGCAGGGATATTGTTGTAGCCAACTCTTCCGTTGTTGTTACGCAGCCATGATGCAAGTTCGGGTTGGGCGTGCAATAGTGAAACTGGCGCCAGCACGAATTCCGCTATCAACAGCAGTCTGGCAAGGC
This sequence comes from Bacteroidota bacterium, assembly GCA_031402435.1. Lineage (GTDB taxonomy): Bacteria > Bacteroidota > Ignavibacteria > UBA10030 > UBA6906 > UBA11986. Next base: position 7,706 of record JANNSJ010000038.1, on the reverse strand, counting down.
TCGCAGTCATTGCGATATTTTTCCTTTCGTTGTTTGAGTGGGCCAGTCTGCGCCAATGGCAGGCCTGAACGTTTTAGTCAAATAATGCATTTGAAACAGGTAAATGCTATCGCTGTATCACATACAGAACGAACCCTTGCGATTGGTAATTGGAGAGAACTGTTTGTGCTGTGAGGGATATTTTTATTCCCGGCAGAAGGTCTTCCCTGACCGCATCAAAGAAGGCCATGGCCTGCCCGCAGACGATGAACTTCGTCCCGACGTTCTCCATGTCGTGTATGATCTTGATGTTCGGGTTATCCATGGAGTGTTTTTTCTTGTAGCTCTCATTGTTCATCACAGCTTCGATTCCGGGGCCATGTATAACGATCACCGGAATGATGTTCTTTGGCGGGATGCCCGATGCGACATGCAGGTTGAGAATCCTTGCAACTTCATCAAGGCTGCTGTTGATGTCCTTGGCAAGCGAATCGGGGTTCTTGCCGGCAAGTTCGAACAACAATTTGTACACCCGTTTCGGATCGGGAATCTCGGTGGGATTGGAAACGGGTATCACGCCGCTGAATTTGCTTCCCTTGATGTAGGGATACTCTGCAATGGCCAGAAGCTTCTCCATCTTCAGGGAATCTGCCATTGCTGCTGCACGGGCAATGCTGTCTTTCTGCGTTTCCCCGGCATTGCCGGCTCCCGGCGAGTGAGCCATGCATGATGTTAGTGTTGCAGCCGCGATGACAAGAAGGGCTATGTATGTTTTCATGAATGATGATGTGGTGAGAGTGAGAGATGATGAGCTTAAGTTACGTTTTGCTCCTCATACAATTTTCTTTTCGAAGCACAGACTGTTTTCTATTCCGGCATATTGTCCGTAGTTTGGAATTATCGTATACCCGTTCCTTTTGTACAGCGCAATAGCCTCCGGCTGCTTTTTTCCTGTCTCTAATATACACTTTGCGTACGATAATTCCTTCGCCCAATGTTCCAATTCAGAGAGAATTGTCGTTGCAATCCCTTTGTTTCTGCTCTCGGGTGAAACGTACATTCGGTTGATCTCCATAGCATTCGCCTCATGCTCTTTTATCGCTCCACAGCCCAGAGGTTTCTCATTCTCATACGCGAGGACGACATACTTGATCTTATCGACGGTATTGAACTGAGCATAGAAGGAATGATCCTTCCCGTCACGTTCTGCAAGCTCGGCGTCAAGTAATTTCACAAGGCCGATAAAATCGTGATTCTCAGAATTGGTTCTTACGATGTGTACCATGGGTGGTTGTATTCTCAGGTGGTGCGAAGATAGTCAACCCTTGTTGGCCGCCTGCTTCGCCTCGTTCTTTTTCACCCGCGCCCTGATCAGCTTCTTGATGAGTACAACAGGAAGCTTCTTGTCCAGAGGAAAGCGGACGGTTGCTTTGGCAGTTTCATACTCCTTCAGCTCACTGATGTGTTCCTCTATAACCGGAGTGGGTATATACAGCCCAATGTGGTTTTTGAACACCGCAAAATAGGCCAGCCGTCCCATGTAACTGTAATACGGCATTCCATAACTAATGCGTTCTTCGGCAACCGGTGCGGCCTCTCTGATTGCCGCTCGCAGCTGTTTCAGTTTGGCCCTCACTTCTTTCGGAGCGGCTGCAATGTACGCGCTTACGTTTTTCGGTTTCGGAGTGTTTTTCATGGCGGCACGCTACGCTGATTGAGACCCTGGCATTTTTTCACAATGCTCTTTCAGTCTTGCAGTCATCTGTTGCATCTTCTCAAGGAGAGCCGCATGGACTTCTCCCGGTATGGGAGCGTCGCCGTCGTTCATGAAGCGTGAGCCAAAGCTGCAGGACTTCTCATCCATCTTCCTGAACAGGAACTCATGCACCACCGAAAGGTTCATCTCGTGAATCCGGCAGCGTTCGGCGTAGAGAATCCCTTCGCCCGATATCGTCATCCGTAACGGCGAGATAATGGCCGTGTACTCGTCGAACGTGCAATGGTGAATGCTTCCAACAAAGACCGCCTGTATGTCCTGTTCCACTTTTTGCAAGCCCGGCATCCATGCCGTGCGGCCCGGGATATTCATCATCGCTGCGTACACATCCTGGAAGTTGGCTGCGATTGGTGTTTCGACGTATGACGTGTCATCTGTGCGATACGAACTTTCCGGGGGCGCCGGCTCAGGCACCTTGCCCCTAGCTTCGTTGAGGAGCGTAAAGCGATACTCGACCTTGCCGATGGAAGGGTATTCCTCCGATGCACTCGACCATTCCATCTCCACCCCATCGGATGAATCGACAACCTGCTGCAACAGCTTTTCAGTCAGCAGCAGGTATTCATTGTTGTCAATACTATTTTTCAACAAACGGTGAGCAACGATCATTTCCGGACCGGATTGCTTGACAAATCCACCCACTTTTATTTCCGCCAGAGGCCCATGGTGTACAACAAACTTCAACGTAAGGTCGATAATAGCCACGCAGGCCCCGCAAGGGCAAATGGTTCGTTGCTGCATGAACTTCCGCTGAAAGTGAAAGGCATTGAAAATCTTCAGGCAGGTGTCCAGTATTTCTTTTTTGGAAGGAGCCGGGCCTTTCTTGATCAGCAAAACGGCATCTCCTTCAATTTCCGACACGACGTATTCTTCACCAACAGCCTTCAGCATCGCTTCAATGAGAAAATGGATGGCATGCGAGGCATGGTCGAGTTCATTGGTTGTCATGAACTCTGTAAACCCGCTGATATCGGGAATCAGTATCGTTGCTTTGTTATCGGCCATGTCATGATGAGATTAGTGTGTGGTACTATGCTTGTGTGAGAGTGTGACTTCCTCAATTGACAAGTACATATTGCTGGGGAGTAGAACCGGGCACACGCCGAATCACCTTTCTTGCTTCAAGGTCCAATTTCACCCATTCCAGATGCCAGGGAAGTGATCCCTCGAATGCTTGTCCTTTGGCTTTGAACTCTTTTGCGATTGCGCCCGATAGTTCACCGAACGTGGCTTTCTTTTTTGCACGCAGGTATTTCAAGACAGCAGGCTTCAGGAGATTGTATTTCTCCTTGCTCATCTTGACAGGCGTTTTGCCACGGGGATGTTTGAGTTGCACTTTGTCAGTCATGTTCCAATTCCTCCTGTTGTGATGAAAGAAGAGAGTCACACCCTTTGTGTTCCGCTGTTGTGCGCCCGGATTTTCATGCCGCTTCCCGGATGCTGTACAGATCAATCTCCTCCTCTTTGCCGCGAAGCCTGATCTTTCCCATACTCTCAAGAGTAAGGTAACTCGAGATCGAGAGTTGGCCGAGCAACTGTCCGGAAAGCAACAGGTCGCGCTTGACGATGGAACATTCGGAGCGGATGCGTGCGGTGGTGTTCACCGTGTCGCCATGAAACACAATCTCACGCTTGATATCGCCGATAAGTCCGGCCGTCACCGTTCCGTAATGATACCCGACCTTGAACTCGGGAACAATGCCGTACTTTTCCTCATACCTGCCGCTGACCGTTGCAATCGCGGCTGCAACACGGAAATAACAATTGATACACTCCGCACCGCGCAATCCCCGGTCCTTCGTCCACGTCACCACAACCTCATCACCCACATATTGATAGATTTCACCCTTGCTTTCCACGATGGCGGGCGTGATATCATAGAAGAAGTCGTTCAGAAATAAGTGGTAGCGATTGTGTCCGAGTTTTTCGGCAATCGTTGTGGACGCTTTGAGGTCGAGGAACATGAACACCCGGTTTTCTTCAACAGGTGAATGGTATTTGCCGGTGAGAAAGAAGAGCAACGCATTTTGTCCGAGCGTGCGGTTGACCTGCCGAATGAATGTTATGAAAAGGATTACGGCGAGCGCGTACACATTGATGTTGAAGAATGCTCGCCGGCTAATCCCCATTCGTGGATCGTTCACCAAATGAAATGCCTCGATGAACGAACTTCCTTGAAATACCATAAAGTGGGCCGTCATAACAACCATAACGATGGCATGGATGATGAGAAGGTAATACAGCGTCTGGACGACAATAAGGAGTGAGAACCGGAGACGCCGAAGACTTGTCTGAAAGACATGGAACTCCCCGAATGATATCCCGATACCCAGAAGAAACCCAATCAGAGCGGCATTAAAATGGACGTTCCACGCAGGAATGCCCGGCGTATACGCCTCAGCAATGATGAACGGGTAAACGAAGCCACAGAGTGCCGCGATGAGCGCCACGATCGCAGTGTTCGCGAGCTTTCGTTTTGTACCGACTGTGAATTCCATACGTTGCGCACTCCAAGTAGTGGGGTAACTGAGGTAGGACCGATCACCTTGATTCAAGGCGTCGCACCAAGGTCTTAGATAAGTCGCCTTACTTTGTGTCTGTAATCCAAATAAGCATGTCCGTATGATTTGGCGAGATGTTCTTCTTCAAGCCTGATTTGAATTTGAATGAGGACATAACCAAGAATGAGAAACAATCCGGTCAACGCGTTTGGTGTTACAAGAAACAATCCAGCCAGGCATACGATCATTCCGAAGAAAACGGGATTTCTTGAAATGGTGAATACTCCCGTGGTTACCAATTCCGTTTCCGTGTTGGCGTCAATACCGATACGCCAGGAGTTGCCCATGTGGCTCTGAGCAACGAGTGTCCAAATGAAAGCGAAAGCCAGAAGTCCAAGCCCGATCATCGTGATCACGGGGTTGACGAGTTGTTTCATCGGGAGAAGGTATTCAGAAAGATCCGGGAAAGCCGAAAATGCGATAACATAAAGGAACATGCCCACCAATGTCAGCTTGAAGTAGAATCCAATTAGTCCGAATGCACTGTCGTCTTTCGGCAATACAAGAGGATTCTTGCCGGTCCTTCTTGCCACCAAAACCGTCCTGGCAACAAACGTGAGCCCGAGATAGATAACAAAATATATCGGCAAGATGAGTCTTAAGATCTGGTCCATTAAATTGTCGGTTTCATTTTTACTTTACCTGCCGGTATGTAATGAAAAACAGATAACAACCGACGGTAACGTCGAGTGACATGCAAAAGAGGTCGTAATGCGGCGGGAGTAAGTCCGGGTTTGCAAAGAAAGAGTACGCGAGGTCCCAAAGTCCGTGCAGGAAATACCCCGCCACCAAAATATATGGACTCTTTTTGATTCCATAGTACGCAATGAAGACGAAGGATATTGCTTGCAGTGCGTTGATAACGAAAGCCGTACTGTCCGACCAGGTATAGCCAACATAGAGGAAGCCTATTCCCGAAAGTACCAGGCCATACATTGTTGATTTGTCCAATCGTTTCAGTACAGCGACAAACAATATTGTGAGAATTCCCGATGCTATTCCTATGAGTGCTGCGTTCATTGTGGCTCTTCTCTTCCATGGTTTTAGATGGTGAAGCTGTGCAGGTCGTCGCATGAATGTCCGGTAAGGCAACACCCCGGCAACTCGGCTCACTATTGATACTGAATGTTCTTTCAGGAATCAAGAATGGATATGCCGTTGTTTGTATTTGAGGGTGAGATTGCTTCTCCCGACTCAGCAGGGAAAGGCGCACGGGTCGTCGGGATCGCAATGACTCGAATTGGGAGCCAATGTTACCGCCGGGCGTTCGGTGGAAGCACTTCTGTTTTCATGGTCCAGAAGCGGATGTCAGCCGGCCCCGTAAAGAGCGTGCCGGCGCGGGCGATAAAGGCGGTCAGGTGCGGAGTCTGGAAATGCGGACCGAGGTACGCTTCCCGGCTCGTCCATTCTTCGTAGAGCAGGATGCGTGCAGGGTCCGCCGGATCCTGCAGAAGCCGGATCATGGAGCAGTCCGGCTCGGTGGCAACGACGGTGGCAATAAGCTCGCCCAGTTCGCGAACGGCCCGCTCTGCCTGGCCTGGCAGTGCGTGGTATGTTATGAGAACGGTAACGGATGGTGACGGCATAGTAGTGTCGGTTGGTAATTGTTCTTGTCGTACCTCGTTTACTTTGCGTGCACTATGCTCTTGTTCTTTTGGTCTACGACTCTTCGAGTCGATAGACTCGTAGAGCATAAATGTGCGAGCCGATGAACGAACACTATTTGTGGAGCCAACACTTGAATCAACCGAGCTTCACCAAATGAGAGAGTGCCGTGCTTGCGTTTGTTATGTGCTGCCCGCCGGCTGTTCATCAAGATTTTAACGCTCCTTTAATTCTCTTTCGAAGAATTGGAACCAACCTCTTCTCAAACCACGGATTCTTCTTGAGCCATATCTGATTGCGAGGAGAAGGATGAACCAGTGGAATAAAATCAGGCATATATTCATCATATGCCTTCACCGTCTCAGTTAATGTTCCTTTTCGCCTATCCTTCAGGTAGTACGATTGAGAGTATTGCCCGATCAGAAGGGTCAATCTAACATTTGGACAATGGTCGAGTAATTTGCTGTGCCATAAAGGGGCACACTCCGGCCTTGGTGGCATGTCGCCCCCTTTGCCTTTGCCTGGATAGCAAAATCCCATCGGCATGATCCCTATGAGACTGCTATCGTAAAATACTCCACGATCAATACCCATCCAAACCCTCAATCGTTCACCGCTGGCATCGTCCCACGGAATTCCAGATCCATGTACTTTGGTTCCCGGCGCCTGACCTATGATCATGACTCTACAAGAAGTGGATAGGCTGAGAATTGGACGTGGCCCCAGTGGAAGGTATTCCTTGCACACTGAACATGCTCTGACTTCCTTGATCAGACCCTTCAAACCAGTTTTCATGATCGCCTTCCAGTCACATATCTTCCGCTACAGGCGGGTGGCACATAACGTGTGCGCAAACTACGCCGTGCCGCACTCCACGCTTTTCTATCAAATGTGTGCGACATGGAACGAGCATAACTGATTTTTGAACCGGTTCAACAGGCCTATCAACTGAGCGAGTGCCGTGCTTTGTGCTGTTAGCCGCAGGCATTTTGAATGGTTTCATTGACGATAGTGATTGGCCTTGATGTTCTTCTCCGCTAATCTGATCGTTTCATTGATTCGCCGGTGGCGAGTTTCGGGCTTTTTCGCATTCAAGATCCATTCAAGGATGATCCTCTTCGATGAAGGAGGAAACGTCTGAAAATTCTTGAACGCCGTTTTGTTGCGGTCGAACATTGTCTGAAGGTCTGCTGGGATGGCGGAGTCTTGGACAGCTTCCAGCGCTTTCCATCTTCCGGTCTTCTTGGCGAGCGTGATCATCGCAAGACCAACGCTTGTCATCAATCCCTCCTTGATAAGCTTCTGTGCTCGCTGCCTGTTGAGTCTACTCCAGTTGCTCTTGGGGTTTCGTCTCGCAAAGTGAAGGAAATAACTCTCCCCATCTCGCTTGTTAGGTTTGCTGTCCACCCAGCCGAAACAGAGAGCCTCTTCAACCGCATCGTCATATTTTACGCTGGGGGTCCCGCTCTTCTTATGATAGATAATCAGGCGAACACTTTTCACTGCGCGGTGGTTCTTTTTCAACCATCTGCGCCATTCTCCTCGACTCTTCGCATGGAAACTCTGCGGCCGTTCTTGCTTATCAGTTTTGTTGCTCACATCAGCACGATTTTCAATTGTTCGTTTGATCAAAATGCTTGCGGCTAACGTATCGCAGCACATCGAAACGGCGAGCACCACGCTTTCTTATGAACGTGCGAGCCGTTGAGCGAACACAACTTATCACGCCTTCAACAAATGAGTGAGCGAGTTGTGCTGCGTGTTATGCGAAGTGCCTTATTCCT
>JANNSJ010000037.1:0-46543 GCA_031402435.1 Bacteroidota bacterium | reverse complement strand
GGCAACGGCGCGTGCTTCGTTTGCATTCTACAACACGAAAGATGAAGTCGATGCGTTGGTGAAAGGTATCTACAAAGTGAAGGAGATTCTGGGCTGATGTCAGCATTGAGAGAATTATACCAGGAAACAATTCTTGACCACAACAAGAGCCCGCGTAATTTCCGGAAGATGGCTGATGCGACCCGGAAGGGTGAGGGGTACAATCCTTTGTGCGGTGATCACTATACTATCTACGTGAAACTCAACAATGAAGTCATCGACGATGTGGCATTTGAAGGTGCCGGATGTGCAATCTCGAAAGCCTCTGCTTCGGTCATGACATCCATGCTCAAGGGGAAAACAAAAGCAGACGCCGAGCAGTTGTTTCAGCAATTTCATAAGTTGGTGAAGGGGGAGATTGATCCAACGGATCATCTTGATCAACTTGGCAAGCTTGCAGCGTTTGCAGGCGTAAGCGAATTTCCGGCACGTGTGAAGTGCGCAAGTCTCGCGTGGCATACATTGCATACGGCACTTGAGTCAGAAAATGAAATTATCCCGGCAGTATCAACGGAGTAGTTATGGAAAACAAGACGACGGAAGATCAGCCAACGGCGAATATGGAGACAGTGCGGATACTCAGCACCGTTGAGCAGAGCCTCATTCATGCGCAGGTGATTGAATCAATCAAGACATGTTTCGATCCTGAAATCCCGGTGAACATCTATGAGATGGGGTTGATTTATGATGTGAAGGTTGCCACCGATGGCGGCGTGCTTGTAGTAATGACGCTGACTTCACCGAGTTGTCCCGCGGCGCAATCGTTGCCTAAAGAAGTGGAGGCGAAAGTGAAGGGTGTTCCCGGAGTAACAGCAGCCGCAGCGAAAGTTGTGTGGGAGCCAACTTGGACTCCCAGTCTCATGTCCGAAGCGGCAAAGCTGGAACTTGGAATGTAGAAGTTGTACATTGTGAATAATTGACTGATAACCAGGAGATGATCATGGAAGAAATAACAGCAGTTCTTGACAAGCCGCAAATGAATGAAGACATCACGCTGACCGAAAAGGCAGCGAAGCAGGTATTCAAGGTCAAGGCGGAGAACAACATCCCCGAATCGCACGGTCTTCGGCTGGGCGTAAAGGGTGGAGGATGTTCCGGCCTTTCGTATGTGCTTGGCTTTGATGAGAAGGCGAAAGAGACCGATAAGATTCTCAACATTCACGGAGTCACCGTGTTTGTGGATCCGAAGAGCCTGTTCTATCTCTCAGGCACCGTGCTCGATTTCAGCGATGGGCTGAACGGGAAGGGCTTTGTGTTCAATAATCCTCAGGCGGCAAAAACCTGTGGATGCGGTAGTTCATTCGGCGTATAGTCTGAAGAGCGCTGGAAGTTTTCAGGAATTGTTGTATCTTCAATGCAATATTGTTGGATAGCCCTTTGGGGTTATGGATGACGCAACGACTTCGATGCTCATCACAATCCTTCAACTTCATACTCTGCTATAGCGGATGCTCTTTTCGCTGACATCAATCAACCATCATTTAACGGAGTAATCATGGATTTTCTCAGCATACTCTTTCGGTGGATTCATATTGCCGCCGGGATATTGTGGATTGGCTTGCTGTACTGGTTCAACTTTGTGAACATTCCTTTTGCAGGAACCATGGATGCGGACACGAAGAAAAAAGTCATACCCGAACTGGCGCCGCGTGCATTGTATTTCTTTCGGTGGGGGGCAGTGTGGACGTGGGCGACTGGCTTGATGTTGCTCATGCTTGTCTTCTACCATGGACAGCTGATGTTTCCTTCGCAGGACCAATCATGGAACATGTGGAGTTGGATCATGCTGGCCGTGACATTCTTTATGTTCTTTATTTATGACCCGCTTGCAAAAAGCGGATGGGGAAAAGACATCAAGATGTTTGGCGCAGTGAGTTTTGTTATTATCGGCATTGTAGCCTATGCCATGTATGCATACGCCGGGTATGGGTACCGTGCCTATCAGATTCATCTCGGTACAATGTTCGGTACCATCATGATCATGAACGTGTGGATGCGTATCTGGCCTGCACAAAAGAAAATCATCAAGGCGATCAAGGAAGGAACGGCTCCGGATGCCGCCCTTGTCGCGATCGCGGGGCAACGTTCGCGTCACAATGTGTACATGTCTGTTCCGTTGGTCTGGACAATGATCGGCATGCACACAACGATTGTCGGAGAAGAGAATTGGTGGGCGATTCTTGGCGTTGTTGCAATCGCCTGGGGGTTGATTGGCTGGGTATATGACAAGTCCGTCAAGGTGAAGGGATTCTGATCCCGTCTCTTAAAGAACTTTGCAGGAGTGAACTCTTTTGAAACGAAGAACGTTCATCAAGAAGACGGCAATCGCCGGTGCGGCAACGATTGTTGGTTCTTCCGCCGGAGCGAAAGAATTACTATCATTCACAGCAGAGAAGCAGAGAGGAGTTGCAACAATGTACGAGTGGAAATTCAATCCCCGACCATATTCCGATGACGAAGCAAAGAAGCTGCTTGCTCCTGTTGTTGATGCAGAAACGACAGACTGGCATTACAACACGCACCACAAGGGATACGTTACGGCGCTCAACACCATCGAGAAAGAACTCGAAACAGCCGATCGGACAAAAGCGAACGGTAACTACAGCCAGATCGGCGAATTGAAGCGCCGCTCAACTTGGAACCATGCCGGCGCACTTATGCATGATGTGTATTGGGAAGTGATGGGTGGAGATGGCGATGTATCCAAAGGCCCGGATGTGAAAGCGGCAATCGAAAAAGAATTCGGCTCTGTTGATGCGTGGAAGGCTGACTTCAAGGCTGCTGCTGTGTCGGCAAAGCTGAGCGGTTGGGGCGTGCTTGTCTATGATATGCTCTACTCGAAGCGCCTTCTCAATGTGCTCGTTGATGAGCACCACTACGGCGCCATCTGGGGTGGAATACCGTTGATCCCTTGTGACGTGTTTGAGCATGCATACTATCATAAGGATGGACCTAAGCGAGCAGCCTATGTCGACAACTTCATCGGCAACCTGCACTGGGGCCGTATTAACGATCGCTACAAAAAATTCGCAAAGTAAACCAAACGGCAGCGACGATGAACAAATGGACATGGCGTGACATTGACGATATCGCTCTTGATCTCGTCGAGAAATTTCCGGCAATTGATCCGCTCACGGTGAAATTTCCGGAACTGAAGAGGATGATCATCGAACTTCCGACGTTCGCTGACAATCCGGATGCTGTGACCGACAAAACTCTTGAGGCAATTCAAGGCGCCTGGTATGATGAATACGAAGACTGAGGAAACAGTTAGCGCATTTGCAATCGACGATTACTCTTTCACCAACTCAATACTCATGGAGGATACTTGAACAAAAAGAAACGTGTTGCCAACAAGAAACACAAAAAAGCTGTTGAGCGTACGAAGGCAAAACGTCGGGCGCAACTGGCCTCAAAGAAGTAGGAACAGGGAAGGTGATCGCAAGGTCACCTTTCTTCGTTTCATGGTTGCGGACACCGGTTTCATTCGATATATTGCTTCCCATGTCAGCGATCGTCCAACATCAATTCGTGTACAGGTTCGGCAAACGGGAGTATGATCTCTCCAGCCGCACGCATCTGATGGGCATCCTCAACGTTACACCTGATTCGTTCTCGGATGGAGGAAAATTTCTCGCCAGCGAAGCGGCCCTGGAGCATGCATTGCAGATGGTGGAGGATGGTGCTGACATCATAGATGTGGGGGGAGAATCAACTCGTCCCAAAAGTAATGCCTATGGCGAAGGCGCAGAGGCTATTTCGTTGGATGATGAACTCCAGAGAGTCATCCCGGTGATTGAGAAACTCGCGAAACATACCGATGTGCCGATTTCAATCGACACCTATAAGTCAGCGGTGGCCCGCGAGGCATTGAAGGCGGGCGCTTCCGTTGTGAATGACATCAGTGGGTTTACGTTTGATTCGGTGATGCCTTCGGTAGTCGCCGATGCAGGAGCTTCGGCGGTTGCGATGCACATTCAGGGAACTCCGAAGACGATGCAGGTGAATCCTGTCTATAACGATTTGATTGGTGATGTTATCCGTTTCCTTCGGGACAGTATTGAGAAAGGTCGTCGTGTGGGTATCAAGCAACTGATGATTGATCCCGGTATTGGTTTCGGCAAACGATTGGAGCATAACCTGCAGTTGATTGGGCGGTTGAATGAATTCAAGGTTCTTGGGTGCCCGATTCTTGTCGGTCCATCGAGAAAGTCGTTCATTGGAGCAATACTCGGAGTGCCTGTAAGCGAACGTCGCGAAGGCTCTCTTGCTGCCGCGGTGGCCTGCATCCTGAACGGCGCTCACGTTTTGCGTGTACACGATGTGAAGGAGACGAAGCGTGCGGCAATGATAGCGGATGCAATCAAACATTCCATAACGCAACGATAAGAGACCGACAATGGAATTGTTCAAGATAGGATTTCTTTCGATAGGGGTCGCCGACATCATCGACATTGCTTTGGTGTCGTTGATTTTCTATCGACTCTACCTTGTTATGCGGGGCACGATCGCCGCCCAGATTTTTATCGGACTGGTGCTGATTATTGCCGTGTCGTTCATCGCTCAGGCCACGAACCTCAAGGCGCTGAGCTGGATCATGCGCACGCTGACGGATATCTGGGTTATTGCGTTCATCGTGCTGTTCCAGCCTGAACTGCGTCGGCTGTTGGTGTTGCTGGGCCGCAATCCTGTTGTCAGGTTCTTTGTCCGTGGAAATCTCGACGATTCAGTGGATGACGTTGTTGCTGCTGTGACAGAACTCGCACGCAAGAAGCAAGGAGCGTTGATTGTGTTTGCACGCGCAACTGGAATCCGCGCGCACGTTGAAACCGGTACGAAGATGGAAGCGCTTGTCAGCAAGTCGCTGCTTCTTTCCATCTTCAACCCGAAGTCTCCCTTGCATGATGGAGCGGTTGTCATCAAGGATCGGCTCATTGAAGCCGCACGATGCACCCTGCCTCTTTCCAATATCTCGGCGTGGGAAGGAGAGCAACTTGGAACGAGGCATCGTTCGGGGCTTGGCATTTCAGAGCAGGCGGATGTTGTTGTTGTGATAGTTTCAGAAGAAACAGGATCAGTCTCAATAGCGGAGAACGGTATTCTGTACCGTGGACTCACGCCGGCGGTCTTGCGGAAAGACCTTAAAGATCGGCTCACTCTTGAGACGGAGGAACGTTCCTTCGCCTCGATGTGGCGCATGATCAAGAATTCGAACTGAACTGGCGTCGCACCGTGAGCATCTTCGATATTGATCGTGATGACATGATTGCCTTACTCAAAGACAGAGGCATTTCGGATGCGCGTATCTTACGAGCCATGGCAACCATTGATCGCCATACGTTCGTTCCGGAACCCTTCACCAGTCGGGCGTACGAAGACAATGCCTTGCCCATTGGCAAAGGTCAGACGATCTCTCAACCTTACACTGTCGCTTTCATGACGCAGGCTCTTGGCGTAAAAGAAGGAGATAGGATTCTCGAGATTGGCACAGGGTCCGGATACCAGGCTGTTGTGCTTGCCACAATGGGCGCACGTGTCTTTTCGGTGGAACGAAATCCCGAACTTCATGTCGCTGCGCGCAAGGTGATTGAAAAACTGGGACACCGTGTGGCAACAAAATGCGGGGATGGTACAGTTGGATGGTCTGAGTTTGCGCCATTCAACGGTATCATGGTTACCGCCGGTGCGCCGAATATTCCCCAACCACTCCTGAAGCAATTGGTTGACGGCGGCAAGCTGATCATTCCCGTCGGCGATCTCGAACGTCAGGCACTCGTCGTTATGACTCGGCGCGGTGAGCAATTTGATCGTCGTGAGATAGAAGGATTCAAGTTCGTCCCTCTCATTGGAAAAATGGGATGGGACAAGCCGCTGATGAACTAACCCCATTTCTTCCTTGCCATCCTCTGCGCATACAGACAAACCCAGGGTTCTTGTCCTCGTAGGAGCGACGTGCTCGGGTAAGACAGCGATCTCTATTGCACTGGCATCAACGTTGCAGGGAGAAATCATCTCCGCAGACTCACGTCAGGTCTTCAAGCATCTTGATATAGGCACTGCAAAACCGACTCCGGACGAACAGACATCAATCAAACACCATTTCGTTGATGAGTTGTTGCCGGATCAGGATTTCAACGCCGGCGAGTTCGGTGAACGTGGTCGCGAGGTTATCCAAAGAATTCTGCAACGACACAAGCTGCCCATTGTTGTCGGGGGATCAGGATTATACGTGCGTTCGGTGATTGACGGGTTCTTTGATGGTCCTGATGCGAATGGGGAATTCCGGGATGCGATGGAGCAGCACGTCAAAGCCGGACGCATTGGATTTCTTGTTGAGGAACTGCGAAGAGTGGATCCGGAATCTGCAGCGACCATCGACCCGACAAAGCCCCGTCGCATCATCCGGGCACTCGAAGTGTATTATCTCACCGGCAATTCTCTGTCCTCTCTTCATCGTCTGAAGAAGGTGCAGATAGAGTTCGAACCTGTGTTGTTCGGCCTCAAATGGAAAAGGGAAGAGTTATATGGAAGGATAGAGAAGCGGTGTGAGCGGATGATCAGCGCAGGACTATTGAATGAAGTTGAACACCTTGAAGGAATGGGTTACGACAGCACGCTGAATGCGTTGAACACTGTGGGCTATGCCGAAGCGTTTGCGTATCGAAGAGGAGAGACTTCGTATGAGGAGTTTGTCCGATTGTTCAAACAAAACTCCCGCCGGTATGCAAAGCGACAGATGACATGGTTCCGGAAAGATAACAGGATACACTGGATTGAAATGGGAGAAGAGAAAAAGGCGGCGGGTGTCATTGAAGAGATTGCCTCATTGTTCCAAAACCTGGCTCGTTGATTCTAAGGGGGAATAGCATTATCTTTGGTTAGTAAGAATCGGGGCGTAGCGCAGCCCGGTAGCGCGCTTGGTTCGGGACCAAGAGGCCGGGGGTTCGAATCCCCCCGCCCCGACAGTACTACGTGTACATACCGCGAAGCAAATCGACTCTCCGCTATTACGCTGGTTCCACACGGGATGTCACCAATCGGTTGGCTGACTGTTGTTGGTCAGCAGTCCTGTTAGCACGTGGACTGCTTTGGCGAAGAATCCCCTTCCCCGACAACATAAAGAGCCTTGGTCGCATCGATGCTCTTTTCTTTTTCTGCGCGGCTCTTATTGTTTCGCGATGTATCCCACCAGGTTGTATGCGTCAATGGCAATTGTCGCGGGCGCAATCTTTTGCTACCTCGTGTTAGGATGTCTGTTGAGGAAATTGAGTTATCTTCTTGCTGGCTCTTGACAAATGAGATCACATTTGCTACATTGACACCAGCGAAAAGAAGTACTCACCATCTCACTTGAACGCAATACGTTTTCCGATCCATGAGTTGGTCACTCATGAAATTCAGACGAGTGCCCCCACGGTCAGTGGAGTGCACATTGGAATATCGAAGCAAGATTCGCTTCGTCGGGTTCAAGTGAAACAATCCTGACTGGTCGTCATAATCACATTCTACAGAGTCACAATATGTCTCTTACTCACAAGACTATTGCGTTACGCCTTTTGATCGGCGTAATGTTATCGTTGTTCGCCCTTTCATGCAAGCAGTACGAATACGCTTCTCCGCTGCCCGGAGTGCTTGAGATCCGGCTCAAGGTTGTGAACAATCGGCAAGACCTGATCCCATTCGGTCCTCTCAATACGTTTTTCTTTTCTTTAGGGGAACTCAATGGTATGCAGCCTGGCGACATCAAACAACCGATATATGCAGATTTGCAGGCCATCAGGCGAAGTCCTGATGGCGATCCAGTCAATACTCTTGACAGCCTCGGGCGTGATTCCATATTTGTATTGGGTGCAACGTACGCTCCTCCCATAACGTTCGTGGGCCTTGAGATTGACCTCGAAGAATGGGGTTCGGCAATACAGATTTTTCGAAACGCTATTCCAATCCCGAACTTCATTTTTGTGAACAATCCTCCTCCGCCAGCGCCGCCGCCACCCAGGTTTTTTGAACTGAGTGCACCGTCACCCATTCAGGTAAACGAAGGAAGGCGAACCGTGGTGACAGTAACTCTTGATCTTGATGCTTCACTTTTACGTCGAACAGAATTTTTCGAGCTGTACCCTGCGTTCTATATTTCGTCTGTGAAAAATTATTAGGAATTGATTGATGAGAGATGCAATGAGACAACCACTCCTCGCGCGGTCGTTTTGGTCGCTCATGATTGTTGGCGTACTTTCAGTTGTCATGTGGACATGCAAATATCCATCAGGGCCGCTGAATCCAAACACGATTCCTGATACGCAGTTGTCAAATATTCCGGCGAATGATACTATTGCGCGTTACATCAATCGCAATGCCTTCCCCGAACTCTCGCTCTCCTGGATCGGAAACGACCCCGATGGCTACATTACTGCGTTTCAATATCGTTGGACCTCGACGAGAGCAGGCCAACCGTTTCCATCTCCCGGGAATTGGACCACGCTGTTGAATATCACGAAAACCGGATGGGGAAATATTATTCTGGTCAAGGGAAATCCCAGTTCCATATTCAACATCTATAATTATCTGGTTACTCTTGGACAAAACGATACGTCATTGATTCGTATTATTGGTGATTCGCTGGCAACGAACAGGACATTTGCCGTTCCTTACAAAACCGGAATTGTCCCAACTGATTCTATTGTGGGTGAGACAAGGTTGGTACTACAGACCCCCTCGACCGGGACATTTATCTTCGGATCGCCCGCCGACAGCAACTTCCATAGGTTTGACATTCGAGCGGTGGACAATAGCGATGATATTGACCCATCGCCAGCTTCGGTATATTTCTGGACGTTGGTTTCGCCCGGTTCGATTGTGCGAATTGATGGGGTGCCAGCAGCCAATGCTCTGATCATTGATGGCTTTACTGACACCTTTGACGGTCTGCGGTTTGCTTTCAGTTCACTCGATGCGAATAACACGGAGAGCATCGATTATTCATGGAGCGTGGATGATACAGTCACTTGGAGTCCATGGTCGAGGAGTCAGGAAGCTTTTGTCACGGCAATAGACCTCAACCCCCGCCAAAGTGGAGCCCACAGGTTTTATGTTCGGGCGCGCAACCGCTGGGGAGTCGTTAGCCCGGATTCCAGCCGCGTGTTTACTGTGACGGTTCCCAAGATCAATGACCCAACCTGGCCACATCGGACCCTCATCATTAATAACGATATTAATGGAAATGGAACGCGTGGAAGGCCAACTCTCGCCCAAGTTGATAGTCTTTATCGCGAAATTATGGACTCACTTGGTCGGACAGGCAGGTTTGATATTTGGAGAGTAGCCCAATCTGTTCCAGCAGTCAATCAGTGGCCTTCGCGGGACAGTTTAGGATATTACACTTCGGTCGTGATTCTGATGGAGCAGCTTATCCCGCCGATCGGTGCGGGTTCGGCGCAAAGGATGTCGGTTACAACGCAGGGCTTTCTCCGGGAGTACCTCAATATTGGTGGAAAACTAATCTATAGCGGTTCGCCAAGTATTGTTACAGCAATTACAAACTACAATACCTTTGGTCAGTTTGGTGGAACATGGGCCACCGATGTTTTTCACATTACTCCAAACACACAGCAATCCCCATTTATTGTGAGTCCCAGGTTCTTTATACCTGACTTCAATGGGGCGTTCGGAACTCTTGGCTATCCGAATGTTTCCCTTGATACATCCAAGATTGCAACGGATTCTACTTTTGCATATCGCGCTATCGGCGATATTGGGATCAATTTTCCCATAGGGTTTGCTCAGACCATCTCGTTCTATGATTCAAGAACGAACGGGATTCTTGAAAACCTGCCGCTTGGAATCCGGTTCCAGGGAGTATTGATACCCCCGGCGACAAGACGAACATACTCTGTTATCTACTTTGGGTTCCCGCTATACTATGCGAGAAAGACCGACATGATTCAATCGCTGAGAAAAGCCTTTGAGGATATCTATGAATAATCTCTTCGACTCTTGGAGGACACCAATGCATATTAAGGCTACCACTTCATGCTTGGTTGCAGCCGTTGTCATGTCCTTCTGTTTCCAGATTGGTTGGGCTGGCACTGCGGGCAATATTCGCGGTAAGATTACTGATGTTCAAACCGGCGACGCACTTCCATTGGTGAACGTGTTGATTGTTGGAAGTGGTCGGGGAGGCGTGACTGATGACAAGGGTGAGTTCTTCATTACAGGGGTCCAGGGCGGAACGTACACTGTTCGGGCTTCCCTGTTGGGATATCAAACATTCGAAGCAAAAAAAGTTGTGATTGATGCAGACCAGACCTCGGTCCTGAATTTTAAAATCGCAAGCACACTGATTGAAATGCTAGGCAGCACGATTGAGGGTGCACGACCTCTGGTTGATGTAAAGAAAACCGCCGGCGAGCAGAGTTATAACAAGGACAAAATCGATCAGTTGCCCAACGTGAAAGGCGTTGAAGATGTTCTTGGGCTGCAGGCCGGTGTCGTAAAATTTGGTTCACAGCTGTTTCTGCGAGGCGGCCGCGCCAATGAAACCCAGATTCTGATTGATGGTGTTGTTGTGAACGACGTTGGGGGAGGAACAAGCGCAACAGGTGGACAATCAGCGAATGAACAGCTTGCGCAATTGTATTCAGGCAGCGCCTCCGGTGGTTCAGGCGGCGCTCTCTCTGTTGCTGCAAATGCAATCCAGTCTGTGAGCGTATCCAGCAGCGGGCTTGATGCTGAATTTGGTAACGCTCAATCCGGTGTCGTGAACATCACCACCAGGTCCGGAAGCGAGAACTACTCTGCATCATTACAATATAGAACCGATGGACTCACGACCAACGGTTTTAATGAAAGATACTATGCCGCAAGCACAGGCGGGCCCGAACCGATAACTCAATACCTGCTTCCTTCGCTGGGAGTCGATGTTCCAGGGAAACTTTCATTCTTTATGAGTTCAACGTTCAATCAGTTAGACGGTGCTTACGACTTCTCTCGCGTCAATTTTTTTCATCCGTTGAAACGCAAAGTCAGATTTGGTGGTTTTTTCGGTGACGTGTTAGGCGGGCTTGGCTTTAACTATGATGACAAGCAAAACAATGACTTCTCATTCAATACGAAACTTTCGTACTCCATCGGTGATAACGACCAATTCTCTTTTAGCTATCGTGCAAACACAAGCTCCGGCCATCCGTTGAGTCTTTCAAACTTCAGTTCCAGGGATCGGTACGATTCATCCTCTTCAACTACAAGTTTGAAAACGCAAAATGTTCTTCAGTGGACACATATTCTCGGAACGAACGCCCTTATTAAGGCCTATATCAGCAGACTTGAGACTGATAACACCTCTGACGTGGGAGGGTTGACGCCAAACAGGTATCCAACCGTTGTCACTATCCTTGATCCTAACGGTGATGGGTTTAGGGATCTTGGTGGATCGCAAGGGTGGAGCCACAATAACACGGTTATTTGGAATGCCAAATTTGATTTCAATTCCAAACTGCACGAGTATCATTTTCTCAAAGCCGGGCTTGAATACTATTACGAGCACATTAGCTCGACAACAATTAATTTCCCTCTTGATGCAGATCCCAGGGACACAACTGTTCAGCGTGGTGAGTATCCTGGATACGGCAGAACCAGGTTTGTATCAAACAATCTTCCAAGCCGGGGGGCGATCTATGCTCAGGACAACATTGAGTTGAGTTCTTTGACGATTAAGGTCGGTCTGCGTTATGATTTCTTCTATCTGGGGAAGCAAGTGTTCGATCCCGGGTATCTTGCTCTCTACGAGCTTGTGACAACGGAAAAACCTGCATGGACAAAGAACAAATCATTTTTCTCGCAGCTTACTCGTGGTTATTTCAGCCCCCGGCTTGCCATCGGTTACCCGATATCTGAACGTACGGTTTTTTACTTCAATTATGGTCACTTTCTTCAGTACCCTGATCGTAATCAGTATTTTTCTGTTCCGTTCTTTACAACCGAGGCAATTACAGTTGGCAACCCGTCGTTAAGACCACAAAAGACGGTTCAGTACGAGGCTGGATTCGATCAACTCTTGACTGAAGATGTTTCTTTGGGCATACGGGGTTTTTACAAAGACATTGTTGACTATATATCGACACGGAACCCCAACGGCAATGTTACACAATGGATTAACCTTGACTACGCAAGTGCACGGGGGTTTGAAGTTATTCTTACAAAGGGTGGTGGAGGACATTATTCAGGCAGTATTGGCTATACATTCCAGCTTGCCAAGGGTCGATCCTCGAACCCGGAGGCTGCCTTGGCAACTCCGGCTTTGCAGGGTCTTCCCCGTGAAGTTCGCCTCGACTTCGACCAACAACACACGGTCAATATGTTTGTCGGGTATCGAGTTACAGCGAACGAGGAATACAACGTGTTCGGGCTGAACATCAATAACTGGGGCGCATCTCTTACCTGGAACTACGGCAGTGGTTTTCCATACACGCCATTCAATTTTGCCAAAGGACTTCAGGATTTCTATCTTAAGAATACCGGTGATGGTCCATACACTTCAGAGGTCAACATCTCTTTGTACAAGGGTTTCGAATTGCTGGAGAAGACCAATCTCGTGTTCACGGTTGACGTGACAAATCTTTTCAATCGCCGGAACGTGGACCTTAATGGTGGGGGATTCAATAACTATACGGGAAGCGTGACAAGGTATGGCGATTTCAATCCGGGTGGTACCAAGACCCTGTACGGCTGGAGGTCATTCGCCTCACAGGTGCCTCCGTTTGTGTTCAGGAATCCTCGCCAGATTTCTTTTGGGTTGAAACTGAACTGGAACTAATCAAAGCGAAAAGAGTTAACCATGTCTAAAAGGATCATAGTCGTTCTGTTCTCTCTGTTGCTTGTCGCGGGTGAAGGCACATTCAGTCAGAGCTTCAAGCACATCAAACAGGGCTTTTCGATGAAGTTGAAGCTTGACAATAGAGGTGCTTTTGGTCGCGTCTCGTATCCTGGTGTAATTGGCGGGACGGATCCGGGTGGTGATTCTATTGGCCTTGAATATCCCATTGGTCAACCGTTCGAGCACATCTTTGGAGCTGGTATTTGGGTAGGCGGTATTCTCGATACGGCTACAAGTGGCCCTCCTGTGTTCGTACGTGGCGTCAGTACAGGATATGAAGGTTGGATTGGACCATATTTCGAATTCTTCCCCGGCAGTTCTCCTGCTGACACAATATTTAGAATTTTCAAACAGGGAAGTGGATATCCACCCAAGCCCGATGCATGGGATCTTCCGTCAGGGTTGGAAGGAGCGATCCCCTATAAACCGATTTCCGACGCTGATTATCATATGAAGTATGACGATTATCATGTCCGGGTTGCAGGGCATACTCCACTGAATCTAAAAGTGTTTCAGAGTTCCTATGCATGGAATGACACGTATGCCGACGCTATTATTATCCTCGAGTATCGGATAATCAATATGGGGCGAAAAAAGATTGATAGCGCGTTTGTCGGGTTTTTCTTCGAGGCCGATGTCGGGCCATACCGGTCTGCGCTATTTGAACGAAGGAATTTCACAGGATACTACCAGGACTCACGTACATCGTATGTACATAATCCTGCTGACCGAGGTTCCACACCAGTTGGGTGTGCGCTACTGAAGACCTCGCGTCGATTGGATTCACTCCGCTACGCCTTCCGGTGGTTTACGGGAAATACCCATCCCAATTCCGATGGTGACAAGTATGGAAGGATGTCGTCAGGTCGTGTTGACTCAAACCAATCCCTCTCCAATCTCGATGATACGAGAAACGTCTTTGGGTTTGGTCCATTCACAATATACCCTAGCAACCCTCCTCTGCCCGGATTTCGTCCGGATACTCTGTTGATTGCTGTCGCGATTGTTTCGGGGTATGACCCCGCTGGCAACCATCTTCGAACCATGCAACGAAATGCAGCCCGTGCCTTGGATATTTATTTGAATCAGGGAATTCGGCTGCCTGCCACTCCACCCTCGCCGCCGTTGCGTGTTGAAGTAGGAGATAGAAAGGTGAAGCTGAATTGGTTGTGGACGCCGGCAGATTCCGTAGGCCTCGGTGGCAGGGCGAATCCAGTATCGAACTGGGATTCCACAAATCGTCGCATTGAAATTTATCCAAACTGGTCGGGTGTTTCTGGTTACCCCTCTCGTCGAGGAGCGCCGTATCCTCCTGGAATCTCTGATACAAGCAATGGGGGCCGCAATTTTGAATCATTCAGACTCTGGAGAAGTGAGAACCCTGATTACACTGATGAGAGCTTTACTCTTATCAGGCAATGGGATGTTGATGGCGACACAATAGAATTTGATACTGGGCTTGCCTTTGAGTATACCGATTCGAACCTTGTTCGCGGAAAGCGATACACGTACGCTGTAACCTCTAAATCTGTTCCCAACTTTGCTGAGGTTCAGATTGTTGTCAACGGCCAAGTAGTGACTACACTCGTGCCGGTTGAAGCGCTTGAGTCAAGAATTAGAACAAATGCTGTTGTCGTCGACCTACCCTTCGCAGTTTCGCAAGAGTTGAACAAGGTACGCGTTGTTCCGAATCCATATCGGACAGACAAAGACTACACGTATGAAAGCGGCGGGTACGAAGGAGGGAATTACGATTGGGATGAAGGAAGACGCGTCATTAAATTCATCAATCTTCCAACGACGTGTACGATCCGTGTGTTTGCGCTGGCTGGAGATCTCATTCGCACAATACGCCATGAAGGTGGTACAGGCGCATTCCCAACCGGTGATCATAATATGCCCCTCGTGAGCGAGAGTAATCGCGCCCTCGCCAGCGGTGTGTATCTCTTCACGGTTGAGTCTGAATTTGGAACCCAGGTTGGAAAATTTGTCATTATCCGGTGAGATGACTATGAAACGGTCAATAATTATGCTGCAGATCAGTATCGTTCTTTGTTCGTGTATTGCAGCTCATGCAATAGCCGGAAACAGATCGGGAACTGTCACTGCTCAATTTCTTAAGTTGCCTGTCAATGCCCGTGCAACGGCGATGGGAAATGCACAGGTTGCTCTCGCCGAGGGCGCATCTGCAATTGCATATAATCCTGCAGGGGTACTGAGTGTTCCCAATGCTTCAGTCGGAGGAACCTACAACGCGTGGTTTGCAGACATTACCCACTCGTTCTATGGGGTCGCAGTCAATCTGCAGGACTATGGCACGATTGGGGCGGGAGTTACATTGCTCACGACAAATGACATGGAAGTAACGACTCATGCGTTCCCGGATGGAACAGGCGAGTTGTTTAAGGCAACCGACATGGCGTTTACCGTTACCTATGCAAGACAGATCAGCGCG
Source organism: Bacteroidota bacterium (assembly GCA_031402435.1). GTDB lineage: Bacteria > Bacteroidota > Ignavibacteria > UBA10030 > UBA6906 > UBA11986. The sequence continues at coordinate 31,178 of JANNSJ010000037.1, read as the reverse complement.
GAGTTTGGGCTGGGCTTGAGTGCAAAGTATATCAAGTCCTACCTGTACAACAAGGACATCGGTGCAAGTTCCATGGCATTCGATATCGGCACCCTCTACGATATCCCTGATCTGAAGACGAGACTTGGCATATCTGTGAACAATCTTGGCCGTGATCTCAAGTTTCTCAATGAGCAGTACTCGATCCCAACCGCATTGAGATTTGGCGCCCGCGTGACAGTGTTCGAAGAGGATGTTAACCTTGTTTATCTCGCTGTTCAAATCGCACGCCCGAACGACTCGGAGGAGCAGTACAACGTGGGTGCAGAATACACGTACAATAGTCTGCTTTCTCTTCGAGGAGGATACAGATTTAACTACGATACGGAGAATGTGAGTGCTGGAGTAGGTGTAAATCTGTCCAGTCTTGGCCTTGATGGTAAGCTCGATTACGCGTTCACAAACTATAAGTACCTACCGGGTACCCATATGTTTTCACTCGAAATAGGATTCTAAGCATGAAAACCAGTTCACTCGTCGGGTTGTGTTTCTTTGTTGCCATGTCAGGGCTCTTTGCTGGTTGTGAAATTATTACCGAGGAACCACCTACCCCGATCTACAGGCCAGCGAAGACCGTGATTATCAATGAATTGTTCATTCTGGCGCCACCCAACCAGAATCCGTTTCGCTGGATTGAGTTCTATAACCCAACGAATAGAACAATCAACATTTCCAAGTGGACGTTGGGTTTCAAAACGAAACGAACATTCATAGCGACTGATACCCTGGGTCAGGTAAAGGCCTTTGCTCAGGACCTTGTACCTGCCTACCACGATGTTCCGCTGAGGTCGTTCTTGAATTCTCCGATACAAGCAAATCGATTCCTTACTCTGGTCAGCAACAGGGAACGGATGGAGAATTACACTGCATCCATTACTCTTCCCGACCCGATCAATCAAGGAGATGCAATTTTTCTACCGCAAGACACTGTTGCTGTTGACTCCATTGTCCTACAGTTCTTTGATTTCATTTTTCAGGAAAGTGATCAGTTGGTACTAAAAGATACCTCGGGCACGGTCGTTGATGTCTTCCGTTATGGTAACTATGTGTTTGCGGGACCGGGCGCTGATCCCTATCCTAACAACCGATCTTTGGGCGCAATTATCCCATACCAATCATTTGCAAGGTTTGCAGGGGCATATACGTCTGGGGCAAGCGGAGATGCTGCCTTGGGGAATTCTGCCGAAGATTTTTATGTCACAGGTCAAGCACCTCGGACCGATACACGCCCTATTCCACAATGGCTAAGTCAGTTGTTTAAGGAATGATGGGTTGCTAATTTGATGTACCGCGTGCGGAAGAAGAGCAATCTTCTTCCGTTTTTTTGCCGTAAGACCTCTAACCAATCAACCCCGACACATCCCCGGCCCCAACGCGCACCACCTTCGGCGTTTCTTCCGTCAAATCAATGACCGATGAAGGATCCGACGTCAACATCCCGCCATCAATGATGATCTCCACTTGATTGTGGAATTTCTCGATGATCGAGTCCGGATTGTTGAGCAGTTCGCCATTCTCCCCTGTAACACTCGTACTGAGAATCGGATGTCCGAGTTCCCGAACAAGTGCCAGAGTAATGGGACTGTTCGGCACTCTAATGCCAACGGTTCTTCGCTTCGACACGAGGAGTTTCGGAAGATGCTTCATCTTTGCTGCGGGGAGGATGAATGTGTACGGACCGGGGATAAGATGTTTGATGACTTTGAATGCTGCATTGCTTACGTGCGCATAGTCGCTGATGTGCTTGATGTCCGAGCATACGAAGCTGTACGGTTTGTCCTGTCGTTGACGTTTGATAAGATATATCTTCTCGATGGCATTCTTGTTCTCAACACTGCAACCCATCCCGTAGACCGTGTCAGTTGGATAAATGATAATCCCGCCGGCCCGCAATACATCCACTGCCTTGCTGATGAAACGCGCTTCAGGGTTTACCGGATGGATCTTGATTACCATGAGTACAACGGCACTATAGCTGTCGGATCAAAATGCTCCACCTGAACTCTCCCCCTCATTTCAACAGCAACATCTTGCGCTCGGTGCGGTAGTCACCGGCAGAGAGTACGTAGAGGTAAGTACCCGTGGCAAGAGAATGGGCATCGAACGTAGCTTCATACGTCCCGCCTTTGAGGAAACGGTCGACCAGAGTTGCAATCTCGCTGCCCCGAAGATCAAAGACTCTCAGTGTTGTCTTATGTCCCGCCGAAACAGAAGGTATGGTGAACCTGATGACGGTGGAAGGGTTAAACGGGTTGGGATAGTTTTGTTCAAGCTTGTACGAAACGGGTGCTACATTATCTACAAGCCGAACAGAGGTAAGTCCTGTAAGGTCAATGGTAAAGGCCGATCTACCGTGTGTGAAAGCAACGAGTTTCCTTGTGGGTGAGTGGAGCGTTAAGTCGTGAACCGGGACTTCGGGCATTCCTGTACTGAGGACGTTCCATATCGCTCCCTGGTTCGTGCTATAGACAACTCCGGCGTCAGTTGCGACATAGAGAAATGGCCTGTAGACAGGGTCAACAATCACGTCGTTGAGAGGGATATCTGGCAGGTTCCCACCGATGTTTATCCAACTTTGACCGTAGTTAGTGGTTTTGTATAGGTGAGCGTTGTTAAGGTCTTGAAGATAGCCTGAGAGTGTTACGTAACAAACGTTTGCCGAATCGGGATCAATGGTTACCCGTGAGACGCACCGAATCGGCAGTGTCCCTGTAATATCATTCCACGTCGTCCCACCATCTGTCGTGACCGACACCTTTCCATCATCGGTGCCAACATAGATAACGCCGGGATTCGAAACGGCAACATCAATTGTGGTAATGGTGCCGATCCGGCCATTGGGGCCACGAGTCAAGTCATCGCTTATCGCCGTCCAGTTCTGCATGCCGTTCGTCGTTCGATATAAGCGATGTGTTCCTGTATACAGGGTCAATGGAGTCGTGAGGTCCATGGCGATGGGTGTACACCAATTCTTCCTATCAGTTGATGCTATGCCGGTTGTTCCACCAGAGAATGAGGTGCCGCCATTTACCGAGTATCCGAGACCGCCGTTTTGCGACTCGGCATATATACGGTTCGGATTTGTGGGGTCGACGAGCACATAGAAACCATCTCCACCGTAAATCGATTGCCAGTCATTGGTGGAGCCGGTGAGTGTTCTTGGTGTTCCGTTGTCTTGTGACCCTCCCATGGTACGTTGCGGATTTTGAAAGTCGACGGTGCCGGCATAAAATTGTAGAATAGGGAGGTTCAGAGATTTCGTCCACGATGTTCCTGTTGTTATTGAGGTGAACACGCCACCGTCGTTCCCCACAACCACCCTTGTTGGAGTGTTCATGTCGAAAGCAATCGCATGGTGGTCAACGTGCATGGTGCCGCCGCTGCCGACCCAGGTTGTTCCGCCGTTTGTTGATCGATAAAAATTTGTCAGGCCGAGTAACAGGTAATTGGGGTCGGTTGGATGAACAGCAATAACGGTATTATACCACGCCTGCCCTTCATTGTTGAAGGTGCTGGTTGAGACAGTCGTCCAGGAATCACCGCTGGTGGTGGACTTGAATACTCCCATGACACCCGTTCCGTTTGATACGATTGCGAACATGGTGCCCGGTTGAGATGGGGAGGCCGCGAGGCTGATCCTTCCAATGTTCGACGTGTTATTGGGGAAGCTATTGGTGACCTGGGCCCAGGTATCGCCGCCGTCTGTTGAAAGGAAAAGTCCCGAGACTGCGCTGCTGATGATGCTGTATGTTATCGGGCGGTAGCGAGTCCACATGCCCGCGAGTATGCGGTTGGGGTTTGAAGGATCGATGAGGAGATCGCAAGCACCTGTGGTGTCATTGACAAAAAGTACACGTTCCCACGCGGCGCCGCTATTTGTTGAGCGGTAGATGCCTCGCTCCTGTGTTCTGCTGCGATAGCGTCCGAGTGCAGAAACAAAAATCCTACTCGGTGATGATGCGTGAATGGCAATCTTCCCAATCTGTCCTGTGTTGATGAGCCCCATGTTTGCCCATGTCTGTCCGCCGTTCGTCGACCGCCAGATGCCATTGCCAGGATAGATGGCAACGCCGCCCGGGTTTCCTTCTCCTGTTCCGAGGTACACAATCTCAGGATCCATCGGGTCAAGGAGGATAGAGCCTATGCTAAATGACTGCGTAAAGATATTTGTCCATGTTCCGCCGTTGTCAGTGGATTTCCACCCGCCGCCTGTTGCTGCTCCCATGTAGATGATCGAAGGATTGGAGGGGTGGAGAGCTACGCATGTCACGCGCCCGCCGATGTTTGAGGGCCCGGCACTGGTCCACGGAGCAATGCTCTCTACAGGAGTATCGTGTGCCATCGCTCTGAGTTGTGCTTTTGCTGTTTCATAGAGTGCAGGATCAATGTCATCGTGTGGATAGACTCGTTGCAACATAAACCAGTCGTTGTCCACGGCTTCTGTTTCAGAAAGTGGTCTGTCATCGTCACGATGTGGTATGGCAACCAGAAAGAACGAGAACACACCGGTGAACATAAGGGCGAGGATAAACATGGTTTTTCGCGACACAATCATGGAAGTCCTTCAAGTCTTTGGATATTCTTGTGTTAGAAAATACGGATAGGTCAGGTGACTAGCAAGAAGTTCTTTGTCTCTTGAAAGAGCCTGGATGTTCTTCTTGTTGATCCTTTCGTATTGTTTCTCAGAGAAATTCTTGTAGATTCTCATCCTGTGGAGAACAAGATCAACATATTGATTGTCGAGGATAACCCGGAACATTTGCGGCTCACGAAGTACATCTTGAAGCAACATAGTGTTCCAGGTCTGCTCTTTGTTGCCAGAGACGGCCAGGAGGCAATGGACTTCTTGTATCAGCGCAACAAGTTCTCTGATCCGGTGCTTCATCCCCGCCCCAATCTTGTCCTCCTTGACTTGAATATTCCCCGGATCAATGGCCGGGAAGTGCTCAAGATTATGAAAGCCGATGAAACACTCAAGGACATCCCGGTCGTTGTCGTAAGTTCGTCTGAGCGCGACGAGGACAAGAATTATGCAACCGAAATTGGCGCCGCAGCGTATATCTCGAAGTCGGGTGGCTTTGAACGCCTGAACCAAGAGCTTTCAACGGTCTATACATATGCGTCACAATCTTCTTCTCAGTAGTTGTTCATTCGGGCGACGTTCTGAGGTGTTTGCCTCTCGCCTTGAATGTCGTGCCCCTTCTTCTTACCTTGATCAAAGCTTTCCTCTCATTCCATCTGGCTCCTCATGTCTTTGTGGCTCGTTGCAATCGTTGGTCGTCCGAATGTTGGCAAATCAACGTTATTTAACCGAATCATCGGCCAGCGGGATGCCATTGTCCATGACTTGCCTGGTGTAACCCGTGACCGTCACTATGCAGAAGCTGATTGGGCAGGCAAGACCTTCTCGATCGTGGATACCGGAGGATTTGTTCCCGAGTCTGAAGATGTCATTGAAACGGCAATACGCGAGCAGGCTGAAGTTGCAATTAAAGAAGCTGACGTTGTGATGTTTGTGGTCGATGGGGAAGCGGGACTTTTGCCTTCCGACTATGATATTGCCGGCATTCTCCGTAAAGCCCAGAAGAAAGTTATTCTCATCGTCAACAAGATCGACAATGATAAGCGAGAGCTTTCTCTGGCTGAATTCTACAAGCTTGGACTTGGTGAGCCAATTCCGACCTCGGCGCTCCTCGGACGAAAAGTTGGTGACCTTCTTGATGTGATCACAAATGACTTTGAGGTGGTTGAGGCGAAAGAAGTTGATCCACGCCTCAAGATTGCCATCATCGGCAAGCCAAACGTCGGCAAGTCATCATTCGTCAATGCGTTACTGCAAGAGGAGCGGAACATTGTCACCGATATTCCCGGTACTACCCGCGACCCGATTGATGCAGTGTTGAAGTTTCATGGCGAAGAGATCGTTCTCGTGGATACCGCCGGCTTGCGGCGCAAGAGTAAGATCAAGGAGAGCGTGGAGTTCTTCAGTACCGTCAGAACGATTAAGGCCATTGAGCGGTGCGATGTGGCAGTTATATTGATTGATGCGAAGCAGGGACTAGAACATCAGGACCTGCGCATTATTGATACCGCCATTGGACGGAAGCGTGCCGTGGTCATCGCCGTCAACAAGTGGGATTTGATCGAGAAGGATGATACCACCGCCAAGACTCTGGAAAAAGCTCTCAAAGAAAAACTCCGCATCTACGATTTCATCCCGATCATGTTCATATCTGCGCTTGAGAAGCAGAGAATCTACAAAGTGATTGACCTTGTCAAGACCGTGCACGTCGAGCAGAACAAGCGTATCTCCACCAGCGAACTGAATGACCGGCTTGGAGCCGATATCAAAATGTTTCCACCCCGCAGCAGGTCTGGCAAAGAGATCAAAATCAATTACATCACGCAGGTTGATGTCAAGCCCCCGGTCTTTGCGTTCTTCTGTAACGAACCGAAGCTCATAGATGATAACTACAAGCGATATCTTGAAAACAAGATTCGCGGGTATTTCACGTTTAGCGGTGTCCCCGTTGTCCTCGCCTTCAAGAAAAAGAACTGATTCCGAATGTCCAAGCGTATCCTTGTCATAGGAGGTCTTGCGGCCGGACCCAGCGCAGCCAGCAAGGCTGTTCGCACAAGCCCTGATGTTGAGGTGGTGATGTTTGAGATGGGAGAGCACATTTCGTACGGCATCTGCGAGGTCCCATATTACATTGGTGGAGAGGTAGAGGCGGAAGGGCTTGTTTCGTACACACCGGCGACACTGAAGGAGAAGAAGGGCGTTGATGCTCGCATCCTGCAAAAGGTTGAAGAGATTCAGCCTACTCAAAGGAAGATCATCGTCCGAGATTTGAAGTCAGGAATGACGGTGGAGGAGAAGTACGACCGTCTGGTTGTTGCCACCGGATCAAGCCCCCGCACGCTTGGTATTGCCGGTGAGGATGCGCGTAACGTTTTTCATGTGAAGTCCCTTGACCAGGGATTGCGCATCAAGAAATATATTGATGAGGAAAAACCAAAGCGAGCCGTCATCATCGGCGGCGGTTACATCGGGATGGAGATGGCTGATGCGTTGCGACGGTTGAACCTCGAAGTGACGTTGTTGCACCGGCACAGCCTTCCAATGCGTGGACTTGAACGGGAAACACGAGAAGTCGTGCGGCAGCAACTGGAGAAGCATGAAGTTTCCTTTGTCGCACACGCAACAACCGAAGGTTTTGTCCTAGATAAACAGCGCCGTGTAACGCATGTTGTGACCACGAACGGCTCATTTGAAACTGATCTCGTGATTCTCTCGCTCGGCGTTGTTCCGAACTCGGAACTTGTGAAGGCTGCCGGAATCAGAGTGGGGACGCTGAACGGAATCCTGACCGACCAACGGCAGCAAACAAACCTCGACAACATCTACGCCGCCGGTGACTGCTGCGAAGTGAAGAACCTCGTCAACAATCAATCCATGTACATACCGCTTGCAACCATTGCCAGCAAGGCCGGTTGGGTGGCAGGAGAAAATGCAGCAGGAGGGAACGCAGTCTTTCGCGGAGCAATCAGGGCGATTGGGGTCAAAGTGTTTGATATCGAGGTGGTGCAGGTGGGATTAAGTTCGGAGGAAGCAAAGGCATCCGGGTTTGATGTGGTTACCGAAACGATCACCGCATGGAACAAAGTCGCCATCATGTCCGGCAGCAAACGCTTAACGGTCACGATGATCGCAGACAGGAAATCAAAGCGGTTGCTCGGAGCGAATGTGTACGGTGAGTCTGGCGCTGTGCTTCGAGCGAACACACTGGCCGTTGCCATTCAGCAGCGCATCACGGTTGACGAGATGCAGCAGTGGGATCTTGTCTACACGCCGCCGTTCTCGCCGTTGTGGGATCCAATATTGGTTGCTGCGAATGCTACAAGGAAGAAACTGTAGGGCGATCCGCGGGGCGCCTAAATCCGAGGTTTCCGAAATTGCTGGCTGTGTGGGATGGCATACCAACTGATGCCCTTGAGGATTCCGACTATGAACGACAGCGGCGTTGCAATTTCGGAAGGATTTCTTTGGTGGTCTTCTCATAAGTCCGTAGTGGCGGGACATTGTCCCGCACGTTGAGTTAATTCTCGATCGAGGTCGTTTTCGGCGACGCGGTGCGTCGCCACTACACCCATGAAGCAGACTTTTGTGACACCCTCATACGATGCCTGCACACAGGCAAAATCTTGGATTACTGGAAGAATTGAAAGAACCATCATGAAAAACCTCACCATCATCGATCACCCGCTCATCAAACGGGACCTTTCCATTCTACGGGATCGGACAACCGGTAACCATCTCTTCCGCACAACGCTCAGGCGTATTTCTTCCGTGATGGCATTTGAGGTGACGCGTGATCTCAAGTTGAACCGGGGAACTGTCCGCACACCGCTGGAAAAAACCACGGGCTTCACACTTGCCGATGAGATCATTATTGTGCCGGTGCTTCGTGCAGGGCTTGGACTGGTTGAGGGCTTCCTCGATTTTCTTCCCGAAGCGCGCGTTGGGCACGTTGGGCTGTACCGCAACGAGAAGACACTTGAGCCTGTAGACTACTACTCCAAGTTTCCGCGTGTTCTCAACAAGGGGCTTGTTATGCTTCTGGACCCGATGCTTGCGACCGGCGGGAGTGGCACTGCTGCAATCTCCTTCCTCAAACAAAAGGGAGCGAAGCGCATCCGGTTCGTGAGCCTTCTCGCCGCACCTGAAGGCGTGAAGCGAATTACCGCCGTACATCCCGACGTTCGCATTTTCTCCACCGTACTCGACCGCCAACTCAATTCGCACGGCTACATCCTCCCCGGACTCGGCGATGCAGGTGACAGGATTTTTGGGACGGAATGAAGGCCGGATATCTTTGGATGGTTCTTTACCAAGATTGTAGGGAGCGACAATGAACCGCTTGACATTGCAGAGCCAACTCCGTAACATTCTCCAGCGATAATCTCTCCACGTTCCTTGCAACCGATTAGCAGGGATTCCCTCATGCCCACGAAGCCTTCCCTGCGTTCAATTCCCAAAGGACAATAGAATGATACTCAGAATATTTGCCTTCAGTACATTACTTTCAACACTGCTTTGTTCTGCATCAGCGCAAATTACCCTCCAACCTTGGGCAGAACATTACGGCACGACAAACGGCGAGCAACTCGGCAAATACGTCACGGGGATAACGCCGAGTGCAAACCTACCATACAAAGCGGCTGTGTCAAAGATTGGAAGCACGGGCATTTACCGGCTCAATACACCAGCCGATACAAGCACACTACAAGTCTATCTCGGTGAGAATTTGCTCACTGGCGACTTGAATAATGATGGATTCAAAGATGTGGTTGTTAGCAAGACAGTAAACAACTATGACACGGTGTACACCTACTGGGGAACAGCATCTGGTATTGACACGCTCAATCCTCTGAGGATACCAGGTGAAAACCAGTTTGATTTTTTTGGAGCAAGATGCATTGGTGATGTGAATAATGACGGCTTTCCCGACCTGATTGCTTCAGCTCCTGACTATGGGCTTGCTCAGGGCAAGATGTACTTTTTCTTGGGCCCAACTATTACTGGAGTACCAGATTCTTTTCTCCTAGGAGATACAACATCCTATAACTTGGGGAGTGCCGCGGTTGGCGATTTGAACAACGATGGAGCGAACGACTTGGTCGTTCATGGCTATGTTACATTCCCAAGTGGAGATTTCAAGTATGTGAGAATCTACTGGGGGCTACCTGGCACTTTAAATCTTTCCGTACGAATAGAATTAAGAGGTTCATCACAAAGCAGAGGTGGGCTCGCGTGTTTCGACGTGAACGGAGACGGAAGATCAGATTTGTTGTGGACTACGAGGGATTCTCTTGATTGGGTGTATGTGCACTATGGCGGGACAACCTTTGATTCGATACCGACACTTCGCCTAAGGAATCCTGGCGTAGCTAACTTCGGCAACGTCATTGCCAACGGCGGTGACCTGAACGGAGATAGCTACAAAGACGTTCTCGTCAGTGCAAGTGCGGCAACCATCACCAACGGATATGTTTTTGTCTACCCCGGGGGACCGAATATGGATGGCAACTATCATGCATTTGCAACACGTTCCACAGATGCGCGATTTGGGGAATCCGTATCTTCTGTTGGCGATATCAATGGTGACGGGCTTGCAGACTTCATTGTTGGCGCACCACTCTATCCTTTCGGAGAGGCAAAGGGCTACTGGGGAATCTTCAAGGGGGATAGTACCATTCGAGTGACAGAAGTACGGGAGACAACGTTTTTACCGAGTGTTATTACTCTTCACCAATCGTACCCCAATCCGTTCAATCCTCGTGCGACAATTCGTTATGACCTCAAGCAAGCCTCAGAAGTAAAGTTGGAAATCTTTAATACTGCGGGTCAATTGGTAACAACCCTAGTCAATCAACATCAGTTTGCCGGCAGTTACGAAGCCGTATTCGACGGTTCCGAGTACGCCAGTGGTGTGTACTTCTATTGCCTCGCTGCAGCCGCTGTTAATGGAAAGATATATAGCGACACCAAGAAATTCACACTTCTCAAATGAAAGGAGCAACACTATGATACGAACTGCCCTCGTCCTCTGCATCGTTGTTGCGACTGTGAGCCTCGCGGCTTTTTCACAACAACAAGATGATTTTCCCGTCGGCGTTTTTCTCTTTGGGAGAAACAATGTCGATTGCGGGCAAATGAAAGATAGCTTGCCTCTCACCTGGCTTCAAACATGGACAGGATTTGGAAGTTATCATGAGCCCATTGACACTAACTCTGCCGGCCTCAAAGTCATATCAATGAGGCAGGGGATACTTGATGTTACCAGATCGCAGCACATGATATATGAGGCCGAGGAGCATACCCCCACGCCCGATAATGAGGGACTCAGAAACTACTTTGGGACAAGACCGGATTCGGTTAGTGCTGACTTTCCAGCAAATTCCCCTGATTCGCGAAGATCAGAGGTTGGCATACACAAGCCTGGTTACATGGTGCGCCACCCGCGCCCGAACAACGACTTCCACTACGAACAAACCAGCTATTACGCCAAGTTCAACATGAAGATCACGAAAGTGCCGGGCCAGCCGGAGGATACCGTTGCTATTCTCAAGGTCATCAGCTACACAGGCGCCACGGTGTACGAAGTGGACAGTCTTGTGCTGCTTGACGGGGGTTTTGCCAGCAGTGACACATTCTATGAGTTCAAACTGCAATTCAACATCGCTGTTTGCCCCAACTCATCGCCAAACGATACCATGATGTATCTCGCTGGGAGGGTGAGTGTTCGAGCCAGCAGCCTCGAGTGCGATTCCGTTGATGTTCTTGTGGACTGGCGAGGCTATCGCACCACATGGGTGAACCACGTGACGATAGACGATAAGGCCGCCGACAAGCTCTTTGCTCATACGAATGATGCTTTGATCGAGCAGGAAGTCTATTATTATCTTCACGATCCACGCTTCAACCTCATGCAACGGTTATACACGATGGACGAGCCGTTCGTCCCTGCGTTTCTATCTTACAACTACGTCGATGCCAAACTTCACGATTTAGGCTTTGCAGGTTCACGTGGTCGGGCAATCGTTGCAAACTATTGGGCAAACAATCAAATCAAACGATTCATTCAGGATGGACAACCCAATGAGGTTTTCGTAGACCCCTACTTCATCAATGTATCGGTGCCATCGCCGTCGATGACGGATGCAGAAGCTGATGGTGTGGGTGTGCCACGATACACAACAAATTCGGATTACAACAACGCTCTTCAAATCAGATTGGGGCTGTTAGAGGACCATATAGAACCAGTGGCATTGCACGCTAAGGATGCAAACATCCCAATGTGGCAGATCCCTCAGTTGCACGGTATTTATCAAGAGAGTAACGGCCATTATTATGGCCTACGTCCTCCCACTGGGACAGAAATTCAAGCACAAATCAATATTGGTATTGCGATGGGTTCGAAAGGTGTCATCTCATATCCTTTTGGGACAGATAACTATTATACAGCCTTCGATGAAGTAGGGTCGTGGGGAACAGGTCTGGTGTCCAGGAATGCTGTCAACGGACTTTACACAGATCATTCCAAAGACACGGCATGGCTTCCATACCCCGGTGCATCAAACGGCAGAGCAGCATTCACTGGGTACAAGGAGAAGTGGGACTCACTTGTTTCAATCAATTCGAAGCTACAGGTACTCGGCCCAACACTGAAGAATCTAACCTGGCAGGGTGCGAAATCGTGGTGGTCGGACAGCACATACGGAAACTGGCAGGGCAAGATCTCATTGGTTGGCACACAATCGCTTGACAATTCGTTCGACGCTCCCGCTGTACTTACCGGTCACATGACCGATGGCATGAACGACTATTTGTACATAGTGAACCGTCGTTGCGACAATGGGAGACAAGATTCCACGAGCATTGACATCCGCAGAATCAACTTCACCATACCCAGGACAGATAATTGGCTGTTGACAGAGGTGCTGACCAACCGTTCATGGGTCTCAAATAGTACGACGACAATTGCAGACACATTTATGCCCGGCGAGGGAAAACTGTACAGACTTACATCGGCAAACATTTCCGGGGCGATTGTTTTTCCGCAGTTGAAGTTCAAGAATGGAGGAGTTCTTACACTTGCCTCCGATGCCAACATCACCGCACATGGCAACATGGATACAGTGAATGTGGTCCTCGGCAGCAACGCAATCTTCAAGGCCGATACGGGAAGCACGATGGTGATTGCAAGAGACAGTGCGTTTGTGTTTGGATCAGGGTCTCAATCAGAAATCGCAGGTTTTCTCAGAACGACGTATGGAAACCATACAACAATTCCGAGTGGTGCGACACTTAAACTACAGCCAGACGCCGTGCTACAGTGGGGCACTTACGGCAAGCTGGTAATTGAAGGTACTCTTTCTGCCATAGGAACGCCTGATGACCCGATCATAATCACGAAGGCTCCCGGCGAACTTGAACCTGGTGGAGTGTATCTCTCGTCTGGAAGCGTGGACACTCTTCAGTACTGCCGCTTCACTGACCTTTATACCGCTGTAGCGATAAACTTTTGCAACGCAAGGATTTGCAACAATGAGTTTACAAATTGCACCGTCGCAATTTCCTCTGATGCTTACAAGCAGTCTCCGGTTATTGAGGACAACACTATAGATAGTTGCTGGATAGGGCTTGATGTGTTCACAAGTTCAATCATCGGTGTTCCCTTAATTCAGCGGAACACAATTATGGCCAGCACATATGGTATCATCATCAACTCGTCTTACAAATCCATTCTCAATGACAATCATGTGTTCAATGGTCACACTGGAATCCTCGTCAGCAACGCAAGCCCGGTTCTCCATGGGAATGTTGTTGAGAATAGCGACTCTATTGGTGTCTTGGTAATTGAGAATGCTGATCCCCGATTTGGAGATTATATCAAGAACGATCATGGCAATAACATCATACGCTACAATGGTGCTGTTCAAGCATACTCCGTCAATGCTGATCCGTTCTTCGGTCTTCTGGATGAGAGCGAATATGGTGGCTACAATTCTATTTACGCGTTAGAATACACACCCGGAGTGCCCAATGTGGTTGCTCAGGAAGGCTACAAGATAGCTGCGAACCTCAACTGGTGGGGCACATATCCGCCAAATAGTTGGCAATTCCTTGCCGATAGCCTGTCGCGCATTGACTACAGTAATGCCCTTCATTATGATCCCAATGAAGGCATGCGCTCGTCAGTCATGGTAGCGATGAACGAGACAACAAAACCAAGCAACCCCTCGGTAGTGTCAGTAACATCCGAGGATATTCAACTCAAGCGAGCATTAGTCTTGCGAGGCGAGAGAAACTACGCGGACGCGATAACCATTTATTCGAATCTCATTACGACCAAGCCAAATGCAAGAGAGGCGCAGATTGCTGTATCCGAGCTGCGCAACACATATCATGATTACTTGCGATGGTCAGGAGACACGACATTACAAACCGCTCTGGAGAATTATCTCCGAGCACAGTTATTGAACCATCCTAGTGGAGTCATCAAGAGAATTGCAAAAATACTGAGAGCGGCAGAGATAAACAACAGACAGGATTATGCAACAGCAGTCGAACAATATCAACAACTCCTTCTTTCAGCAACCTTAGATGAAGAGCGTAAGATGTTCCTGTTTTCTCTGTTCAACATCAATGTAAACGGTCTCCGCAATCGGACCGACGCACAAGAATATCTCTCACAAATGCAGAGCCAATTTCCAAACGATGTGAGAACGGGAATTGCAGCAATCCGCTTTGCGGGGATGGATAACCGGTCGAATGGCAATGGATTGGGAAGATCATCGCTGGCTGGACATACTGAACCGTCGCAATTGCCCATGCAATTCAGTCTATCACAAAACTATCCCAACCCGTTCAATCCGTTAACGACAATTAAGTATGATTTACCCTCAGATGAACAAGTAACCTTAAAAGTCTACGACATTCTCGGGCGTGAAGTCCATACGCTTGTAAATGATTTTGTTAAAGCTGGGTATCAGCAGGTGAGTTTCGATGCGAGTCAGTTCTCGAGTGGAGTCTACTTCTACCGTCTGCAAGCTGGCACGTACTCCATCGTCAAGAAGCTGATGCTTCTCAAGTAAACGTCAAGCATTTCATTGTGTCGATACTAACGGGCGGCCCAGAGGTCGCCTCTTTTTTGTTCCAGGCCATCACCTTGACATTCCCCGCCAAAGCACCTATATTTTTTTAAGAGAATATCAGTTCTTGTGCCTGAACTTCTATGCCTCCAAACCGGTTGCAAGAAAAGAGTCATGAGCGATAAACGACAATGACGAACCCAAAATTCAAGAAAAAATTAGACGATCTACTGCTCATTTGCCAGAAGAACCTGCGCAAGGTGGATGAGAACCTCATCCGGCGTGCGTTTGAGTTCGGCTTCAACGCGCACCGGCACGACATCCGCGCATCGGGAGAGCCGTTCTTCGATCATCCCTATGAAGTCGCCAAGATTGTAGCGAAGGAAATCCCCCTCGACGACGTTTCCGTTGCCGCAGCGCTCCTCCACGACGTGGCAGAAGACACCGACTATCAAATCAAAGACATCCGTGAAGAGTTCGGCGACACAATAGCCAATATTGTGGATGGTGCAACCAAGATCTCCGACATTTTCAAGAGCCATGAAGTAACGCAGGCCGAGAGCTATCGGAAGATGCTGCTCTCAATGGTGAACGACGTCCGTGTGATGCTCGTGAAATTTGCCGACCGCCTCCATAACATGCGAACGCTGGAGTATCTCTCCCCCGAGAAACAGAAACGCATGGCAAAGGAAACGCTTGATATCTACGCCCCGTTCGCTCATCGCTTCGGCCTTGCCAACATCAAGTGGGAGCTGGAAGATCTCTCGTTCAAGTATTTGAACCGTGAAGGGTACGATGTGCTTGTCCGTGACATCAAGTCCCGCAGGCGGGAACGTGAACACTACGTGAACAAGTTCGCATCACCCATCGAGAAGCGACTGAAAGAGGCCGGCTTTACATTTGAAATCAGCGGCAGGCCGAAGCATCTCTACAGTATCTACAACAAGATGCTGAAGCGCAGTAAGACACTCGAAGAGATCTATGATCTGTTTGCCGTTCGCATTATTCTCGATACCGCAAATAACAATGATTGCTTCACCGTGTACGGGATTGTATCAGACATCTACACACCGAACCCGGAGCGGTTCAAGAATTATATTTCCGTTCCCAAAAAGAACGGTTACCAATCCATCCATACGACCGTGTTCGGGCCTGAAGGGAAGATGGTGGAGGTGCAAATCCGCACGCGTGGGATGCATGAAGTATCGGAGCGAGGTGTTGCTGCACATTGGATGTATAAAGATAACACCGCTGTTGACGAAGAACTCTCCAATTGGGTGAACTGGGTGCGTGAGATATTCGAGACCGCTGCCGAAGGACAAGTACCCACGCAACAGTTGCTGGAAAGCTTCAAGCTGACATTGTACCAGGAGGAAATCTACCTCTTCACACCCAAAGGGGAATTGAGGATACTGCCGACCGGTGCAACGCCGATTGACTTTGCATATGAGATTCATTCCAAGGTCGGCGACCATTGCATTGCTGCCAAAGTGAACGGGAGGATCGTGACGCTTGATTCACCGCTGCACAGTGGCGACCAGGTGGAGATCATTACATCCAAGAACCAAACGCCGAGCCCTGACTGGGAGAAGTTTTGTGTCACGCACAAAGCGAAATCCCATATCCGCCGCTGGATGAGAGATGAACAACGAAAGGCGATTGATGAAGGGCGGGAACTCTGGGAGAAGAGGCTCAAGAAGGCAAAGCTCAGTATTAGCGAAGACGACCTGAACAAGTTTCTTACTGACAAACGGATTGAGAATAGCGGCATGTTCTATCTGGGTCTTCGGCAGGAGAAGCTCAATGCTGACGAGATCATCAAGATGATTCAGGACGAGCAAAAGCACCCGGCAGCTGTCGTTTCGGAGGAAGGGAAGATCGAGGGGCTGTTTAACAAGTTCGTTACCTCTGCGCGGGGCATCGCTGGTGGTATTGTGCTGGAGGGGAAGCATGAGCACTTTCTGCACAATTATGCAAAATGCTGCAACCCTATTCCGGGAGACGATGTTGTTGGGTTCGTGACAACCGGTGAGGGCATTAAAATCCATAAACGAAGCTGTCGTAACATCAAACTGATGATGGGGATTGAAGCAAAGAGGTTCGTAGAAGTGAGTTGGCCATCTGACAATGGAGTGATGTTTGTCGCGGCAGTGCGAATTTCCGGTGAAGACCGTCCGGCGATGCTCAGCGATCTTACCCACGCGATCTCAACGTACATGAATACCAATATTCGCAGCGTCAATCTTGACTCGGAAGGGTCGTTGTTTCAAGGCACGTTCATTCTTTATGTAAAAGATACTGAACACCTGGGGCGGATTATTGATCGTATCAAGAGGATCAAAGGCGTTACACGGGCAGAACGGCTCGAGGAATAGGCCGGTGAACTCATGACGACCTATCCCGGACGCATACTCTCCATCGACTACGGAACAAAACGCGTTGGCGTTGCTGTCAGTGATCCCATGCGTATTATCGCTCAAGGCGTTACGACACTGGATAACGACCATAACCTTCTACTGAAATTGAAGGCATTGGTGATGGAACAGGAAGCGACCTGTATTGTCGTCGGAATGCCCTATGGCGCTGACGGAGGCAAGGGATCGAAGGCGATGGAAGTTGATCGATTCATCGAGAAGCTTGCAAAGACCATCGACGTCAAGATCGACACGTGGGATGAAAGTTATTCATCCGTGAATGCGCACCGGGCTTTTGTTGATATCGGGATGAAACGCAAGAAGCGTCAGGAAAAGAAAAGAGTGGATGAGATGGCTGCACGCTTGATGCTGCAAGAGTATCTTGATCATCATTCATCAGGATCGGCTCACAGTGGCTGACGAGCAAGCAGCGGGAACAGATCATTCAACAGGTATAAGTCGCATGCAGCGTCTACTGACGTGGATGAAGAGTCATAAAATCAAGACTATCCTGATTCTGTTCGGCCTCTTCACCCTTTTTGAACTCCTGACCATTCCGTACTTCAGCATCGCCACGCTCAAGACCCAGAACCCGACGGAGACTGCCATGATGCGTCAGCGGTTGAAGGAGGCGAATGGAGAGGGGAAGTCACTGAAAATTGTTCAACGCTGGGTTCCGTTCTCTCGTATCTCGAAAAGCCTGGTCGATGCTGTTATTGTTGCCGAGGACGGAATGTTTTATTCCCACGGCGGCGTGGATTGGTTCGAAGTCAGGGAATCAATCGAGAGGAATATTGATGAGCAGCGTGCCGCCCGTGGGGCAAGCACGATTACCCAGCAATTGGCAAAGAACCTGTACCTGTCGACTTCAAAGGATCCAATACGCAAGCTGAAAGAATTGATCATCACCTTGCTGCTGGAAAATCAATTGAGTAAGAACCGGATACTGGAACTCTACCTGAACCTGATCGAATGGGGCAGGGGAACATTTGGAGTTGAGGCCGCTGCACAGATGTATTTTGGAAAGTCAGCAAATAGCCTGACGTTGGAAGAGGCGACTCGTCTTGCGGCCGTCATACCTAGTCCGCTGAAGCATCGGCCCAATGAGGATAGTCGCTATGTGCAACGACGAAAGCTCATTGTGTTACGCCGGATGCAGGCGCGTGACTTCACGGGCAAATCACAGAAAAAGGAGGATTCATCAAACAATACAATCAACCAGGACTCTTTGTCTACTGAACCGAACGAGGCAGTTGATTCTACTGACATAGAAGAGGTAGGGCATGATGGATTATAAGGATGTCGAGCGGTTGATTGAAGATGGGGAAGGATTTGAAGTTGAGTTCAAGCGGAAAGTATCATCTCCGGAAAAGATTGCGCGTGCGCTTATAGCGTTTGCCAACACAAAAGGGGGGCATATCCTGTTCGGTGTTGACGATGATGGTTCAATTGTTGGCGTCGAGAGCGAAAAGAGCGAAGTCGAGATGATTCGTCATGCAGGATTGTTTTTCTGTTTACCTGAAATTGAACCACTGATCGATATTGTGGCTTTCGATGGTGATGATGTGATTGTCGCTTACGTGGAAGAAAGCGACCGCAAGCCGCATATGTTCATGAACCACAACAACGGCAATGGTTCTCAGGACGAAGAAGACACCAAAGTGTTCATCAGGGTCAACGACAAGACAGTCATGGCAAGTAAAGAAGTGGTGCGAATTCTTCGTGATGAGCGATTGGACGCTCCACCTATGCAATTTGAGGTAGGAGAAAATGAAAAGCGGCTGTTCGGTTACTTCACCACGAACGAGCGAATAACAACGAAGGAATTCAGTCGGCTGGTGAACATTTCAGAACAACGTGCCTCCCGCATACTCACGTCGCTTGTCCGGGCGGGTGTTGTTCGCATCCATACAATGGAGAAGAGTGATTACTTCACGCTCGCGTTTAATGTGTTGAAGTAGTTTACCGGGAGTCCAGATCTTGACAAGCTCAAACAGCGCGATGCCGTAGGCAACGGCGGCGTTCAATGATTGTTTGACGCCGTACATGGGGATATCAATGGCCATGTCCGCTGCTGCAATGACTTGAGGGGACACGCCGGTGATTTCATTCCCCACGATGAGACAGATCGGAAAATCCTTCTTGCTGACGTTGTAGTATGGAGTACTCTGTGTCGTTTGTTCAAGTACACACACTCTTGCCCCTTCAGCTTTCACGGCTGCTATTGCGACAAGTGGATCAGCGTGGTATTCCCAGGCAACACTCTTTGTAGACCCCAGGGCCGTTTTCTCAATCTCCTTTCGAGGTGGATGAGGCGTGTAGCCGCAAAGATAGAGCTTCCGGATCAGTGCCCCATCGGAGGTTCTGAACGCTGATCCCACATTGTACAAGCTGCGAATATTGTCGAGCAGCCCATAGATTGGCAATTTGTCAACGTCTGGAATTGCTTCCAGCCGTACTCGTTTGGACGCTATTTCGTCATGGCTGAGCTTTCGCAGGTATCCTCCTTTTGAGCATAGTGCGAATATACAGAAAACGTTCGTGTTATGAAAGAAAACCAGTACAGCCTGGATCTTTCATGGGCAATGTTGGTTGCGGTAATAGGCTGAATTACGTATATTAATAACCCAAACCGTTCAGTGTGTGTTGAGCAAGAGAAATCTGGTAATTGCAATAGATGGGCCTGCTGGCTCTGGAAAATCAACAACAGCACAGCTCGTTGCAGATCGGTTGGGGCTCCTGCATATCGACACGGGCGCGATGTACAGAGCCGTGACCTTGAAAGTGCTTGAGAAGGGCTTGAGTCCAAGTGATGGCAAGGCCGTTTCCGGCCTCATTGACTCAACGGTGGTGGAATTGCGGCGGCGGGACTTTTCATTGCAGGTTCTCCTTGATGGCAAAGATGTCACTGACCGCATCAGGGATGCAGATGTTACCCGCGCGGTAAGTGCTGTCAGCAGTATTCGATCAGTACGTGAGGCGATGGTGAGGCAACAGCGTGATTTGGGTGCCAGTCAGGGTGTTGTTCTTGAGGGGAGAGATATCGGGACTGTTGTATTTCCAAAGGCTGAAGTGAAGATTTTTTTGATTGCTTCTCTGGATGCACGGGCTGCTCGACGCAGGAAGGAATTTGAGGAGAAGGGCAAAGATATCAGCCTGGAGATGTTGCAAAAGGAAATTGCAGAACGCGACACTCTTGATTCAACACGCGAGGAAAGTCCGTTGAAGTGTGCGTCGGATGCAATCAAGTTGGACACATCTCACTTGACAATTGAAGAACAAGTCGAATTTGTAGTAAAGAAAGCAAAAGAGATTCTGGAGAAACCAACCGGCAGATGAAAGTAACAATCGATCAACATTCGGGCTTTTGTTGGGGGGTCGTGCGCACAGTGGAGATTGCTGAAGAGGAATTGAAGGGCACTCCTAAAATGTATTCCCTCGGACCGATCATTCACAATCCGATGGAGATCGACCGGCTTGCACAGAAAGGTCTTGAAGCAATAACGCATAGTGATTTGCAGCGACTTGAAGGACAAAAGGTTCTAATCCGGGCTCATGGTGAACCACCTTCGACGTACGAGTTGGCACGCAAACACAATATTACACTTGTCGATGCAACCTGCCCTGTGGTCACGAAAGTCCAGGAACGTATCCGGAAGTTTTACGACAAAGGATATCAGGTTGTAATCTTTGGAAAGAAGGATCACGCGGAAGTGATCGGGCTTGTCGGGGTTACCAACGGAGAAGCCGTCGTGATCAAATCAGTGGAAGAAATATTGAGAGTTGATTTGGCGCGAAAGACGGTTCTGTTCTCACAAACGACAATGGACAAGGTGACGTTCTATGAAATTGTCGGTGTCCTGAAGGGAAAGATCAAGGAGCTTGAGGTCGGAACGTTCGAAGAATCCGCGATTGATTTTCATGCGAAGGACACAATTTGCGGACAAGTCTCAGGTCGTGATAAGAAGCTGCGTGAATTTGCATCGCAGAACGAAATCATGATTTTTGTTGCAGGGAGGAACTCCTCGAACGGCAAAGTGCTGTACGAAATCTGCCGTGAAGCGAATCCTGACACGTACTTTGTTGAAGATGAATCAGAATTGAAGGGCGAGTGGTTTGAGGGGATCGAGACAATTGGTATCAGTGGTGCCACGTCAACACCGCAGTGGTTGATGGAGCGTGTGAAGCTGGCCATTGAAAGCGTCTTCCAACCTGCAGTCGTGTAAAGAAAAGAAATTGAGCGGTCCGGAAACGGAGTGCGCATAGTCATCACAGACACACTATCATTCACCCAAACAGTTCCTTGAGAGTGGATGTGTGCAGCGATCTGATGACGTCGCTGCAAACAAACCTCACAAGGATGTCCCGGCAAGCCCGGGATGTTATGTGCAACAATCGGAGGATTAATGACCGAAGAAACAACAGTACTGAAGGATGCCCCAGTTTCTATCGCATCACCGGCACGAACAGGTGTCACGAAGCCGCAGAACGGATTCAAACGATCTGCCACGCTTGATGAACAGGAATATGACGACAAGCAGTATGGCGATTTGATGAAGCTGTACGAGGGCACGCTCGGCAAGATCAATGAGGGCGAAATCGTCAGAGGCCGGATTGTGGCAATCGGCGACAGCGAAGTTTCGGTCGACATTGGCTTCAAGTCCGAGGGCCTGGTCGCACTTGCAGAATTCCCAAATCCCGACGACCTGAAGGTCGGCGAGGAAATTGAAGTCTTCCTTGAAAGTGTCGAGAACAAGGACGGACAGCTCGTTCTCTCGCGCAAGCGGGCAGACTTCATGCGTATCTGGGAACGCGTCACTAAAGCCTTTGATACAGGTGAGGTGCTGCAGGGTCGTTGCGTTAGGCGTATCAAGGGAGGCATCGTCGTTGATCTCTACGGTATCGATGCATTTCTGCCCGGCTCGCAGATCGACGTCAGGCCGGTTCGTGATTTTGATGCGTTCATTGGCAGAACAATGGATTTCAGGGTCGTCAAGATCAATCATCCTTCAGAAAACGTTGTCGTCAGTCATAAAGTCCTCGTTGAAGAGGAAATGTCCGGGCAGCGTAAGGCCATTCTCGAGAAACTGGAGAAGGGACAAATTCTCGAAGGCACCGTCAAAGCCATTACCGACTTCGGTGTATTCGTCGACCTCGGTGGTGTGGACGGACTCGTGCATATCACAGACCTCTCGTGGGGTCGTATCAATCATCCTTCGGAAATCGTCAAGCTTGACCAGACCATCAACGTTGTTGTCCTGGATTTCGATCAGGAGAAGAAACGTATCTCGCTTGGTTACAAGCAACTTCAGCCGCACCCGTGGGACAACATCCATGACAAGTATCCTGTCGGCACAAAAGTTGCCGGGAAGGTCGTATCACTTGCAGACTACGGAGCGTTCGTCGAGATCGAGAAGGGTATCGAGGGCCTCATCCATATTTCGGAGATGAGTTGGACACAGCACATCAAACATCCGTCGCAGGTTGTTTCCATGGGACAGATAATTGACGCAGTGATCCTTAGCCTTGACAAAGATAACAAGAAACTCTCGCTCGGCATTAAACAACTCGAACCCGATCCATGGTTGAACCTGATGCAGAAATATCCTGTTGGCTCGCGCCACAAGGGTGTTGTCCGCAATCTGACCAACTTTGGCGTCTTCGTTGAACTTGAGCAGGGTGTTGATGGCCTCGTGCACATATCCGACCTCTCGTGGACCAAGAAGATCCGTCATCCGGGAGAAGTCGTGAAGAAGGGCGACGAGCTTGATGTCGTGATTCTTGGTGTCGATGTGGATCAACGTCGCATCTCACTTGGTCACAAACAAGTGGGCGAGAACCCATGGGATCGTTTTGGTGAAGATTACAGGGTGGGTACGGACGTTGATGGTAAGATCGTCCGTATCATTGAAAAGGGCGTCATTGTTGAGCTTCCGCTCGGCGTTGATGGCTTTGTACCGGTATCGCAGCTCGCGCAGATTCAGGTCAAAAACATTGCCGACAAGTTCAAAGTCGGAGATGCTTTGCCCCTGAAGGTCGTCGAATTCGACAAGGAATCGAAGAAGATCGTGCTGTCGGTAGTGGAGTATTTTAAGGATAAAGAATCCAAAGCCGTTGAGGACTACATGGCGGAGCATAAACTGCCGGCCACAACGGTTGGGGATACTGCGACAATCACCGGCGGAACCCCTGCTGGCGATATGTCCATTCCAACTGAGAACTGATTCCTCACTCAGCAAACACAAGAGCTGCTCGGTTCTCTGCGGGCAGCTCTTTTTTTGTATATATGATGCCAACAGTTTCTCTTCATACTCTGGGCTGCAAGTTGAACTTTGCCGAGACCTCGATGATCGGAAAGCAATTCGCTGACCGGGGCTTTTCCGTGGTGGAGTTCGGCCAGCCATCTGATGTCTGCGTGATTAACACATGCAGTGTGACTGAACGTGCAGACAGCGAATGTCGCCAGATGGTTCGCAAGGCAGTGCGGACTTCGAAGAACCCGCTTGTGGTTGTGACTGGATGTTATGCACAACTTAACCCTGAAGAGGTTGCCTCAATCAAGGGCGTGAATCTTGTGCTCGGTGCCCGCGAGAAGTTCGAGATCTTCGATCATATAGGCGGCCTTGAACAAAAGCTCTATCCTCATGTTCTTGTATCAGGCATTGATGCTGTTGATAACTTCGGAGTGTCATACACAACGGAAATTGGCAACAGGACCCGGGCGTTTTTGAAAGTACAGGATGGCTGTGATTACCATTGCAGTTTCTGCACAATACCGCTTGCTCGTGGTGCGAGCAGAAGCCAGAGCGTTGATGCTACCGTTGCCCAGGCACGAGAACTTGTCAATCAGGGTTTCAAGGAAATTACTCTGACAGGGGTGAATGTTGGAGATTACGGGAAGGCATTTGGCTCCAATCTACTCTCGCTCTTGTGCGAATTGGTGATGATACATGGATTAGAGAGGATTCGCATCAGTTCCATCGAGCCGAACCTGCTTACGAAGGAGATTGTTGATTTCGTTTCGTCCCAGCCAAAGATGTGCAACCATTTCCATGTTCCCCTTCAAAGCGGATGTGATGAAGTTCTCCGGGGTATGCGGCGTCGATACAATACAATGTTCTATTCTGATCTCATTCATCGTGTCAGACAGTCGATGCCTGACTGTGGTATTGGCGTTGACGTCATTGTTGGTTTTCCGGGCGAGACGGAGGAACATTTCCAAACAACGCTGCGGTTCATAGAAGATCTACCAGTGTCTTACCTTCACGTCTTCACGTATTCAGAAAGGCAGAATACACCCGCCGCAAAATTCATTGCAAAGATAGAGCCCAAAGTTCGCTTCAAACGAAATGAGCTTCTCCGGGCTATTGGGATGAAAAAGAAACTCGAATTCTACGCTGGTCAGATCGGTAAAACAGTTCAAGTGCTAGCCGAGGGTGATGTGGAAGATGATATGCGGGTTGGGTTTACTGATAATTACGTACGCGTTGGCTTGCCGGCATCCGTTCATCCAAACACAATTGTCCCTGTCGAGATTACAGAAGTGAAGTACGATAGGTGTGTTGGGCGAATTGTCGAGGAGAAGATCGCTGCGTGAAAATCGCATTGGTTGAACCCGGCAGCATAGCCGAGGAAATCGGTATTCAGGTTGGTGACGAGCTTCTTGAGGTCAACGGGAAGCGAGTACTTGACGCCATTGACTATCGCTTTCACGAAGGCAACGAAGAGGTTTCTCTAAAAGTCTCGCGTGGCCGGGAAGTCATTATCTATGATATCGAAAAGGATGAAGATGACCGCGTGGGAATTGACTTTGAGGAGATGAAGATTCTTTCCTGCGGCAACGACTGCGTCTTCTGCTTTGTTGATCAAAACCCGAAGGGAATGAGGAGTCAGTTGTATTTCCGCGATGGGGACTACCGTTTGTCATTCATGTATGGCAACTACACAACAATGACAAACGCTGGACCGGCCATTCTCAAGCGCATCATTGACCAACGGCTCTCGCCGCAGTACATTTCTGTCCACGTTACCGACTACGGTGTGCGGAAGTTGCTCATGGGATTGAAGAAAGATGACTGTATTCTTCACAAGATCGAGATCCTTCATGACAACGGCATTGACATGCATACGCAGATTGTGTTGTGTCCGGGAATCAACGACAGCGGGATACTGGAGAAGACGGTCGGCGATCTCTATAAATTCCATAAACATGTCATGTCGTTGGCTATCGTTCCCGTTGGGTTGACCGATCATCGCTTTGGATTGTTTGAATTGAAGAAAGTGGATCGTGACTACGCGAACGGACTTCTCGATATTGTGGAAGGGTGGCAGAAGAAATTCCGGGCGAACATCGGACGGTCGTTCGTCTATCCCTCGGATGAATTCCACATCGTTGCGGGAAGAAAGATTCCGGCATCCAGGACCTATGACGGCTTTCCGCAAACGGAGAATGGTGTGGGGCTGGTCCGAAGCTTCATTGAGGAATTCAAGAAACAATCGAAGAAACTTCCAGCCAAACTTCCCAAATCCCGACGCTTGATCATGGCAACCGCAACGCTCCCTTCGGGGTTTATGCAGCAGGAGATCATCTCCAGGTTGAAAACCATCAAAGGCCTTGATGTTGTTCTTGAAGTCGTCCCCAACCTTTTGTACGGCGACAGCGTTACAGTTGCTGGACTTCTTTCTGGCAAATGTTTATATTCAGCATTGAAGGACAAGGATTGCGGTGATATGGTCCTTCTCCCTCCCGACATCCTGAATGCAGATGGATTGTTTCTGGATGATACGACAGTATTGCAATTGGAAGATCAGTTGAATGTTCCAGTGATGGTGTTTGACGGAAACTGGACTGATGTATTCACAAAACTCAAGAATCCTAAGCGGAGTCCACACACCCAGTCTTTGTTACCAATTCTCAACCCACGGTATCAACCAGCGTAGTCACAATCAAAGGTTCAGTATGGCAACAATGAAATGGGTCGTTGTTCTCACAGTTGTTCTGTCCCTCGGCGGCGTTGCCCAGGGCATTCCTTCTCCAATATCGTCCCGCTTTGAAGTGCAGCAGCATCTTTTTGCCGGCAGCACGATTAGTTTGGCTCCTTCCGCATTATTTCCGGATGATGTCACATCTCCAAGAAAAAAATCCACGGGGCTTGCTGCCATCTATTCGTTGTTACTTCCGGGAATGGGTGAGTTGTATGCCGACGGTTTTGAATCAGGGAAATACTTCCTTGCAGCTGAAGGTGTCCTGTGGCTCACATATGCATCATTTGAAATTTATGGGAACCAGCTTCGGGATGATTCACGTTCATTCGCACAAGCGCACGCCGGAATCACTCCCTCCAACAAGGCTGATCAATACTTTGTTGATATTGGTAATTTCGGCGATATTCGTGCTTACAATGACAAGAAATTGCGCGACCGGGAGCCCGAGAAACTTTATCAAGAAGCATCGAATTATGCCTGGCAATGGGATTCAGATCTGTCAAGGGCAACATATCGCGACCAGAGAATCTCCAGCGAGAACATGTACAATAACAGGAAGTTTGTTGTTGCTGCCGTTCTCCTTAATCATGTTGCAAGTGCCATCAACGCAGTGCGATCTGCTATCAGCTACAACAAAGCGTTGGATGATGCCATGGGATCATTGGATATTCGTGCTGATGTGATGGGTGGCTGGATGAATCCTCACGGCGTTATGCTCACCATAACGAAGAAATTCTGATGCTTGTTCTTGGCGCCACGAATGCGAAACCTCAAGCTCACTCTTGAATACGACGGCACCGATTTCGTAGGCTGGCAAACGCAGACGAATGGCCGGAGTGTTCAGGAAGAAATCGCGAAAGTGTTACAGCAAGTCCTTCAGGAAAAGATAACCCTGCATGGTGCCGGCCGCACGGATTCCGGGGTTCATGCCCATGGCCAGGTCGCTAACTTTTTTACCGTATCCTCGCTCGATGTCAATCTACTGCGTAATGCGCTCAACGGTATCCTTCCGGATGATGTTTGTATTCATGCTCTCGAAGAGGTTCCGGAAATGTTTCGCGCCCGACACGATGCAAGGTCAAGAGTCTATAGATACCTCATCTCCCTGGCACCGATCGCCATCGGACGACGATACCAATGGTTTGTAAAGTATTCTTTGGATGTCGATCTCATGAAGTCGATAGCGCTGTCGATTGTCGGTGAAAACGACTTTGAGTCGTTCTGCAAGTATGCTGCTGACGTCGAACATTACCGTTGTACCGTGACGAAATCCGAATGGAGTGTTACCCCCAACGGACTTGTGTACGAAGTAAGGGCGAACCGGTTCCTTCACGGCATGGTTCGTGCACTCGTCGGTACGATGGTGCATATCGGACGCGGGCATACACCCGCGGCTGCATTCCCGGAAATGATGGCTGCGAAGGATCGTACAAAAGCAGGAATGGCGGCTCCCGCCCATGGATTGTATCTCGAAGAAGTTATCTACTGATCAGAAATATCGATCTACTTTGGAGGAACTCCGCATGTCCCAACGCTCAAAGAACCTTGCCCTGGTGATTGCAGTATGCTGCGCCTGTTTCATGTTCGGAGCGCTTCTTCAGAGTCAGACTTCTCTCAACCCGATCACGAAGGAAATGGTGGCTGCAACTGAGAACCTTTTAGGTCTCCAATTCACTGATGCCAAACGCGACTCGATGCTTGATGGCCTGAAAGACCAACTCGACAATTACCGGAATATCCGCAAGGTTGCCATCCCGAACAGTGTTCCTCCTGCAATTCTCTTCAATCCCATTCCAGTTGGGATGAAATTTGAGAAGGAGAGAAGGCCATTCAAGATGAGTACTCCGGGCAAGGTGATCAGGCCTGACCGTACTGAGGATCTGGCCTTTTACTCAGTTCGCCAACTTGCAGAACTCATCAAAACAAAACAGGTGACAAGTGAAGAACTGACGACAATGTACATCTTCCGTTTGAAGAAGTACGGACCTGGGCTCGAATGCGTGATTACTCTGACGGAAGAGCGAGCGCTCAAACAGGCACGACAGGCTGATCAAGAAATTGCTGTTGGCAAGTATCGAGGTCCGCTCCATGGAATACCTTATGGTGCAAAGGACTTGCTTGCTGCAAAAGGATACAAGACCACATGGGGTTCGGCTGCATTCAAGGATCAGTTGATTGATGAAGACGCGACAGTTATCAAACGGCTGGAAGATGCGGGTGCAGTGCTTGTTGCCAAGTTGACGATGGGCGAACTTGCCTGGGGCGATGTATGGTTTGGCGGCACGACGAAGAATCCGTGGAATTACAAGGAGGGTGCAAGCGGCTCATCGGCGGGTTCGGCATCAGCAACATCGGCGGGACTTGTTGCGTTTGCCATCGGGACAGAAACGTGGGGATCGATTGTATCACCTTCGACACGGTGCGGAACGACCGGACTCCGCCCAACGTATGGACGTGTGAGTAGAACGGGTGCAATGGCCCTCAGTTGGTCCATGGACAAGATCGGCCCTATATGTCGAACGGTGGAAGATTGTGCTATTGTATTCAATGCAATATACGGCCCTGATGGGAAAGACCAAACCTTGTACGATGTACCATTCAATTACAATCCGAACATCAAATTGAGCAAGCTTCGGATCGGCTATCTCAAAACGGACTTCGATAGCGTCAAAGGTGATCACACGAATAACGATGAGGCCCTCGCAAAGCTCCGTGAACTGGGAGCAACGCTGATTCCCATGGAACTTCCCGGCTATCCAATGAACGACATTTCCATTATACTGAGTGCGGAAGCCGGCGCAGCGTTTGATGATCTTACTCGAAGCGGAAAGGATGATCTGCTTGTCCGGCAAATCAAGGACGCGTGGCCGAATGTTCTCCGGCTTGCCCGGTTCATTCCGGCTGTGGAGTACATTCAAGCGAATCGCATTCGTTATCAGGTCATCCAGGATATGGCAAAGCTGATGAACGGCATTGACGTGTATGTTGCGCCACCGTTTCAGGGAGACAATTTATTGATGACGAACCTTACCGGTAACCCGCAAGTGGTCTTGCCGAATGGCTTTTCAAAAGAGGGGACACCAACGAGCATCACCTTTGTCGGAAGACTCTTCGGTGAAGCCACGCTGCTTGCCGTGGCAAAGAGCTACCAGGATGCAACGAACTTCCACTTGAAACACCCGAAGTTGGAGGAGTAAGTTATCCTTTGGTCCGGTTTCTGAACTACATTTCACGCCTGGTACACCTGTGAACGTGAAAATGAAAGTCGAATGCCCGGTTCTAGGCAAGGCCACTTGGCCATGGGAGGCGATTGATTTTCCCAAAGTGAATTCGTATCCTTCGACCAGTTTTTATGTATCTATTTCATCCTTCCGCACCGTTAGTTTTAAGTGAATTCTACTGATGATAGGATATACACTACTCGAAAATACTTCCTTCAACAGGGGTTGGAATAATGATCCCGGTTGAGAGGAAGGTGCGTGAAGAGTTGGATTCGCTTGTCATTACCATGGAACTGACTCTAATGAGTATCGTTCAAGGAATTGCTCTCTATTTTCTTGCTGATTCCTCGATTGGGCTGGTAGCGAGAATGGAGTTGGGATTCCTTCCGTATGTAATCTCCGGTCTGCTTATCATTTTGCTATTCTGGTCCCGCTCGCTCATGCACATCCTCACGATCATCCGTTGGCCCCTGGAGGTTATACATAATTTTATCTATATCAGCTTTACGCTTATTGAATCGGTGATGTTTAAGCAAATTGGAATGCCCTCAATTGGTATGCTCTCAATGTGTTGGCATCAGTATTGAAATGGCTGACCTTTAACTTCGATCTGAGAATGATTCGGCGTGCCAAGATGGAGGGTGGTGGGACGGGAAACAGCGATTTTTGCTGGTACTTGAAGAAGAACAAGTGTTGAACATACGAGTCATCGTTCCGGTAATGATTGTCTTCTCGACCTTTGCAACGATACTTATTTGTTTGCTGCCTGAATTGCCCATTGGCCGGAATGTTCACTTGCTCGTTGGATGGCTACAGGTTCTTTTCCTCGCAGCTTATCTTGTGTACACGCTGAAGATATACAACCGCATTGCGCCGCTCATCGTTGCTGGAAGGACAAGGTCTGATGAATAGCAAGCACACAGTGTTCATAACAGGTGGCTCCGGTTATATGGGGAGCAGGTTGATTCCGGAGCTTCTGACACGCGGACATAAAGTTCGTGCTCTTGTCCGCTCCGGATCTGAACACAAGCTCCCTTCGAGTTGTACACCGATTCGAGGTAGTGCGCTCGATGGATACACCTATGCTAATGCCATTGGGCCGGCTGACACGTTTGTACATCTCGTCGGTGTTCCGCATCCGAGTCCGGCGAAGGAATTCCGCCTGATTGACTATGTTGCAGCGTGCGAGGCATTCGATGCTGCGAAGTGTTCGGGCATTCAACATTTTGTCTACCTCAGCGTTGCACATCCTGCCCCCACAATGAAGGCATTTATTGAAATTCGCGTGGAATGCGAAGCTCTTCTTGGTAAGACCGGAATGAACGTTACGATCTTGAGACCATGGTATGTTCTGGGTCCAGGGCATAGGTGGCCATGCGTATTGATTCCCGGCTATGCACTGGCAGAACTGATTCCCTCAATGCGCGACACTGCACGAAGGCTTGGACTCGTCACTATCGATCAAATGGTTCGGAAGCTTGCATTGACAGTTGAACACCCAGTTGATGGTAAACGTGTGTTGGGAGTGCTGGAGATAAGACTAGAGAGGAGGAAAGTCTTAACAGAAGAGAAAAACGCTCCTGATTCTCATCGTTGATTGTAGAACAACTGCAACGGCTACTTCGATAGGATAGCTTCCACGTCTCTACGAAATCACCAGATTGGATCTTGTAAATCGTTGACTCTTCGATGGAGAGCCAACTGACGACCATACAGCTCGTACTCAGAATGAAAAGCCCACACCGACTTGGGTGTGGGCTGGAGAACGAAAACGCTCAGTTCTGGACAGCTAGGGCTTTGGCATATCAGGTATCGTTGCTACTCCACTTCGAGGTTTTGGCATATCAGGTATGGTAGCGAC
>JANNSJ010000036.1:0-36098 GCA_031402435.1 Bacteroidota bacterium | reverse complement strand
AGGAATAAGGCACTTCGCATAACACGCAGCACAACTCGCTCACTCATTTGTTGAAGGCGTGATAAGTTGTGTTCGCTCAACGGCTCGCACGTTCATAAGAAAGCGTGGTGCTCGCCGTTTCGATGTGCTGCGATACGTTAGTTGCAATTGCCTTTCACCATTCGACGAAATTTGAGGAACGTATGAAAAGCTCTTCGCAATTCCCCTCAAAACAATTTCTTCATATCTTCATCATAGCTCTGTTTTTCATTGGTGGATGCAAAAAGGATAGCCCTGTCGGCCACTATGCGACCCCTGCCCAATGGATGCAAACCAACGGACCTAACCACGGTCTTGTTTGGTGTCTTGCTGTCAGCGGAACTAATCTCTTTGCTGGCACTTATGGCGACGGTGCCTTTCGTTCCACGAACAACGGGGCAGATTGGACTGCGGTCGAGATCGACTCCGGTCTTGTCAACAGAATTGTCTGGTCTTTTGCAGTGACTGGGGCTAATCTCTTTGCGGGCACTGCAGGTGGTGTTTTTCTTTCCACAAACAATGGCGGAAGCTGGATTGCGGTCGACTTAGGATTACCAACGAACACGAGCTTCTATTCTTTTGTTGTCAGCGGGGCAAATCTCTTTGCGGGCACTTGGGGGGCTGCTTTTCGTTCCACCAACAACGGGGTGAGCTGGGTTTCAGTCAGTTCAGGTCTACCGCCGAACACGGCTGTCGTTGCCCTTGCTGTGAGTGGTATGAGTCTCTTTGCGGGAACCACCGATCGCGGTGTCTTTCTTTCTTCCAACAATGGCGCAAACTGGACTGCAGTCAACTCGGGTTTGGGAAATAACACTGATATTCGATCTCTTGCTGTAAGTGGGACTAATCTCTTTGCGGCCAGTTATTATGGCGCCGCTGTCTTTCGCTCCACTAATAATGGGGCGAGCTGGATCAAGGTCAACTCAGAATTACCGAACAGAGGCATCTGGTCTGTTGCCGCTACCGGGACAAACATTTTTGCGGGAACTGATGGTGATGGTGTGTTTCTTTCAAGCATCAATGGGACAAGCTGGACATCAATCAACTCAGGTCTAACGAGCCTTACAGTTTTCTCGCTTGCTATCAGTGGAAGGAATCTCTTTGCGGGAACCTACGATGGAAGTGTCTGGCGACTGCCCCTGTAGGAAATGATTTTCTATCAAATCATGGATATCACTGAAAATACTCGACTCATTGGGCAGAGAAGTTGCAGTACTTCGCTCTGAAGAGTTATTGGCTCGAACGTACGTCGATGGGCACTGTCAGTTTGGCCAGCGGGGTATATTCGTGCTGGCTTCAAGCCGAGGCGGAAGAAACTGATTCTGCTCAGGTGGAAGGGCAACTGCAACTAACACGCCGCACCACGTCGCGCAGTAATTGCAAAGGCAAACTTGAAGCAATATTTGGCGTGATCAGTTGTGTGCGCTCAACGGCTCGCACGTTCATAAGAAAGCGTGGTGCTCGCCGTTTCGATGTGCTGCGATACGTTATATGCAATTGCCGTTCCCAAGGAGGATGAATACCATGAAGACATATTTTGGAGTGACGACGGTAGCTATCTGCCTGATTGTGACGCCGTTCGAGGCAAAGAGTCAATTATGTGATACTGCGACGGTACTACCTAATGGTCATGTACTCACTCGATGGTGCTGGCCAAGCATTCCGACCATTAACTTTTTCGGTACTTCAGTGCAGCGAAGGAACGAACACGATCCGTACTTTTGGGAGATTCCACAAAGTACATGCACATGTCCCGCCACCGAACCATGTTCAATCGTTGACACTGCTATCTCAACTGGCGTATGGTACTATCGGATCAGAGAAATTGACCTCGACGGCACAGTCATTCCGTCAACCCATGCGCGTGGAGATTACCAACCTCACGAGTGTACAAGAGGCAATGCCAATGGAATTCAGCCTTGGACAAAATTATCCCAATCCGTTCAATCCAACATCGGCAATTCCGTTCACGCTTTCTCAGCTTCACGAATAACATGAAGAGTTGTAGCACCGCGCTGACATCGGGGTCTCATCAAACATCAACTTTCTGAAAGGTTTATTATGAGGATACTTGTCCTGTGTCATCTTCTCGGGTTCCTCCTTCTTCCAGCCTATGCACAATGGTCAGGCGACCCAGCGGTGAACAATCCAATCTGCACTGTCGCCAATGCTTCAGCCTCTCCAACCTTCCCAAGAACTACCTCTGATGGGGCCGGTGGAGCGATTATTACGTGGGCGGATTTTCGGAACGACACGCTGCCAACACCCAATCCCGACATATATGCCCAGCGCATCAGTGTATCAGGCACAGTGCAATGGACGACAAATGGCGTGGGGATATGCAACATGCCCTTCTTTCAAGCTGTCCACTCCATCATTAGCGATGGCGCCGGGGGCGCGATTATCCCATGGAGCGACGCTCGTGGAGGGACCGTTGACTCCTACGATATCTACGCCCAGCGAGTTAATGCATCAGGCACAGCGCAATGGGCACCAAATGGATTGATAATTTGTA
The DNA here is from genome assembly GCA_031402435.1 of Bacteroidota bacterium. Taxonomy (GTDB): domain Bacteria; phylum Bacteroidota; class Ignavibacteria; order UBA10030; family UBA6906; genus UBA11986. The sequence goes on along the minus strand of JANNSJ010000036.1, from coordinate 33,565 downwards.
ATGCGCCATTACAACAAGGCAGCGCAACCCTCGTCAGCGACGGCGCTGGAGGGGCGATTGTCACGTGGGAGGACTTCCGTGGTGGTGGCAATACGCGCGACATCTACGCACAGCGCATCAACGCATCTGGTGCGGTGCAATGGGCGACAAACGGCATGGCAATTTGCACTACGAATACGGTTTCCAGTCCCAGAATTGTCGGCGATGGCGCCGGAGGGGCGATCATCACGTGGTCCGATTTTCGCACCGCTACAAGCACGGACATCTATGCCCAGCGTGTCAATGCATCGGGTGCAGTGCAATGGACAATCGACGGCGTCGCAATTTGTACTGCGGCAAATAATCAAGGGGCGCCGGGCATCGTTAGCGACAGCGCGGGGGGAGCGATTATCACGTGGGAGGACAATCGCGGACCCGGACTCACCGACATTTACGCCCAGCGTATCAACGCATCGGGCGTAGTGCAATGGACAGCCGGCGGTGTCGCAATTAGTACGGCGGCGATTCAACAACTCGTTCCCACTATCGCCAGCGACGGCGCAGGGGGCGCGATTATTGCCTGGGAGGACAATCGCCTCACTGGCGTCTTCGACATCTATGCCCAACGCGTAAACTCATCTGGCACAGCGCAATGGATGGCAAATGGTGTGGCAATTTGTTCTGCGGCGAACAATCAAATATTTGCAACCATTGTCAGCGTCGGTCCAGGTGACGCGATCATTACTTGGGAGGACAGGCGAAACGGCACTGGCAACTCCGATATCTACGCCCAACGCATCAACGCATCAGGCGTAGCGCAGTGGGCGGCAAATGGTGTGGCAATTAGCACTGCGGCAAATAATCAATACAGGGCCGCCATGGTGAGCAATAACGCAGGAGGCGCGATTGTTTCTTGGGCGGATGTACGCGACGGAAGTGAAGATATCTATGCGTCGCGTGTCAATCAGAACGGTACACTAACGGCGGTGAAGGATGTAGGGGGAGAAAAACCTATAGGGTTTGTGCTGGAGCAGAATTATCCGAACCCGTTCAACCCTGCAACCACAATTCGCTTTGAGCTTCCAAGAAGTTCACACGTGTGCTTGAGAGTGTTCGACCCTCTCGGAAGAAAGGTGGCAACACTTTTGGACAGTCAAATCAATCCGGGCACACACGATGTTGACTGGAATGCCTCAAACATCTCAAGCGGAGTTTACTTCTACCGTTTGGAGGCGGGCGAGTATACTGAGACACGCAAACTGATCATCTTGAGATGAACGGGCAACTGCATATAACACCCGTAGCAACGACGCTCGTTCATTGGGTAAGTCAGCGCGCATGCTGATGTACAACTTTGAATATTGAACTCGCTCAACGCCGCACTCTCTCATAGAAAGTGTGGAGTGCGGCGCTGCGTTGTGCCTGCACACGTTATAGGCAACCAGATGGAGACCTGCGATTCGAGAATGACAGCAAACTATTCATCTTAGCGACCAGAATAAACGGGATTGCTGAAAACCCAAAACAGTTAAACATCAAATCAAAAGGACAACAGTGAAAACACTCTCAATGCTGCTGATTACGATCTCATTGACTGTATTTGCACAGGCTCAAGATACCGCTTCAGTTAATCTTACATTTAACCATTTGGCATTGTCTGTCAAAGATGTAGACGCTTCGGTGAAGTTTTACAAGGACATTCTAAACCTCAAGGAGATTACCAATAAGACTAGAATCGAAGGCATCCGATGGATCTCTTTAGGGGAGGGGAAGGAGTTACACCTTATCTCAATCCTGAAAGGGGATGTGACGATAAATAAAGCTGTTCACCTTGCATTGACCTCTTCTAACTTCGGCGCTCTTATTCAGATGCTTGACAAAATGAACATTGCATATTCAGACTGGCCAGGAACTCAGAAGAAGATCAACATTCGAGCAGATGGGATTGAGCAGGTTTATTTTCAGGACCCAGATGGATATTGGATTGAGGTAAATAGTGTTGGGCAAAAGCAGAGAGAGTAACATTTGGCTGCCTATAACAAATGCAAGCACGCCGTTCACTCATTTGGAAAGGCTTACGCACAATGCCGACCCCCGCTGAATGTAGTTGTGTTCACTCAACGGCGCACACCATGATGTCAGAAAAGAAACAACATTGAGTGCGCCGTTGAGTGCTTGCGAGACGTTAGGCGAAAGCAAAGACACGTACCAGGTCGAAACCAGATAAACACTAATGTGAAGAGAAACAAGCAGGCGAACTCATGAATATAACTCGTCGCGTATTCATAAAGACCACTGCCACGGGCATTGCGCTGGCAACAACAAAAGGCTGGGCAGGCAAGCTTCCCTCACCGACCATTGAGCGGCGTGATCTATTTCCACAGGGTGTGGCATCGGGTGACCCGACAGCTAACAGTGTAATCTTGTGGACGAGACGTCCGCCTGTAAAGGATAGTGCTGCTAAAAAGTTGATCGTTGAAATCGCTACCACCCCGGAATTCAATACAATCCTGGCCGGCGGTACTGCAAATATTAGTGCTGATTCAGATTGGACATGTCGTTTTTTGGCCACCGATCTCGAACCCAACCGTGAGTATTGGTACCGTTTCATTGATGACCATGGTTTCGCCAGCCGGATTGGTCGTACCATGACGGCCCCCAGCGATGATTCAGATACACCCGTTCGTTTTACCTTTGTATGTTGCCAATGCCCTAACGAAGGTGCCCTGAATGCTTACCGAAGGATGATCTTTGAAGATGAGGCACGTCCGAAGGATCAACGACTTAATTTTGTGTTGCACCTGGGCGATTTTATTTATGAAGTCACCTGGTATGCAGAAGATAATCCGAACGGAAACCGTGGCCGTCGCATCAGAAATCTGTATAAGTTCCCGCAAGGTCGAAAGGTTGGCAATTTTCATCTCCCCGTGACCCTGGAGGATTATCGTACACTCTACCGTGCGTATCTTGAGGATCCCGATTTGCAGGATGCCCGGGCCCGTTGGCCTTTTGTCTGTGTTTGGGATAATCACGAATTTGCCTGGGCAGGATACCAAAGTGAGTATGTGGCCGGAGGCGGCTACAACGCTCCTGCACAAAACCAGAAAGTCTTTGCCAACCAGGCCTGGTGGGAGTTCATTCCTGCGATGGTCCAACAGCCCGGTAACCCCACGCTCGAATATTTCATTGCTCCTGCAGTGGTGGATACACCCATGGAGCAGTTCAACGAAGACGGACTTTCAGAAGAGCCTAATAACCTGAAAGCGATCAACAGCCTGAAGATCCAGCGTGTACTGCGTTGGGGAAAGAATGTTGATTTACTGCTGACCGATAATTGGTCATTCCGTTCTCCTGATATGTCGAGTGATGATTTTAATGTTCCCGGATATCCCAGGGTCGCCCCGCAACTGCCTCTTGAAATCATGAATTATGGCCGCCATTATAATGACGACAAACCGCCGGATACCATTCGTTTCAACGGCAAGGACCTTCCGAATCCGACGAAAGATGTTCATGCCATGACGTTCCTGGGCCGCGAGCAACGACGCTGGTTCTTGGAACAGCTCGGAGCTTCTACTGCGCGCTGGAAGATCTGGGGACATTCTTTTGGCACCATGGAAGTGCGTAGCGATTATCAAAATTTGCCCGGCGAATTAGGGAGTGGGTGGCCCAACGATGTCGGGTATGCGGTAATGGACAATCGATTCCTTCGTGATAAAGACGAGATATTTGATTTTATACGCGATCAGAAGATCACTGGTTTTGCTGTTGTTGCAGGCGACCGTCATGCGTTTCACGCCGGTTTGGCCTCCAAAGCGCTGCCGCCGAAGAAATACGAACCACTGGGTGTGGAATTCATTACCGGCTCCATATCGCAGCAGACTCTTTTCGAAGTAATGGAAGTAACCATGGCCAAAGACCATCCGAAACGTGTACTGCACCTGATCAATCAGCCCGATGGTACAGTGATTCCTTCTATGAATGTTACTCCTATGCATGGTGTGCTTTCGACTTTAAAGTTGAAGGAGACGGGAGATATGAAGCAGGCCCGTGCCGTACGGAATCCGGACGTGGCGCCGCATTTGTCATTTCTCGATTTCGGTGGCCACGGCTATGGTTTAGTAACCGCCACTTCCGATCAACTTTCGACCGAGTTCGTATGCATCCCGCGGCCGCTGGAACGCAGTGAGGGTCCTGATGGCGGCCCTTTGGCCTATCGTGTTGTGCATCGCACACGTTTATGGAAGGCAGGCGAGACGCCCAAGCTTGAGCAGGAAATCCTGGAAGGCGACCCGCGCTATTCGATCTGAATCTTTGCCTTCGCCTCACACGCGTGTGTACGACGCTCACATTTTTTGTAAAGGTCGTTATGCGAACCAACCAAAGACCACGGAGATGAGACCATCACAGACGTGACTCTAAAGCAAATCCTTGAAGCATTCAATCGACATGATCTCGATGCGATTATGGGATTCTTTTCCGATGACTGCTCCTTTGATTTTCCGAGGGGCCCTGAACCCTGGGGACAACGCTTCATCGGCAAAGTTCAGGTTCGCGAGGCCCTTGCCGGTCGGTTTAAAGGCATTCCTGACGTTCACTATGGGGACGACCGTCATTGGGTGACAGGCGATAAGGGTGTGTCGGAATGGACGCTCACCGGAACAACAACTTCAGGGGTGAGCTTGAAAGTGCGAGGTTGTGATCTTTGGGAGTTTCGGAATGGCAAAGTCATCCGAAAGGATTCCTACTGGAAAATAGTCGAGCGATAGTGCTGTGACTGATTCGGTTTGACAGCGCAAACCATTTCACAATCAGTAGTTCTCGTTCCATGCCGCACTCATTTGATAGAAAAACGTGGAGTGTGGCCGGCATTGCTCCTGCACACGTTAGCCGCAACCCTATTGGCACAGTACTAACCTTGAAACGGACGTATAGACATAAAGCGAGATTTGAAAAGACAAAGTAAGCAACCATTAATTTTATACTGTATATGAACACACAAGAACAAATTAAGAAGTATATTACTGGCCAACCGGTACCAAAACGCAGCGACATGCAAACGTTGCACAGCATCATTCTCCAAGGGATCCTTCCATGTTCAGGCGCTTCACTCTCATCGACTAAGACCGTAGAGTTATGACTCAGAGACAATCCCGGAGAGTGGCAGGTATCATTTTTATCGTGATACCTATCCTCATCAATATTCCGTACGGGGTGCTCATTGCCAGCTTTCAGTATCCGGATATTCTCCGGCAGCCCGCGGGAGAAATCCTGGTGAAGTTTCATGAAGGGGGTTCCCGGCTCATCCTCACGTGGTGGGCATTTGGGTTTGTTGGTCTGCCATTGATCTACCCGGTGATTGGCTTGCATTCCCTTCTCCGGCGGGAAGATACACCATATCTGGTTGTAGGCACAACATGTGGAGTGATCGCTCTTGTGGCGCAGTTTCTCGGGTTGTTGCGCTGGACGTTTGTTGTCCCTTCGCTTGCAGATGCGTATGTGAACCCGGCTTCCAGTCAGGCTACGAAGGATGCTGCGGTCATTGCGTTTCAAGTTCTTCACCAGTATGGCGGAGTCGTCATCGGGGAACACATTGGCCAGTTGTTCACGGTGGTGTGGATGTTCCTTGCCGGCGCCGCGATGATGAAGTCGAATGTGTTCCGGCCCTGGCTCGGCTGGTTCGGAATCATCAGTGGGGTGATCTATCTTCTCGCTCAACTGGAGTTGTTTGCCACGGTGATTCCAGGTATCCCCGTGATATCGATTGCCGGATTGCTGGGGAGTCTCTTATGGTTGGTCTGGATGATACTGATCGGGATTACCATGCTGAGAACGCGGGCCTGAACAACGCTGCCCTTGGAGTCACCACTCTTTTGTACGTTCATCGGAATCACACAACGGTATTTGCTCATGCAGCGATAATCTGCTTTGTTCAACAACCCACTAACATCCACCTCTACACTTACAAGGAGAAGATTCAATGAAACAATACGGCGCTGAGTTCTTTGGAACATTCTGGTTGGTTCTCGGAGGGTGCGGTAGTGCTGTCATCGCTGCAGCGTTCCCGGCGGTCGGCATCGGACTGTTGGGCGTTTCGTTTGCATTCGGGCTTACTGTTCTCACCATGGCATACGCCATCGGGCACATCTCGGGATGCCATCTCAACCCGGCTGTCTCCATAGGCCTGTGGGCAGGCGGACGTTTCCCGGCAAACAAACTTGCGCCGTACATCGTCGCCCAGGTACTCGGCGGTATTGCCGCAGGGGCAGTGTTGTGTGTTATCGCGACCGGCAAGCCCGGCTTTGACCTGAGCGGCGGATTTGCGTCCAACGGCTACGGTGACCATTCTCCCGGCAACTACTGGGCGCAACAGACAAGCGCGCACCACAGGGATTCGCCCCGATTGCCATCGGCCTCGGGCTTACCTTGATTCACTTGATCAGCATTCCTGTCACCAACACGTCCGTGAACCCCGCCCGCAGTACCGGTGTTGCGCTCTTCGTCGGCGATTGGGCTGTTTCTCAACTGTGGTTGTTCTGGGTTGCCCCAATCATCGGCGCTGTGCTTGGCGCGGCGGTGTATCGCTTCCTTGGCAAAGAAAACGCGTAATGCAATACTGTGAATAAGCCCGGCTACAGAATAGCCTCGTTGGTCGCCACCGGGATTGCCGTCTGTGGATTGGTATTCCTTGCGCTTAACAAGAATCTGTTTTCGTCGAACCCATTTGGCATAGCCGCTCAGGTTCTGGCAGTCGGACTCATGCTCTGGGCACGCGTAACATTCGGGAAGCGAAGCCTTCACGCCGGAGCCAATCCTACTGAAGGCGGGCTGGTAACGAGTGGGCCGTATCGGTTTCTGCGGCACCCCATATATGCGGCGGCAACGTATTTCGTCTGGGCTGGGGCTTTGTCGTATCGAACACCAGAGGCGATCGTTGCCGCTCTTGTTGTCACTCTCTGTCTGACGGGTCGAATGTTCCTGGAGGAACAATTCCTGAATGCAACATATCCTGAATATGGAGAGTATTCCAAAAGGACAAAACGGTTTATTCCCTTTCTATTATAAGTTATAGCTTCTTGTAAGGAACAAAGATCGATCCGGTACGTATGAAGTAGCACTATACCCATTCCCTAAACACTCTTAATCCAGAACTACCATGAACAATCGCGGCTTGTTCCCTGCATTTCTTGCCATCGCAGTATCCGTCGCCATGTACTCGTGCAATCAACCGAAAGGCACGCCACCGGCTCCCGATGCGCTCGCGTCCCACATTGATAACACCGTCCGGCCGGGTGATGATTTCTTCCTCTATGCAAACGGCAGGTGGTTCAAGGAGAATCCCATTCCCCCCAGCGAACAAAGCAACGGCCTCTGGCAATTGATTCAGGATACCATCAATGCCCAGGTGCGCAACATTTGCGAGTCCTCAGCAGCAATAACAGGAGCCGCAAAAGGGAGCAACAAACAGAAGATCGGCGATTTCTTTTCGACGGGAATGGACAGTGTCTCTCTCAATGCACGAGGTATTGCAGACCTGAAAAGTGATCTGACAATGATCGACGAGATCAAAGATATGAAAGACGTCGTGCAAGCCGCATCGCATATCCACGCTGTGTCCGGTTCACCTCTCTTCAGGTTTGGCGTTGGACAGGACGACAAGATCAGCAACAAGATTGCCGTCTTCATCTCGCAAGGAGGGCTGAGTCTGCCTGACCGGAGCTTCTATTTTGACACCGATGCAAGGGCGGTGGGAATCCGTCAGAAATTTACAGAACACCTTGGCAGGATGTTTGCCATCATCGGATACGACGACGCCACGGCAAAGCGTTCCGCCGCGAACATGATGAAACTGGAAACTGCCATCGCCAAAGCATCACGCAAGCGCGAGGATACTCGCGATCCGTTGAAGAACTACAACAAGATTTCCTTCAAACAATTGAGTGCCTCAACGCCCAACCTTGACTGGGCGGCCTTTACGAGCGGCACCGGCCTGCAAAACGTGGATACGGTTGTGGTGGGCCAGCCGGAATTCCTCTCTGCATTGAACGGCTATCTCAAGACATTCCCCCTTGATGACTGGAAAAACTATCTCAAGTACCATCTCGTGCGCGGACTTGCGCGGTACATGGATGACAGGACGTATCTTGAATCGTTCAGCTTTTATTCCACAACTCTCCGCGGGATACAGGAACCCAAACCGCGATGGAAGCGTGTGGTTGAGCAAACCGACGGTTCGCTCGGCGAACTGATCGGCCAGGTCTATGTGGAGGAATATCTGCCGAAGGGTGCGAAGGAAAAACTGCTCGAGATCGGGAATGCAATCAGAGATGTGTATGCGGTACGGATAAAGGGATTGGATTGGATGAGCGATGCAACCAAGGAGAAGGCGTTAAAAAAACTCAGCACAGTGATCATGAAGGTGGGCTACCCTGACAAATGGAAGGATCTGGGTGCCCTGCAGATCGATCGCTCCTCGTACGTCCAGAATGTGAAGAACGCCAATCAATGGAAATTCAACTATATGATTGCCAAGTTCGGCAAACCGGTTGACCGCACCGAATGGGAAATGCAACCTCAGACCTACAATGCATATTACAATCCTTCGAACAACGAGATCGTGGTTCCCGGATCCAACATTCTTGTTCCGGGATACGAACGCACCCTGGCAGACGATGCCATCCTTTATTCCATCATTGGCGGCTCAACGTTCGGACATGAAATCACGCACGGATTCGATGACCAGGGATGCAAGTATGATGAGATGGGCAACCTGAACAACTGGTGGACTTCCGATGACAGCGCGAGATTTCACGCGAAGACAACCATGGTCGTCCGGCAGTTCGGCGAATATGTTGCCGTGGACAGCCTCCATGTCAACGGCGAGTTGACACAGGGCGAGAATATTGCTGACATCGGCGGTATCATGATGGGATATGAAGCGTTCAAGAAAACGAATCAGTACAAGAGCCATGACATGATTGCAGGCTTGAATCCCGACCAGCGCTTTTTCCTCGGCTATGCGCTTGCATGGATGATCAACGACCGTCCCGAAGGCATTGCCAACCAGGTACGCAGCAACGAACACTCGCCTGCCAAGTTCCGCGTCATAGGCCCGTTGGCAAACATGCCGGAGTTCTATGCAACGTTTGGAGTCAAAGAAGGTGATCTAATGTGGCGGCCAGAGAGTCTGCGAGTAAAGATTTGGTGAATGGTCGAATGAAATCGAGAACTGACGAGGACATCGCAAAGCATTTGAAAGTCGAGCCCTTATCAAAGAAGAACTGGGACAAGTTCGTCCAGTTGTTTGGCGAAAGAGGTGCGTGTGGTAATTGCTGGTGCATGTTGTTTCGATTGCGTAATGCTGACTTTGAAAAAGGGAAGCGCCTTGGCGGCAACAAGAGCGCAATGAAGGAACTTGTGTGGGAAAAGAAGCCGGCGGGAATTCTGGGAATGTACGAAGGTGAAGCAATTGCATGGTGTGCGTTGGCTCCCCGAAAGGATTTCATAAAGCTGGAACGCTCGCGAGTTCACAAGCCCATTGATGACGAGCCGGTCTGGTCAATCCCCTGCTTCTTCGTTGCAAAAGAGTTCAGAGGGAAAGGCGTTTCGGTGCAAATGCTCAAAGGTATCATCGACTACGCGAAGAAGAAACGCATCAAGATCCTCGAAGCCTACCCGACGATTCCGACACAGGATAAACTCCCGGACGCCTTTGCGTGGATTGGCTTATACAAATCATTCAAGCGGGCCGGCTTTGAGATTGTCGATAGAACATCGAAGCACCGGCCGATGGTGCGGTATTACACTCGTAGTTCTTGATTTCATCCTCAAGAAACGTCCCCCACCTTTCTTCTTTCCCCCGTTCTGAAACATTTTCCCCTTCCTCCCGTTCGATTGTATAGTCCAAGGCGGCTATTTCATCGCCTCATGACTACAACCTTCCCGGAATCACCCAAGTCTAACTACTACGGAATGCATTCCAGCAAACATGGAAACTGACGATAGCGAGCTTATCCATAACGCCCGGCTTGGTGACATGGCTGCTTTTGAGCGGCTTGTCCACATGCATGACAAACAGGTTTTGATCATCGCGGCGCGCTATGTCATGAGTTCGGAGGATGCAAAGGATATTTATCAGGAAGTGTTCATCAGAGTCTATCGTGGACTGAAGAATTTCAAGATGGAGAGTGAGTTTTCAACATGGCTGCACCGGATCACGGTCAATGTCTGTCTTACGCATCGCACACAACGGACACGGCATGTTCACGTATCGATAGACGGCAAATCAGATGGGGATGAAACAGAGGCACGCATGGAGTTGCAAAGTCATGATGAAGCAACAGACCAGCATTCGATTAATGCCGACATCACAACGCATGTACAAAATGCACTCGATACTCTCTCGCCGAAACAGCGAATGGTCTTCACACTGAAACACTACGAGGGATACAAATTGAGGGAAATCGCAACGATGATGGAATGTACGGAAGGAACAGTGAAGCGGTATCTCTTTCTTGCCACACAACAATTGCGTCAGCGACTCAAGGCTGTCCATGAGTAACGCATCGAAGGAACGACACATGAACCACGATCAATACAAGGAATGGCTCCAGCTTCTGATGTACGATGAGCTGACAACAGAAGAGCACTCCACTCTCGATCAGCATCTCAGTCAATGCATTGAGTGTCAACGGGAATTGGAGGAACTGAAAGAGTTCCATACAACACTCGCTCGTGCCGGGTCCCCTGCCCCGAATGAACACGCTCTGAGTAAAGCGCGACAAAGCCTGCGGTCGGCACTCAAGGTTCGGCACTCCAGTCCATCTCTCCTGAATCGGTTGTCCGACCTTGTCGCTGATTTCGTTCTTCCCAACTATAAAACTGCTCTCAGCGGTGTGGCGATGCTTGCCATAGGCATTCTGGTCGGACGCATTGCCCTCTCCCCCACGCAGCCTGTCACAGCTGAGAAACCTCTGGCCGGCAATGCCTCAGCCTCCGTTGATAGCGACACGCGCATAACCAATGTCCGGTTCATCGATTCAGATGCAAGCGATGGCAATGTGGAATTCACGTTCGATGCTGTTGCGCCCGTACACGTCAAAGGAAACATCAACGATGAGCGTGTTCAGAAGGTGCTTGCACATGCCCTTATCAACGACCAGAATCCGGGAGTACGGCTCCGGTCTGTAAGCGCTTTTCAAACACACGTTCAAAACCTGAAATTGCCGGATAAAGAAGTGAAGGCTGCGCTCATCCTGGCCTTGAAGACCGACGACAACCCGGGTGTACGCAATGAAGCGCTGAAGACATTGCAGGGCTTTCCCTTCGATGAAGAGATCAAGCAGGCATTCCTGCACGTGCTCATGCGTGACAAAAACCCCGCCCTTCGTATCGCAGCCATCAACAGTCTTGATTCCGTCCGCGTGCAAGGACAACCGAGAGACAAGGACGTTCTGGACGTGTTGAAGGAACGAATGCACTCGGATGACAACAACTACATACGCATACGGGCAAAATCAGTTTTAGAGGAGGTACGACAGCAATGAAGCATCTTACAATCATCACAATTCTCACACTTGTAATTGCCGGCGCAATATGTGCCGGAACCATGGTCGCTCAAGGCTCACACGAGACGAAATCGTTCACCGTCAGCAAAGGCGGAACACTGGACATGTCAATCGATGGCGGCGACATCCGCATCACGACGTGGGAGAAGAACGAAGTCGCTGTACGGGTTGAGTCGTTCCTCGACGAGGATGAGGAAAGCGAAATAAAGATGAGCCAGCAAGGAAACACCATCCGCATCACCGACCGCAACAGTTGGGGTGATGGAGGCAGGTTCGAGATCAGTATTCCTTCGCAATTCAATCTCAGACTGGAGACGTCCAACGGTGATATTTCGGTGAGGGGAAAATTGACGGGAAACATCGAGGGGGAAACATCCGCTGGAAACCTTACACTTGGCGACGTGGAGGGAACCGTGGACATGAGGACATCCGGCGGAGACGTTCGTGCAGGTAGGATTATCGGCAAAGCATCGCTCTCGACGTCCGGTGGCGAGGTTGAAGTGCTTTCGTCCACCGATGAACTTGATCTTCGATCTTCAGGGGGCGACATCCGTGTCGGCAATGTCGGCAAGTCGCTGCGCGCCAAAACTGCAGGCGGTGATGTCGTGATTGGCGATGTGGGCGGCGAGGCAATTGCATCCACTGCAGGAGGAAATGTAAAGGTCGGGAAAGTTTCCGGGAGGGCGACCCTGAATACCGCTGGAGGAGACATTGAATTGAGCGGTGGCAACGGCACGATCAAAGCATCCACCAGCGGAGGCAACGTCCTGCTGATGAATCTCTCCGGCTCTGTCGAGGCAAAAACAGCAGGCGGAGATATTCATGCCGAATTGACTCCGAGCGGTAAGGGAAGAAGCAGGCTGGCAACGGCTTCCGGCATGATCAAACTCTACGTCCCTGAGAACGCAAAGGCAACGATCGAAGCGCGCATTCGCGTGCAGGGCTGGTGGCGATCACACAAGGAAGAGTATAGCATCCGTTCGGACTTCAAAGAGGAATCATCAACACGCGACAATGACGAACAGGAAATCAGAGCGAAGTACACCCTGAACGGCGGCGGTGAAACCATCACCCTCGAAACAGTGAACTCCGACATCGAAATCAGAAAGCTCAGAAAGTAGAGGGCAAACATCCATGCTTCGAGTATTCCTCACAGTCATCATAACGCTCGGTCATATCGCAATCACTCACGGTGGCAGTCCGGTCCTAGGTGTCGGTGATACTCCACCTGAACTCGATTTCACGGCCGTTACTCATGCTGGAACTGGGGCGAACACGAGCCCAACCTGGGAATCTCTGCGCGGTCGGGTTGTTGTGATCGACTTCTGGGCAACGTGGTGTGGACCGTGCATTGCCTCGATACCGAAATTGAATGAACTCGAGCGATCCTTCGCGGACAAACCGGTGACATTCATCTCCATCACCTACGAACCATCGGAAATGGTGCGCCCGTTTCTGACAAAGCATCCGATGAGGAGCATTGTCGGGTCTGACAACGACTTCGCGATGTTCAGGTCGTACGGTGCGTGGGGAATCCCGATGGTTGTTATTGTAAGCCGTGATGGCCGCATTGTCTCCATCATACATCCCAATCGACTTACCGGGGAGATACTTGATCAAGTTCTTAGCCGAGAAACCCCCAACACAGAACCGGCAAAACCCTGGCACGATCCGGTTGGAGCTGAGAAGTACTTCAGGTCTCTTGTTTCGGAATTCCACAAAGCAAAGAAATGATCCCATGACACTACGACCTGTCGTCCTCGTCTCCCAACTCTTCACGTTCTCATTGTCGGTTTCTTTGAGTGAACCCGAAGAGCCACAATCGATTCCAGCATCCGTTGGTGCCATCCGTACGTCGGACGTCATCACGATTGACGGCAACCTCTCCGAGCCCGTGTGGCAACGAGCAGGATTCACCGGGTTCGTCCAACGTGATCCGGTGGAAAACGGAGTACCAACAGAAAAGACGGAAGTCTGGCTGGCATACGATGATGGCGCTCTCTACGTCGCAGCCCGCATGCACGAAACAGCGCCGGAGTCCATGGTGGTCCGCCTCAGCCGCCGCGATGCAAACTGGGACTCGGACATGTTTTTCTTTTTCATCGATCCATACTACGACAGGCGAACGGGATATTACTTTGCACTCGATGCCGCAGGAACATACTACGACGGCATCCTGTATAATGATGATTGGAATGAATCTTCATGGGACGGTGTCTGGGAAGGCAAAGTTATAACCGACAGCAAGGGCTGGACTGCAGAGATGCGAATTCCCTTCTCGCAACTCCGGTTTCAAGAGAGTGAGAATTATATTTGGGGTGTGAACTTCCGGCGCGAGATTGCAAGGAAGAATGAACGGAACTACGTCGTCTTCACGCCGAAGAACGGCAGTGGATTTGTTTCACGGTTCATCGATCTTACCGGAGTCAGCAATATCGTGCCGGTCGGCCAGGTGGAAATACTCCCCTACATTACAACCCGCGCAGAATACACAGCGCACGAACCCGGTAATCCATTCAATGATGGTTCGCGGTACACGCCACGGATCGGCGCGGATTTCAAGATCGGGCTCGGCACCAACCTGACGTTGAATGCCACCGCCAACCCGGACTTCGGGCAGGTGGAGGTCGACCCTGCCGTTGTGAATCTCAGCGACGTGGAGACATTCTTTTCCGAGAAGCGCCCCTTCTTTATCGAGGGCTCGACCATCTTTTCGTTCGGGCAAGGGGGCGCCAGCAACAACTGGGGTTTCAACTGGTCACATCCGAACTTCTTTTACAGTCGCCGCATCGGCCGCGCGCCACAAGGCGACACTCCAGGTGCAGACTACACGGACTTGCCGACCGGAACCGACATCCTCGGCGCAGCCAAACTCACAGGAAAACTGGGGGACAACTGGAATGTCGGCACTATTCAGGCGATCACCCGGCGTGAATATGCCGAACAACAAACTGCCGGTATGCGTTCGCGCTTCGAGGTGGAGCCGCTTACGTACTATGGCGTCACTCGTGTGCAAAAGGAATTTGACGGCGGCAGACAGGGGATCGGCATCCTCTCCACTATTGCCGCGCGACATTTCAAGAATGACATCCTGAGAGATGACATCAACAGCAGCGCCTTCGTCACCGGGCTGGATGGCTGGACAGTCCTGGACTCAACCAAGACGTGGGTGATAACGGGCTGGGGCGGAGTGTCGCATATTCGCGGGAACAAGGAACAGATGCTCAACATGCAGCAAAGCTCCCGCAGATATTTCCAGCGCCCCGACGCACACCGTGTTCGCCTGGATACCAACGCAACATCGCTCACAGGCGCGGCCGGCAGACTGTTCCTCACCAAGCAGAAGGGGCAATCTTTCTTTAATGCTTCCTTTGGCGTCATCACTCCGGAATTCGAGTCCAATGATGCAGGATTTCTCTGGCGCGCCGACATCATCAACACGCATGCAGGCGGAGGGTATAAGTGGACGGAGCCAACATCGTTGTATCGTTGGCTCGATTTCTCGGCAGCGCTTTTCAGGTCATACGATTTTGATGGCAATATCACGTGGGAAGGCCTCTGGCAATCAGGGTACGTCCAGTTCCCGAACTACTTCAGCGTTGATTATTCTTTCGCTTACAATCCTCAGACAATCAGCAACCGCCGAACGCGCGGCGGCCCGTTAACGTTGAACCCGCCCGGCGTTGAATTCAACGGCTCCATCGAGTCCGACACACGGAAGGATTTGTTCGTGGACCTGGAGGCCGGAACATATCAAGCAGCGTATCAACGTACCTGGTACATCAACACGGAATTTCGGTGGCGCCCCCTCAAGTCTCTCTCCGTCAGCTTCATACCGGAATTCAACAAGAACGTCCAGTATTCCCAATGGATCGACGCATTCGACGATCCGACGGCAACAGCAACGTATGGCAGGCGCTACGTCTTCGGATTCCTGGATCAAACCACCGTGGTTGGCAGTATCCGGGTGAACTGGACATTCACGCCTGAACTCAGCCTGCAACTATACGTACAGCCGCTCATCTCGGCCGGGGATTACTCAAGCTTCAAGGAACTGGCGCGCGCAAAGAGCTATGCATTTCGCACTTACGGAGAAGGAGGTTCTACCATCTCAGAGCAAGGCGGGAGTTATACTGCCGACCCGGACGGCAACGGGCCGGCTTCGCCTATCAGCTTCAACAATCCCGATTTCAACTTCAAATCGCTCCGCGGCAACGCTGTACTCCGGTGGGAATACCTTCCCGGCTCAACGCTCTATCTCGTATGGACGCAAAACAGGTCGGACGATGAGAGCATCGGAGAATTCAAGTTCAACAGGGCACTCTCCCGATTGTGGGATGCGCATCCGGACAACATCTTCATGGTGAAGCTCAGCTATTGGGTGAACCCGTAACAGGCAGAACCCTTTATGTCCATTTCTCTTTAGAAGAGAAATGGACGAAAGAGAATCTTCGGAACTGCAAACCCTGCCTTGTTCATAGTCGGAAACGAGAAGTGTAGTAGATGGACTTCCTCCACACACGGCCATGCAGTTCCGAATGCGAGTGAAAACAGCAGTGTGTATCTCAACCTCATCAGGCTTACGCAAAGCAATAGACAGAATCCTACTCCAAAGTCTCACAACACATAAAGGGTCATATCATGAAAAGCAAAGCCATCATTCTTCTTCTCTCGGTGTTCTCTCTCGGATTCATTTCGCGCGCCGGGACAATCGAAAAAGAATTCACCGTCTCTCCCGGCCAGAAGCTTGACGTTGATCTGAAGACAGGCGGAACGCTGAAGATCACGGGATGGGACAAGAATATCGTCCAGGTGAAAGCAAGCATGCGGGGCCGGGATGAGGAAAACTGCAAAGTGGAGATCGAACAGGAATCTGGCGGCGTCCGTATCTCTTCGTACTATGAGCGAAGGAAGAGAACTAACAGTTCTGACATGTCGTTCGAGATCAACGTGCCGAACAAATTCAACCTTGACCTTCAAACCATGGGAGGCGGTATCACGATCGATCACGTTGATGGAACGATTGAAGGAAGAACCATGGGTGGAGCTCTTGAACTCACGCAACTCAAGGGTTTGCTCGACCTTACCACGATGGGAGGCAAGGTTTCGCTGACAAACTCCGACGTGGATGGGAAAGTGATGACCATGGGCGGGCAGGTGCTTGTACAGGATGTTACAGGAAACGTGAAGGCAACATCGCAGGGTGGCAATGCTATGCAGAGGAATGTCAAACCGAGGTCGGGCCGGGGAACCGGCGACGAAGTCAGCATCAAGACCATGGGTGGGGACATCAATGTTGACGACGCTCCTGACGGAACGGACGTACACACAATGGGTGGCGACATTCACATCAAACGGGCGGTAAAGTTTGCACGTGCAAAAACCATGGGCGACAACATCGATATTGATGCAATCGACGGCCGTGTGAGTGCAACCACGATGGGGGGTGAGATCAACGTGAGAATGGTTGGTGATCCAGCAAACGGAGAACGAAGCGTCGAGATCGAATCGATGGGTGGAGATGTTTCGATCACCTTGCCTGCCGCGCTTTCGATGGACGTCGATATCACTCTCGCCTACACAAAGGACAGAGATAATGATTACAAGATCGTCAGTGACTTTGCCGTGAAGCAGGAAGAAACCAAGGAGTGGGACCGCAGTCACGGTTCACCGAGGAAGTACATCTACGGTACAGGCACTCTTTCCGGCGGCAAGAACAAAGTGCGGATCAAGACGATAAACGGGAATGTATTTTTAAAGAGGGGCTAATCGCAATCTCTGTAACATGAAAAAGCCGACAAGGATTGAACCCTGTCGGCTTTTCTGTTTCATATCCACGAAGAACACGAAGTGTCACGAAAACAACTTTACTCGTTTTTCATTGAACTTTAGTTCTTGCTCTTCGTGTCCTTCGTGGATAGTCTTCTTAGTTCCCCACCGCTTCCATTTTGCTTGCAATCATTGTTGCCGGGTCGAACCGCGCCTGCCCACGATCGCCAATCTTGAATTGGTTCAAGGTTGCGTGGAAACCATTGCGCTCGATCTTTGTGGCCGCATTGGCAAACACCGTGAACGCTGTTCCGCGTACGGTAACAATGGTCATGCTCTTTCCTGCGACATTCACCGCTGAGATGTTGCCCTCAAGACGGCCTGATCGAACATTACCGCCATCATCAATTGCTTTTGTTGTTGCCAGCGAAGACGACGAAGATGATGAAGAATCATCAGCTGCAAGCGGGCTGTTGCTGGAGCATCCAACGGCGAACATTGCAACAACGAGTGCGAGTGTAAAGAGTGTGGTTTTCATAACGACCTCCGATATGTATGTGAAGTGATTGTTGGTTTGTGTGTTGCTTCTTGTCGAAGACTAATTCAACATCCATGCCAACAGCAAGACATGATCCGGGTAGGGTCGGTTGTCATATTTCCGAACTCATTTTCAGGTTTTGGCTCATAGTTCGTGGCAGCGACGGGGCAGGAAATGGTGTGAAAGTGTGACCTGGGCGAGGCAGCAGTGCATCACAAGCCGTCATTACGCGTGCTTCTTCACGACCAATGCCAATGGGTGTTTTGCTTCTTGACTCTCGCCAACACTATTCCTACCTTTTCGCAGAATCATCTTACCTGCAAGATCCGGTTTTGCCACGGGATCTGTTCTTACCACTGAGCATCCAAGGGAACCCCACACGCGTCAGCACCCCCTCGCCTGGGCGAATTGCCAGTCTGCTTGACCAAGCTCCTAAACAGAAGGTGAAGTAGACGACACAGTGTGTCGCATATCCATCTTCCTGCGTTCGTAAGGAGACAGGTCGTTAAGCAAGCGGCCAGCTGCCATGCACAGCAGCAAATTGCAGGTTCAAGCCACACATTCAAGGAGAACTATATGAGCAGAATCAAGTATTTCCTCGCCGTCGGAATTGCCTTCCTCATCATGGGCTGTCCGGCACGATCGCTGTTCCCGTTATTCGCAGAAAAAGACCTTGAGTATGATCCAGGGCTCATTGGAACATGGATGGACAATAAGAACGGCACCATTACGTTTCAGAAAGCCGGGGAAAAGAGCTACAAAATGGTTTTTCTCGAACAGAAGGAGAACAGCGAAGGGTACAGAGTCCAATTAGGCCGGCTTGGCACATTCCTGTTCTTTGATTCCTATCCATTGAAAGAGGGAAGCGACCATCACACGCTTGCTACACACATTCTTTCCAGGGTTTGGCTCAACGGCGATACTCTCCGGATAGCAAGCCTCGAAAGTGACTGGCTCAGGGACATGATCGACGCCAAAAAAATAACGATCGCTCATGTTCGTCGCGATGGCGATATTATTCTCACGGCAACCACGGATGAACTTCAACAACTTGCTCTTCTCTTCGCCGAGGACAACAAAGCATTTCCCAGTCCGGATATCTTGATTCGAATGAAGTGACACCGGCGCTGCGCGATATCCTGACAGGAGTCCACCAGACCCGATGAGATTGCTTGTCCACCCACAATCCCATGGAGGTAACCATGTTCATTACACTTCTTGCCACAAATTTTGCCATTGCGTTCATAGTGTGTTTGGTTGTCGTGACGATATTCAGAAAGTCACTCACAAAAATCATGCAGCGCCTTGTTGCTGAAGACCTCCACACTGCGTGGTCAAAGTACGTCACGTTTGCCATCTTCGTGGTCGGGCTTTCCGGGGGCGTGCGGATCTGGGAACTCGAAAAGTACATCACACCCAAGGCCGAAGGAAAGGGCGTACTCGAGCTTACACAAGACCGGTGGGTACTCGAGGTGTACGGAACAATCATCGGGACGCTGCAGAGCATTGCGTGGATGTTGCTGCTCTTCTTCCTCTTCGCGTTGATTGCATACGTCATCGTGAAGGGCATGGAAGTACGGAAGACAAAGGCGTGATCGTTGGCCATTCCTGGCTTGTCGCAGGGCCGCGGGCGGGGCATGATCCTTTCTTGTCTGAGAACGGAACCATCCGCGAGCTTCGGCTATCCCTCCTATGTGAAGTGTGGCATCCGGAATGTCGGCGATACTGAACTGAGGTATCCCGTCATCAAGAAGTACGGGAAGGGATGAACAGGGCATGCACTATTCCGTTGCTTGCATTGTCGAAGGAATCCCGTTTTGTCTCGACATTTGAAGATACGATTGCTTCTCCCGACTCCCGCCAGAAAAACGGCGGACAGGTCGTCGGGATCGCAATGACCCAAAACGGTGGTCGAACCCAGAAGGGCTTGCATTTCTCCCTTGCCTCCCCTACATTGGCGCAAAGATTTTGACTTGGTTGCCTAAGTACGAAGTGATCAACCAAGATCGGAATAAACGCACCATGGTTCGATTAGCCAACAAGAGGGCGCGGCTAAACGCACCTTGGTTCGTTTAGCCAGTAGTTAGTTGCAATTGCCCCTCAATCGAAAGGACACTTTGAAATGAGAGACTTCTACATATTCTTCACCACCTTTCTTCTTCTCGCTGTACTGATCGGTTGTAAGAAAGACCCAGCTTCCCCAAATAATCCCATCGTTCCATCTGCCCAATGGGTTCAAACCAACGGGCCGTACGGTGGTCAGGTGCGTACCTTCGCCACAAGTGGGACGAATCTCTTTGCTGGGACTGGCCTTGGCGGAGTCTTTCTTTCGACCAACAATGGCACGAGCTGGACAGGGGTCAATTCCGGCGCCCCATCCTTTTTTAGTGTACACACTCTTGCAATGAGTGGTAATAATCTCTTCGCAGGAACCCTAGACTACGGTGTCTATCTTACCACGAACAATGGCGCGAGCTGGACTTCAGTCAATGCAGGGTTGCCGAACACGATGACGGTCTGGGCCCTTGCCGTCTCCGGCACGAATCTCTTTGCCGGAACTAATGGCAGCGGCGTCTATAGAACTACCAACAACGGCACTACATGGACTGCCATCAATTCTGGCCTAACAACCCTTGAAGTCACTGCTCTTGCCGTCTCCGGCACGAATCTCTTTGCTGGGACTTGGGGCGGCGTCTTTCGTTCGACCGACAACGGCACAAGCTGGACTGCGGCTGGCTTCACGAACGCTTACGTCGGTGACCTTGCCGTCTCCGGCACGAATCTCTTTGCCGGAACTAATGGCAGCGGCGTCTATAGAACTACCAACAACGGCACTACATGGACTGCCATCAATTCTGGCCTAACGACCCTTGGAGTCAATGCTCTTGCCGTCTCCGGCACGAATCTCTTTGCCGGGACTAATGGCGGAGTCTATAGAACTAGCAACAACGGCGCAAGCTGGGCGCAAGTCAATCTTGGATTGGAGGACATGTTTGTGGGCGCTTTTGCCGTCTCCGGCACGAATCTCTTTGCAGGAACTCAAAGCCGGGGTGTCTTTCTCTCTACAAACGGGGGCACAAATTGGGCGGCTGTTAACGACGGGATGATAGGCGCTTGGGTTGATGATCTTGTAGTCAACGCCGGTAACCTTTATGCTGCAGGCGGTACCGTCTTTCGCTCCAGCAACAATGGCATGAGTTGGACAGCACCTATCCTGACATTCTCAGGGGCCAAAGTCTATTCGCTTGCGGCTATCGGCAATAATCTTTTCGCAGGGAGTCTAGGCCGTGGCGCCTTTCTTTCAATAGACAATGGCGCAAACTGGGCCGCAGTCAACAACGGATTGCCCACGTATGTCTATTCACTTACAACTAGTGGCAACAATGTCTTTGCTGGCACACCTGCAGGGGTTTTTCTTTCTTCCGACTACGGGATGAATTGGGCGGCAGTCAACAACGGATTACCAGCCCCATTTATCTACGCTCTTGCCGTCAATGGCAACGATCTCTTTGTCGGAGCTTGGGCCACTGTAAACACAGGTGCTGGAGTTTATCACTCCACCAACAACGGCACAAACTGGACTGCGGCTGGCCTGACGAGTCTTAATGTATTCGCTCTTGCCATAAGCGGCACGAATCTCTTTGCCGGAACTAATCCTGGTGGGGTTTTTCTTTCCACAAACAGCGGATCAAGTTGGGTTCCAGTTAACTCAGGTCTTGGAAACATGTATGTCATATCTCTTGCTCTCGCTGGGACGAGCCTCTTTGCTGGCACCAACGATGGCGTCTTTCTTTCCGTCAATAATGGCGCAAGTTGGACTGCAGTTAGTTCCGGTCTACCCGCTTTTACGTCTGTCAGGTCCCTCGGCGTCAGTGGAACGAATCTCTTCGCGGGCACTACTAGCGGTTTGTGGCGCCATCCATTGTAAGGATAATTGAAATGTGGCAACTGCAACTAACAAATGTAACAGCGACATTCTCTCACCTGTTATGGCTCGGTTTATTCACGGTTTGCGTAACAAGTTGCGTTCATTCAACGGCGCACACATTTGATGTCAGAAAAGAAAAAGCATAGAGTGCGCCGTGTGCGCTGTTACTAAACGTTATGCGTCAATTATCATACACTCATATACCAGGAGAATATCATGGTAGATCTCTTCTCACTCTGGCTTCCGATCCTGCTCTCCGCAGTGATCGTGTTTGTTGCAAGCTCCATCATCCACATGGTATTGCCCTGGCACAAGAGCGATTACCCCAAGTTGTCCAGCCAGGACAAGGTGATGGACGCGCTCCGTCCGTTCAACATCACTCCGGGCGAGTACATGGTTCCACGGCCTGAGAACAGGGATGACATGCGCTCCCCTGAGTTTATGGAAAAGATGAAGAAGGGTCCCGTGTTGATGCTCTCGGTATGGCCCAACGGACCAATCACCATGGGAACGACATTCGTGTACTGGTTCCTCTATTGTGCCGTTATCAGCCTCTTTGCCGCGTATGTTGCCAGTCGTGCACTCCCCATCGGCGCGCATTACCTTGCGGTCTTCCGCTTCGCAGGAGTCACGGCGTTCACAGGCTACTCCCTTGCCCTCTGGCAACTCACAATCTGGTACCATCGCCCGTTGAGCATCACGATCAAGTCCACAGTGGACGGACTCATCTACGCACTCCTGACTGCGGGCGTGTTCGGGTGGTTGTGGCCGCGATAACCATGGCGGTTGATTTCTTTTCCTGTTTTGCCATATTGTGTTGTCAAACTTCCAGCCCCCCACCATCAACAATCTATCAAGGAGCATGAATGAAACATACTATTGCAATATTGCTACCGCTTTTCGCGCTCATAACCGGATGCGCGAATATCTCGGACGCCATCAAGGCCAAAAATGATGGAACTGTACATGTGTACCCTGTCGATTTCGAGCAATCCTGGAAAATCGCGCGGACCGTTCTTCGCTGGGAGGACGCCGAAACGATTGAGGAACACAAGGACGAAAACTATATGGTAACGACTGTTGGACAGAATTTTATTTCGGCCGGCGCTGTTGTTGCAGTTTGGGTTGAACCCGTTGACAAAGCAAACACGAGAGTCACAATTGTCACAAAAAGAAAGATGCAAACGAACATTGCAACCGGTCTCACTGAGTCTACGTTCCACAATCGATTTGCACAAGGAGTAACAATCGTCAAGGACGGCAAACCTCTTCCTACTGAAGCGCCGGTATTGAATAAACAATGAACCTTGTTCTTTGCCCACAAGGAAGCTCTCTTTCGTTATGACTTCCAAACCATACGGGTTCACCGGGTACTCCCTCGCTCACTGGCAATTGACAATCTGGTACCATCGCCCGTTGAGCATAACGATCAAGTCCACCATGGACGGACTCATCTACTTCATTCTCCTGTGTGTCACGTTCTGTCTCCAAGAGTCGAACGCACAAACAACTGCCGCACTTTTTGCACAGCAGAAATCCTGGCTTGCCAAAGCCCGCATGCACGAGAAGAACGGCTGGGTGTACTTGCATATTGAGGGCGCACCGAGAGAACGGGGATTTCAACATGGCTACCTGCTTGCGCATGATATCGAGGAGGGGATCCGGATTCAGAAGAAGGTCTGGGAATACCAGAGCGCAAAGGACTGGTCGTGGCTCGTGACGAAGGGAACGGCATTGCTCACCGCAGCAATCGATTCTGAAAACCTGGCGGAGATCGAAGGGATAACGGAAGGGCTGCATGCTGCCGGTGTTTCCATCAGCCAGGATGAGGTGATCACCTACAATGGTTCGTCAGAGTTGTTGGCAAGTTGGTGGCCCACCGTCAAAGACTCGATCTCGCCTAATGCGCCCGACCCGAAGAAGGAATCGTGCAGTTCGTTTATTGCAACCGGCGACATGACTCGGGATGGTGGGATCGTCCTCGGCCACAATACGTGGAGCGACTATTACTATGCGGTGTTCAATGTTATTCTCGACATCGTGCCCGAGAAAGGCCACCGCATCCTCATGCAAACGGCAGCGGGATTGATTCACAGCGGAACGGATTTCTTCATCACTAACGCCGGACTCGTCGGCTCTGAGACAACGATTGGCGGATTCTTTCCCTTCGATCCCGGCGGAGTCCCGGAATTTGTGCGGATGCGACGTGCCACGCAATACGCCTCCTCGATTGACGAGTGGTGCAACATCATGAAGAAGGGAAACAACGGCGGATACGCGAACGCGTGGCTCATCGGCGATGTGCGCACGAATGAGATCGCACGGCTTGAACTTGGGTTGAAACATATCGGCTTTGAGCGGAAGACCAACGGATATTTTTCGGGATCCAATATCGCCGAAGACCTGAAGATCCTGCGCTTTGAGACCACCACGAATGAACTGAACATCAAGAACCCGGACATTTCCCGGCGGGTGCGATGGAAGCAACTCATGAAAGAGCATCATGGCAAGATTGATCTTGAGAAAGCTGAGTCGTTTCTTGCAGATCATGTTGACACGTATCTGAACTCCACGACGCCCGGCTCGCGCACGTTGTGCGGCCATTGGGAGATCGATAACCAGGCATCCGGCCTCGACGAACCATTTCGCCCCATGGGAGCCTATGACGCAAAGATCGTTGACTCAAAGATGGCGAAGAACATGTCCTTCCTTGCACGTTGGGGATCTTCTTGTGGAAGACCGTTTGATGCGAAGGTGTTTTTGGATGAGCATACCCAATTCGATTGGATGACTGGATTGATAAAAGACCGGCCAACACAACCGTGGACGGAATTCAGGGCCGGAGAAGACAACTAACAAATACACTCTCAACTGCGAGGCGTTACAGTATGCTGCCAACAATGAGTTCCGATCTGGTCGAAGTGGACCTCACCTCCATAGGCAAGAGTCCGCTTATCAATGACGACCTCGCGCCAACGAGGATCAAACAGCGCACCTGGACCACGTACAACATTGCGGCGCTCTGGATTTCGATGTCCGCATGCATACCCACGTACATGCTCGCATCGTCGTTGATCACCGAAGGGATGAACTGGTACCAGGCAGTCATTACGGTGTTTCTCGGCAATGCCATCGTGCTGATCCCGATGATACTCAACGCCCACGCGGGCACGAAGTACGGCATCCCGTTTCCGGTGTATTGCCGCGCAGCGTTTGGCGTGCGAGGCGCCAACATCCCGGCGATGTTGCGTGCGTTCGTCGCGTGCGGATGGTTCGGCATCCAGACGTGGATTGGCGGCTGGGCAATCTACAAGATCATTACGATCTATGTGCCAGCGTGGGATGCACTTCCCACATGGATGGCCGGCATCAACATTGCGCAGTTTGCCTGCTTCATGTTCTTCTGGGGCATTAACATGCTGGTGATCTACAAAGGCATCGAGTCGATCCGTTTCCTGCTGGACATTAAAGCGCCGCTGTTGATTGCACTCGGGCTGGCATTGCTGGCGTGGGCGTATCAACATGCAGGCGGGTTCGGACCGATGCTTTCGCAGCCGTCGCAGTTTGTACCGGGCGGGCCGAAGGCGGGAGAGTTCTGGGCGGTCTTCTTCCCTTCTCTCACGGGCATGATTGGATTCTGGGCGACACTGTCGCTCAACATTCCAGACTTCACACGCTACTCGCGTACGCAGCGCGATCAGATGCTTGGCCAGGCTATCGGACTGCCGGCAACGATGGCGCTCTACTCGCTCATCGGCGTTGCAGTAACATCGGCAACGATCCTCATCTATGGCAACGCAATCTGGGATCCAGTTGTGCTGATTACGAAATTCACGAACCCGATTGTCCTTGCTGTATCATTGTTCGCTCTCTGCCTCGCAACGCTGGCAACGAACCTTGCTGCAAATGTTGTCAGTCCTGCGAATGATTTCGCCAACTTGTGGCCATCAAAGATCACGTTCCGTATCGGCGGACTGATCACGGGCATCATCGGTATCCTGATTCAACCATGGAAACTCGTTGCCGACCCGAGTGGGTATATTTTCACATGGCTTGTCGGCTATTCAGCGTTGCTCGGACCGATCGGCGGAATCCTGATTTGCGATTACTTTCTGGTGAGGAACATGAAGCTCGAAGCGGTTGACCTGTATCTGCTGAACGGCCGCTACACCTATCGCAAAGGCTTTAACTCCGCCGCCATCATCGCACTTGTTCTTGGCATCGCACCGAATGTACCCGGATTTCTTGGCACCATCAAAGTGATCGATCCGGTTTCCGTTGGCCCATTCCTGATGCACTTGTACAACTACGCGTGGTTCGTCGGGTTTGGGGTCGCGTTCGGAGTGTATGCTGGGATGATGAAAAAAAGAGGGACGTAGCGGGATGAGAGGCGGTGAAAGACACATGAGCCTCCTGCTGAGAAGGCGGCTTGACATTAAGGAGCGAAGACTACGCCCCATCCGACAGGTGAGTAAACGATGGCTGGCGTATTTGAGCAGAAGCGATTGATTGACTAAGCGATGACGCATACGTCCGCTTCTTTGCCGTTGGCATCTCGTCCCATGTGCGACCATCAAGTATCCGCCCGGTGAGCTTCTTCCTTGTACCGCCCCACTGCTTGAAGAAAAACGGTACACGCTGCACCTTGCACGCATGCCGTATCAGCCTGACCCATTTAGAACTCATCGGACGACACTTCGGACCGGATTCACCGCCTACAATTACCCAGTCGATACCATTCAGATCAAGCACAGGGATTTCTTCCAACAGAGGCTCAATCGAGAGGAAGCGAACGGCAGCAGGTACATCCCGTAGATCATTGATGCGAAACACGTACTTCGGAGATTCAACGCTGACGCCCATCCACACATTCGTCGGCCATAGCAACAGCCGAGCCAGCCGTTTCAACCGGTCTGATCTCTTCGTGAGTATCTGAAACTTGTGCCAGTGCGCTGCCTGCATGGTCTCGAACACTTTGAAGATGAAATCAGCGGAAACTTTCTCGTGAAAGAGGTCACTCATCGAGTTGACGAAGATGGTGCGGGGCTGCTTCCATTTCAACGGGAGAGCAAGCCGTTCGGGCCAGAGCTTGAGATCGAAGCCTTGCTCAAACGGATGCCCCGGCACTCCGCGAAACCTCTCGGCAAATGTCTCGGCGTAGCAATGCTTGCAACCCGGACTGATCTTCGTGCATCCGGTGACGGGGTTCCAGGTCGAGTCGGTCCATTCGATGGGAGAATTTTGAGACATAGTTTTACCTTGCTTTGACTAAATGTTCTTAAACAAAACTCTAAATGCAACTTGATCCGAGATCCTCGTCCGACCATTCTCTGCAACAAGCGCTCCTGTTTCTAACAATTGGCCAATGAGTTTGTTGTATTCGCTGCAAGTGCTAGCTGCAAAATGTCGCAGAATCAAACGGCCACGAAGTTGGGATCTGTGAAGCCAGACAGAGTTTTTATCTCCAGTGTAGGCTGACATTTCCTCCGTCAACAGAATCGCCTCGGACAAAACGTTGGATTCAATCTGCTTTGCTTCAATCACCAGCTGTCTGGGAATCAAGCTTTCCACGTTTTCGGACTCGAACAGTGTACCACGATACTTCTCTCTCAATTCCTCGAGCAAAATTTCATACCTGCCTTTTCGCACACAATCGTTCATCAATTCAAAGGCAACTGGACTACGTGATGCAAAGATCAGGAAGTACTTTGTAGCGCCTCCCATGGCGGATTCACTCACAGGTAAGTACGCAATCCATTTGAAGAAACTACGAAACGGTTCTAAGTACTCGTGCAAGATCACTCTAACCTTATACTCCGGCTCGAGATTCTCCTTGTTAATAATGTCAAGCCACCAATCACCACCTAACACTTCGTCAACCATCTCTTTAGTAGAGATGGCAGATTTTGGCAGTGGGGTCATTTGAGACCCCACTGCCCAGATTTTCGTACAATTGCATCTGATGATTCGAGGTTCTTGCAGACTCCAGCGAGGCGCGACAATCCCGATGGATTGAAATTGATTAGCAACTCAGTACTATCCTGTTTGGCTCTCTGAAAGGCTCTCCCCAGCAAATCGAGCGACAATCCCTTTATCCCAAATGGGTCCAGAAAGAGGAAGAGTGGAACACCTGGCTTTATCGCGTTTATGACCATTGTTCCTGCATCATTTGCATCACCAGCCAGAACAACAGCAGTCTTATCGTCAATGAAACCCTTCATGTTTTGCGTAAGCACTTCTCTGTCGCTTGGATTTTTCTCTGCAAGGACGACAACGTTCTTGTATCCAAGTCGATCTGTATATTTTTTTGCCTGCTCTGCAATTATGAGAGGCGAGCCTTCTCTTCCATTGTCGAACCGTCCCCGACCGGCAAAGAGGTCCGCGACAACTGCTCCGCTATGGTACGCTTGATTGACTTTAGGGAAGTATTGGGAGAAATAGCAGCTCAGAATCTTGTACTTAAGGAAAGACCAATCGCGAGGGGCCTGGAAGAATTCGTCACCAGTTATCATGTATCGAGTAGATGCTTATGCCGATTCACTAGCGTTTGAACTTTCTAACGAATAGTATAGCAAGCCTATACCACTTAGTCAAACGGCAGAGTAAGAGCAACAGCCTTACGGGCAAATCGTGCAACTGCCTTGCGTTTCTTTTTCCCTGCCAACCCAAATCTCTCCTTCAGCCTCTCCACATCCCATCCCCACGGCAGCAGCAGTGTCTCCACCGTCTTCAACGCCATCTCCGTGTACTTTTCAATATCGTAGCCCTCATCGAACGAGTAGAGCGCGAGGGGAATGGCCTTTTGTGGCTTTTTCTTTCCCGTTGCGTCAACCAGAATGTACTCAATCGACTCGCCGGGTGCGAGGGTGATGCCGGCTTCGTCAAGCGCCTTGGTCACCTCGGCGCTGACGCTCCGGTTCTTGTACTGGTCGGCTTCCTGCGAGATATGCCGGCGGATGACAAGCTCCAGCGGATCGGCTTTGCCTGAGCGAAGGAGATCGATGAACTCCTTTGCCTTCTCCAATGCTTGTGGCACAAGGGCTTCCACATCAGCAATGGTGTTCGCTGGTTTAAACACTTCCAGCATCTCCCCCTGCATCCGCTTGATGAAGACTGGCGTATCCCGCCGCCGCACTTCAATGCCGCGTATCTTGATCTCCCGATCCATATAGTATCCCACGTACCTGTTCGCTGTCGGGAGTTTCGGATCCATCTTGCTTGCGGGGAACAGTATCCAATTGTAGATGCCTTCGAGCGAGAGATCGATGTCGGTTGCCTTGCTCACCTCGACGGCGAGTTGTTCGTAGTCCGCCTCCGTCGCTCCGGGTTTCTTAATCCACATACAGTCCACGATTGCATGGATGAACTCGTAGCCTTTCGCCTCAGCCATCTCCTTTGCTTTCAGGATGGCATCGCGTGAGTACGCGTTCACCGACTCGTGCGCTTCAATCCTGCCGAACCTCGCATTCTTGTAGCCGAGATACCCAAAGCATGTCACGAGCATCCACTTGAGCGCGTTCTGGCGGTGATCGTACACATGCCACCGTTCATCATGGAGTTTCTTCAGTCGCTTCTTCTCTTTTTTATAGAACGCCCGCTTCCTCACCACCGTGCGTATCGTGGAGGGAACAATGCCTTCACGCTTTCCACAGATGGTATATTCCAGTTCCGGGACGATCTCTTTTGCTTCCTTCTCCGTGCAGCAACGACAGTTCACCGTCTCCGGCGAAACGTTGTGTTCGACCATGATCGTCGGGTACATTGAGACAAAGTCGAGCTCCGCAACCTGCTCGTGGTAGCCCATCTTTGGCTGAAAGATCAGTCCGCCGCGGTCAGCCAGCAGCAACGTCGCCGCCGATTTGAAATCCTCCGGCTCACGCTTCTTGGATGGAATCAGATAGTTGTTCCTGACCGCCCAGGAAAGTTGCATGGATGAAAGCGATGTACCAATGGTTGAGCGGGACTGGCGTTGCACCGGAAGCTGCGTCATGCGTGCGATCTCATACATACCATCCAGACTTGCTTCACCCATGGCGAATGAGTTTTCCGTATCGATATGCCAGCGTCCGGCAAGCTCGAATGCACCATCTTTGTGTACAATCTTTCCATAGACAAAATAGCTTGACTCGTGAGTTGTGAAGTAGCCGGCGTTCGGGTCCCGGTTCAGCATGAGCGGCACGTTGTGTTCAGCGGCCAGTCGTGTCAACATGGGCAGCAGGATGGCATCGCCGTATTCTGTCAGAACAATATCCGGATCGCAGCGCTGCAGATGACGATTGAGCGCGTTGAGCACGTCAACGGGATCACGGTCTTCCAGGCTATACGTTTGATTGTCGTAGCTGATTTCCAGTTGATAGACCTTGCGATGTTTGGGAGAGATAAAATCCGGCCTGTTGGCCAGCTTCATCATTGTCAGTTCCGGCAGGGAATATTCCTCTGCATCGAATTTGTCATCAACAGCCCAGTCAACAAGGGTGTTGTTTTCATCAATGGTATACTCCCCGTACGCAAGCGGGAAAAGATCGGTAGAGGAGTAAAGGAAGAGTTGCGGAACGAGGATGTCTGAATTGTAAAAGACATAATGCGGGAACTGCCGCTCGAGCATACGGACGACAGTCTTCAGGTGCAATGGATCATGTACACTGACTCGTACGACATCCAACTCCTCGTTGCGATAGATTTCTGTCTGGATATGATGGTCGAGCGTTACGTTGCACGGCATCGTGGGTAACACTGTTTCAAGCAGCCTCTCTTCCGAGTTCGACAGATGCATGTAAAACACAGGCGCATACTCGCGAAAGCAGCAGTGTTTCCTTCCTTCTTCATCCACCAGCCAGAACGTGAGTCCGTGCGGTGAGGGATAGAGATCGAATAGCCAGGCTGTGACGGTTGATGAGCACATTGGGTCTCACCGCAGAGACACCGAGACGCCGAGAAAAAAAGCGAACGCTGTCGCTCCATTTCATCCTCAGCGTCTCTGTGCCTCTGCGGTTTTCTTTTATTAGGCAGCCTTGTCATCCAACTCGATGTGCCCCTCTGTTTTCTCGGCGTCCTGGCGGTTACTTTTCAAAGGCTCAACAGCAAGCCCTCGTTGCAACTCTTTGATCGTCCGTTGCTGCATGATGAGCATGGACATGACGATGCTTTCGAACGGGATCGGGCGAGCAGCATACGCGCTGCTGGCAAGCTGCATCCGCGCTGAACGGAACAACTCATCCAGCGCATCCTGATCTTCCTTGCGCAGCCCACGCCGGAACTTCGACCATGTGTCCATCTCGGCCTGGACAACCATCGTAAATGTAGGTACTGTTCTCCCCATAAAACCTCCTTAAAATTTCTCACCGCGAAGACGCTGAGACGCAGAGAAATAACTAAACCTTGGATTCATCAAAATTATTCACAATCCGCTTTAGTCCTCGTGTCAGCACTGGCACATTGAAGTTGATGAGAAGGCCAAGCGTTAGCCCAGTGAGCTTGAGATATGTGAGCAGTTGTGCATCATGAACCGGGAGGAAAGACTCAACGGTTTTCAATTCCAGGATAACTTGATTCTCGACAACAACGTCAAGACGATAACCGCAATCCAGCCTCACATCTTTGTACACTACAGGTAATGGCTTCTGGGGATCAAACCGTAAACCTGCCAGAGATAACTCATGACATAAACACTCCTCGTAAGCCGATTCAAGCAACCCTGGCCCAAGGGCTCTGTGGATTTCAATACACGCCCCGATGACTCTTTCTGTTATGTCATTCATCCTCAGCGTCTCGGTGCCTCTGCGGTTCATATATCCTCCTTACAACTTCCCCTCCTGACAACTGAATAGTATTATCCATTACAGCCGCAAGCTTTGGAAACAGCGCGTTTCGTTCCTTCGATTCCACTTTCGTATCGAGCGATGCGAGCAGAACGGAGATATTCTCGCGCTTCAACTGCTGCAATGCCGCTGTGATACGTTGCAGGCTTGCCTTCACCTGAAACAACGGCGCCTGCTCATCATAAAAGGTGTCAAGCAGGCCAAAGATGATGGCAACTGTTGCGTGTTTCCGTTTAAGGAATGCAGGCAGCCGATCCGTGATCGTTGCTTCCATCTGATAACAGGTGAATGCACGTGAGATAAAGATTTGCCGGAGTAATTGCTCCGGCGTTACCGGCTTCTTTACCAACCGCTGGCTTGTTATCGTGCGGGCAAACTCGGCAATGGAATACAGGTCGAACCTGTTCGATCCATCCACAAGAGCAATCGGAACATCGCGCAGTAACGCATGAGAAGCAGCATGCAACGAGAGCCGGAACACTTCGGGAGTTCTTCCGTGAAGCAAGAGCAGCTTACCGGGCGGATCTGCTTCAAATTTCCGGATCAGAAGAGAACCATTGACCAGATGCTCTGAAGATCTGACATGTTCCCGCATTCAATCCTCATTATTCCTTACTCACATCATCATGCCAGGCGCTACGGTTGAACACTGTCTTATCCTAACAACTTTCTGTGTCCTCTTTGGTTATACTTCCAATACTCACAGTTCCTTAATCAGCTTCACCACTTTCCAGACAAAGTTCACATCCTTCTTCTTCACAGTCACCGGCTCAAAATCCGGGTTGAGGGGGATAAGGTGAACGTAGTTTCCTTCGAACTTTACCTTCTTCAACGTATCTTCACCATCCACACGCACAACTGCAATATCGCCGTTGTGTGTCTCAGCCGAGGGACTGACCACTACCACATCGCCATCTTCAATACGCGGAGACATGCTATTCCCTTTTACCTTCAAGGCAAATGCCTGGGGGTCTTTCACGTCGTCAACAGTCACATACTCATCCACATAGTCAGGATGAAACATCGTTGCAACTTTTCCTGCAGGCACCGATGAGATGAGCGGCAGGTCGACAAGTTTTTCCCGCTTACTATTTGCCATCGGCAGGGGAAACACATTGGGCGGGCGCGATGGCGTGGGATACATCTCCCCTTCTCCGGTCAACAACCAGTGCGGATGCACGTTTGTTGTCTTGGCGATTTTTGTTATCGAGATGCCATCAGGGATTTGGTCTCCCTTCTCCCAGCGCTGAAGTGTCCGGGTGGCAATCCCGACTTTCTCCGCAAGTGTTGCCTGATCGAATTCCTTGTTCTCACGCGCTTCACGCACGCGGTCACCGATTGTGGATTTCATGATGCTCTTCTCCTTATTGTCTTGTCCTTCCAATACCACCATCGCAGTTTTTCCGGCGATGGTTTTCGTGTCGAAGCAAAATATACCGCACAACGAAACACATAAAGCAAACATCGATCCTGCACTACACCCGCTACACGATTCGATCTATCGTACAGTACTTCCGGATCCTGTCCTTTCAAATCCTCTATTTTTGTAATACCAATGTAGATCAGATCTCTGGCGATTGAGGGGCCGACGCCGGGTATCTGCTGAAGTTCTTTGAGTCGAGCATCTCGCATCTGTCGTTGTGCCCGCATTTCGTATTCAGAGGTAGTGACACATTTGTCAATTTTGATCTTGACAAAACGACATATATGTCGTATCATGTCTGAAGCAAGATACTAAATCGAATCCATTGTGTCAAGCACTTTTTCGGTCGGAGGAAATATGAATAAGCCCGCAGTTACCTACAGCATCGGGATTGGCGGATGGGAACACGACGTGCTCGATGAGTGCTTCTACTCTTCCCAACAGACAGACTCTCTCGACAAGCTCTCGTATTACTCCCGGGTGTTCGACACGGTGGAAGTGAGGGCGACATTCTGGGACGAGACACTTGCCGAAGACGATGCG
>JANNSJ010000035.1:0-10424 GCA_031402435.1 Bacteroidota bacterium | reverse complement strand
TTTGATTGGGCGTGTACCGGGATTGAAGATGGACGCTCTGAATAAATTTTATGTCCAGGTTCAGGATGTGGCCGGGGAGTTCAGCAACCTTGACTCCCTGCCGAGGGGGACGGATACTTGGTATGTGAAGAGACCGAGAGGGAAGCTTTTACTCGTCTCGGACTATCTTGCGCCTGATGCGGATGCGGCTCTTACAACGTACCTGACAACTCTTGCAGGTGTTGGCACACAATTCTCGACGGTCGATCAGATAAACATTGCAATAGGCCTGACAACATCTGAAAAACGGGATGGCACAAGGCTCGGTTCCATGGTACCGCCGTTTGTTGATCCAGCGTTGGTTCGGACATTCCTATTGTATGATTACGTGCTCTGGTACACGGAGCAATTTCCGAGCCTCGGTCTTGCGCAGCTCACGGTCTTTCCGTATCAGCAACGGGGTGGGAGAGTCATTTTCTCAACTATGTTTTTGAACACCATTGACGCGAGAGGCGCCTTCAAGGATTTTGCCCCGATAGATAGTGTCAGTAGTGTCGATAATCTTCTTGTGAATTGGAATCAAGGCGATCCACCGCGGCTCGGCGATTCCCGCATTCGTGCGAATTACAGGATGTTACCGGATAGTTCGAATCCGAATAATGTCTATCCGGTGCTGGCGTTCAAGGATTTTCCACCGTTCCATTCCGTATTCATGCGCCCGATTTATCGGCGATCAGATGCGTCCTACATCTATCGCCTGCAGCGCGACACTGTTGCACCCCCCCAAGGCCCGCGGTATGCAGGAACTCCCAACCTGGCAGTTGTTGACGGTCAAAGGAGAATCATTTTCTTTGGAATCCCTTTGCACTTGCTGGACAACCGTGTCTACGGGAATCCGCAGGGCTTGACGGGTTTCTTCGCAAAGATATTTACCCAGTTTAATCCAAATCAACGCGTTGACCGGCGGAAGTTCTGATGCGTGTATTCATTTACATATTCCTTCTGGTGACGCTGCAAGGGACGTTCCTCTCAGGCCAGACTCCTGACAGGGGTCGCATAGAAGGAAAGGTCACTGATGCGAAGACGGGTGAAGGATTGCCCGGAGCGAATGCAATTGTAAAAGGAACCTACTACGGTGGTACTAGTGATATTGAAGGTGATGTGAAGATTGACAAGGTCAATCCTGGTCTCTACACGCTGGAAATTTCATTATTGGGGTACAAGGTTGTCCAGTTTACCAGCGTAAAAGTAGAAGCTGGAAAAACGGCTACATTCGCAGCGAAGTTGGAAGAGACGGTGCTTTCGATAGGACAGGACATTGTCATAGTGGGAGAGAGACCGCTCTTTGACATCGAAGAGACGGCAAGCCGCAGGAGTATCGGTCAACAGGATATCGAAGCCGCTGCACTGAAGAGTGTGCAAAGCATTGTAGCGTTGCAGTCTGGTGTGGTTCAGGCTGACAACGAAATCCATATCCGCGGCGGTCGGTCGAATGAGAATGCATACCTTGTTGATGGTGTTTCTGTACAAGACCCGCTTGCTGGAAATGGGTTTGGGCTGCAAATAAGTCCCGCTGCGATTGAGGAAGTGGAAGTCCTCACGGGTGGGTATAATGCCGAATATGGGCAGGCCACATCGGGGATAGTGAATATTACGACGCGGGAGGGCGCGGAAAAATATTCGGGCGGTGTTTCCTATAAAACCGATCACTACGGCTTGAACGATAATTCAAGGGCCAATTGGTATACGGATATTTATGACGTCAACCTGAGCGGACCCGAGCCCCTCACGCGGTATGTTCTCCCGATGCTCGGCATCCAGATTCCCGGACAAATGAGTTTCTTTGGAACAGTGTTCGCGAACCTCACGGATGGTTACACACGTTGGACGGAAGTCATCGGTTCCAATAACAAACCAAGCGGATACCAGTCGCAGACATCTCACGCAATGTACTCCTCGATCTATCCTTCTTTTTTTGGTTCGTACTCAACATCGCCGCGGCGCAGCAACAACTATTCATGGCTGGCCAAGTGGACCTACCGGCCGGTGGGCACTGTGAAGATAGGTTATTCCTATAACGAATCGCTTGTCGTCGATCAGAACACGCAAACAGTGCAGGCAACGCTGGAGCGGGTTGAACCGAATCCGGGCTACCAGTATCTTTTTCAATATATTCCGGACAGCGCAGCGACATTTACGCAACGGAACATTCAGCATTCTTTGTCCTTGACTCATACACTGAGCAATAGCTTGTTTTATGAAGTCCGGTTGAGCAAGTACACGGCGCATGTCCGTGGCGACGCAAACGGAAAGAGTTTTGATCAATACTTCGCACCGGCGGATATCGTTACATTTCCGATCCGTTACTATAATCAGAATACCGACACGGTCGGGGTTGTCGCGGGAGACGGTTTCTATGACATCGGTGCTCCGACTTCCTGGCGCGACCATTTCATTGAAGAGTACACACTTAAGTTTGATCTTACGAACTTCTTCTCGGAGAAGAACAAGTTCAAAGCCGGTGTTGAAACGCGCTTTCAGAACCTTCAGATTGCCGAGTTGGTCCGGCCATGGGTGAAACCTCTCGGCTTTGACAATGATATCTACTCGGTGAGCACCGCTCAGGGTGCGCTCTACGCACAGGATAACATCACGTTGAGCGGAATGATTCTGAATTTCGGCTTGAGGCTTGACTACTGGTTCCCGGGCAAATTTGTTGATGACGTTGCGAACGACACTTCTTCTGCTCTGATCATTTCACGGGCCCTTCGCGACCAGTACAAGAATGATACGTTTACATTATTCGGGAGAAGGCTCAAAGCGCGTATCAGCCCGCGATTGGGTATCTCGCATCCCATCTCAGACAACCAGACGCTCTTCTTCTCGTACGGGCATTTCTCCAAGTTGCCCAGGCCGCAATTTGTGTACTCAAAGCTCAACAGAACGAGTGTTCGCTCGAATCTTCCCGTCGGCAACCCGAACCTGAATCCTGAGACCACCGTTGCGTACGAGCTTGGCGTCCGTAACCAACTCTCCGGAAACGACGTCTTGAGCGTTACAGCGTTCTACAAGGATATTTTTGATTACGTTACAGAGAAGTCCATCCTTCGGCTGGCCACCCGGGGGAGTGCTCAGTACTATACATCGTATCTTAACTCTGACTACGTGCGGGTAAGAGGACTTGAAGTTGAATACAAGAAGAGAATCGGCAATTGGTTCAGAGGCTCTGTCTGGGGATCATATTCAATTGCAACCGGTAAAAGCTCAACGCCGAATGAGAACATTATCAGACTGCAACAGGGCGAACCCGAGACCATCAAAGAGACATTCCTGATATGGGACAGGCCGGTTCAGGTTTCATTCAACCTGAACTTCACAGTTCCAAAGGGTGAGCCACTCTTTGGCTTCGGTGAGGGAGTTCTTGATGACATCAACCTCTATACACGGATCTTCTTCCAATCCGGAAAGCGGTACACGCCACAAATTTATGTTGGCAACGATGCCATCATTGGGCGTCCACAGTACGTGAGCGATCTCAACCATATCAATGAATCCATTGGGGATGACTGGTTCTATATCGACTTGAATCTTGAGAAGTATTTCGACCTTGGGTTTGGCAGGCTTGTGGCGAGTCTGGATATTGAGAACCTCCTTAATCGAAAGAACTCCCAGATTATTAACCCGGTAACAGGAAAAGCGTATGAGTACGGCGATCCCACACCGAACTCTTACAATGATCCGCTCTACGCTCAATTATCCGGAGACATTCAACCGTTTCCCTATAACCCCGCAAGGTATCTGAAGCCAAGAACCTTGAGAGTTAGTCTTGCATTTAGATTCTAGCATGATCCGAGAACGCCGTTCAACATATCAAGCTATCATGTTTATTGTCATCGGCTTATGCTTGGCTTCCTCATCCAATGGTCAGCTGGTGCCAAACCTTGGAGGGCAGCGGGCTGGTATCTCTGCGTTTCAATTTCTTAAGTTGGGGGTTGGGGCAAGAGGTGTGGCAATGGGGGAATCGTTTGTAGCTGTCGCCAATGATGTTTCAGCGCTCTACTGGAATCCTGCCGGCTTGGTTCAGTTCAATCAGGATCAGGCAATCGCGTCGCATACAGAATATGTGGTGGACATACAGCACGATTTTTTTGGACTTGTATATCACATCAACGAGCAGGATGCGGTGGGAGCATCCTTCTCTTCGCTCCACATGAAGGACATGGAGATTACCACGGAGGCACAGCCGTTTGGCACCGGGCAATTCTTCAAGTTCGGTGACATCGCCATCGGTTTGACATACTCAAAGAAAATGACGGATCAATTCAGTTTTGGCGCAACCGTGAAGTATGTCGAAGAGACAATGGATGTCCTTTCAATGCGTTCGGTGATGGTGGATATCGGAACGTATTACTGGACAGGCCTTGGCACAACCCGTTTTGCCGTAGTGATTTCAAACTTCGGCTCTGATGTTCAGCCGAAGGGTTCGGTGACGCAATATAATGGTGCAGTTGTCAGTGTGTTTCAGTCCTTCTCACTCCCCACAATTTTCCGGCTGGGGATCGCATTTGATCCAATTGCCGATGAGAACGGACATAAGATTACAACGTCCCTTCAACTCAATCATCCCAATGACAACTCGGAGCATTTCAGGTTGGGAGCTGAGTATTCGTGGCAAAACACGTTCTTCGTTCGAGGAGGAGTGAAACGAACAATTGGGCAGCCACTCTTTGGCGCCGATGCAACCTCGGAGGAAAGCGTTTCGTTTGGAGCAGGTGTTCAAGTACCCATCGGATTCAGCAGAGTGAGTGCTGACTACGCATTCAGCAGCTTTAATAGGCTAGGTTCGATCCACCGTATTTCACTGGCATTTTCATACTAGGTTCGATGAAGAAAGACGCTGTTCATATAACATGTTGGCTCATGCTCCTGCTCATGGTTGGGACAGGGTGTGAAAAAGAGTACGACCTATCCCAGCTTCCACAACAAGGGGCGGCAACCCTTGATACGGCGTACGTGCAATTGTTTCCCCCGTTCGGTGGATTCACAAATCCGCAGGACATCATGGTGGGTAACGATCAGCTTCTCTATGTTGCTGATTCGAACAGGATTGTCATGATGAACCTTGCAGGTACTGTACTCAGTACGCGTATCATGCGTCGGCCTCTTTCTCTCGCACAGGATTCCCGCCTGGATCTGCTTGTCGGAGGTGAAGTCATTGCAACAAATGGGGATGCTGTCGGTGCGTTGTTCAGGCTTCATCTCGTGGCTTCAACGCAGGATTCTGCTCATCATTTGAACCTTTCCCGCATTGATACGGTCTGGCAGGAACTCGCCCACCCTCAACGGAGG
This sequence comes from Bacteroidota bacterium, assembly GCA_031402435.1. Classification (GTDB taxonomy): domain Bacteria; phylum Bacteroidota; class Ignavibacteria; order UBA10030; family UBA6906; genus UBA11986. Next base: position 5,096 of record JANNSJ010000035.1, on the reverse strand, counting down.
TTTCCAGGCATAACCGTACTGCCTGATAACTCCTGGCTTGCAGTGCGCACCGGCCCGGACAACGGGAGCCAGATTGATCCCGATGCGCGTGTCCTTCTGTTTGACCGGAACGATGTCTTCATCACACCGTTGCCAGCATTCATAACGGGAGGACAATCACCGGTCTCCATCAACAAGCCCACCTCCATTGTCTCCTTTCCGGGCGTTAAGGACTTCGTCCTTGCTCAATCCTCTGAAGAGGTCAACTACGCGGCACTTTGGATGCGCTACGAGCAAACCTCTGACTTTACAGGTTGGCTCTCGAAATACGATCCCACCAATCCGATCGACTTTTTCAAAGTGGGACGGTACGTGCAGCCGGAAGCCGTCACCATCGATAAGACACGGAGAGATATCTTTATCGCTGATGCAGCGTTGGATAGCGTGTTCAAATTCAACAGCAGGGGAATATTCAAGGTTGAATCTTTCGGTATTGCCAAAAGCGGTGGTTTCATGAAGAGGCCGACGGGGCTCGCGTTCTTCAGCAAGATACTGTTCGTGCTCGATGGCCAGGAAGGAAAGATATTCAGGTTCATTCTTACAGCCGACGTGCCGAGATAATCGGGGCGTGACTACGGTTCAAGCCGCGAAGTAACCGTTGTGACCCGATGCCAGTATTCACGATGGATGTAATGTGTGAGGATGGTGGTAAAGTCGCTGACAAGTGAGTGGGGAAGAAGCACCACCAATTGCGATGCCTGGTTGCCTGCTGCCTGTTTGTGATCCAGAAAGACGTTGTAGTCAGTGAGCGATTGTTCCGCGTCAAGTTCCTCACGGTTCTCCCGAATAATCCCGAAGACAATCCTTGTGTTCTCTCTGTCCAGTCCGATAACATCCGGTACGCGCGCCCGTAAGTCGCCGAACCCATCATTCGGAATTGCGGGCGACGGTTTGTAGCCTTGTACTCCACGTGCCCCATGAACGACGTACCTCTGGCTCAGAAAGTACTCGACGAGTTCTTCAACGAAATGGCTGCGTTCTGTGATCATGGTTTCAATGAAGATAACAGAGTCTGAGGAAAAAAGAAACCCCACCTGGAAGAGCAAACTTGCTAAGTTCTGCAAGAAGCCGTACCTTTTCCGAAGAGTTACACGAATGTTCTCTCAATACCTAATACAGAAACCATACGTCATAGAGGTGGAATAATGCAAATCTACGTTGGTAACCTGCCGGTTGAATTCACAGACGCTGAGCTACGGTCGATGTTTGAGGCATTCGGCAAAGTTCTCGAAGCCTCAATCGGGAAAGAGAAGGGATATGGCTTTGTAGAAATGGTGAAAAAATCAGAAATCCGTGCTGCAGTTGACGGATTGCGGGGGAAGGAAATTGAAGGGAAGCCCCTGCGTGTGAAGGTTCTCAAGCCCGGCGATGAGTTTCACAAGCAAGCACAGTCGCTCCATGGAAATGGTGGCGTCAAGGGTGGACTGAAGGTTCGAGGGACCGGTGGAATGAGAGGGGGCGGGGCGATACGAAGAGGTGGACAACGAGGGAGTTGAGTATTCTAATAGTGCGTCGAAGGAGTTTGGTAGGAGTTTGCACCGTTCAATCTCTGTTTAGCTCCTACAGCGTTCATCCGCTGATCTTATCGTTCATTCTCTGAAAGGAGAACAGCATGACTCGCTTGCTCAAAGTACTGACACTTGCCATGACTATGGTCCTCGCGTTTACCTCGGGCCGTTCTGGGAACATCGAACGACTCCCATCAACATCCGGCATTCCTCAGATACAAGCAATTCTCGATTCAATTCAAGCAGGCAATATCCGCTCCTATCTTGATACACTTGTCTCATTCACCTACCGCCACACAGTTGACGACACAACGTCGTTGACAACCGGTATGGGCGCTGCACGACGATGGGTCTATAGAAAATTTCAGGAATTCAGCGCCGCATCAGGCGGCAGACTGCAGCCCCAATACTTCGACTTCACTGCAACCATCTGCGGTAGTACGCGGCTCCACAGAAACGTCATGGCCATCCTGCCCGGGACCGTAACGCCGAACAGATATTTCATTGTGAGTGGGCACCTTGACACACGTGGAGACCCCAACAATGCGTGCGCAAGCGGAATCTTTTCTCCCGGGGCCAATGACGATGGATCAGGAACGGCCGTGTCGATCGAGCTTGCCCGGGTGTTGAGCAGCTATCAGTTTGACGCATCGCTCATCTTCATGGCTGTTGTTGGAGAAGATGAAGGACTATTCGGAAGTGAAGCATACGCGGCCTATGCCCAAACAAACGGCATCCGCATTGATGGTATGATCACCAATGACGTTGTTGGTAACATCACCGGGAGCAACGGCATCACCGACAGCCTGAGCACGCGACACTTTTCCTCGTTGAACGATGCCACCTCGCATCGGCAAATGGCGAGAACGATCAAGCTCAAAACACAGGCATATTATCCGGGCTTTGCGATCAACCTCATTCCTGATGTCGATCGACCTGGACGAGGCGGCGATCATCAATCATTCCAGAATCATGGATACACGGCGGTACGCTTTGTTGAGCCGAACGAGAATCTCGCATTCCAGCATACCGCTCAGGATATCGTTGCCAATCTTAGTCCGGCATACGTGGCGAGGATTGCACGGGTGAATGCCGTTGCCCTTGCTACCCTCGCATGGGCACCGGAGAAACCACTCATACCATCGCTCGTTGATCCCGGAAACGGAACATCGTTACAAGTGCAGTGGTCTCCAGTTCCAACGGTTCCAGATCTTGCTGGCTACCGCGTCGCTGTCCGTGATTCCGGCGGATTGTTCTATACCCAGGTTCTCACGGCAGGCAACGTTGCGCAGTTCACGATCACAAATCTCACGCCTAACGTTGCAGTCTATGTGAGTGTCTCTGCGTACGACACTGCCGGTAACGAAAGCATGTTCTCGAATGAAATTCTGGGCCGGCCTTCCTTGATTCCTGCACCGCCGACGAATGTCTCTTCCACCTCGTTTGCTGCAAATGCACGGCTGGCGTGGACGCCGAGTCCGCAGCTTGATGTTGTGAAGTACCGAGTCTATCGCAGTGTCTCCCGTTCCTCCGGGTTTACACTCTACGATTCGGTTACTGCGCCAACAACAAGTTACACCGACAACGGATTGCTTCCTCATCAACTCCGATACTATCGTGTCCGTGCCGTTGATGGTGACGGTAATGAAAGTGTCTCATCTGGTATTGTTGCCGGTCAACGTGTAACGCACGATCTGGGTATTTTGATTGTGGATGGGACGAAGGATGGTGCAGGTGGACCCATTGCACCCACAGATAGCATCGTCGATTCATATTATCGTTCATTGACAGGCGGTTTTTGGATTGCCGGGGAATGGGACGTTGCGGACAGCACTGTGGCGGGCCTTCCCATTAGCGACGCACACATGGGTCCGTATTCTACTATCATCTGGCATTCAGATGTCCGCGGAAGCAATCCTTTGTATGCTGACACGAGTGCGATCAGGAAATACGTGCAACAAGGAGGTCGTCTGGTCATTTGTGGTTGGAGGCTCTCGACTTCGCTCAAGGCAACCGCGGCGACTGGTTTCAACAGTTATCCTGCCGGCACCTTTGTTCCACAAATGCTGAAGATTGATTCCACATCGACAAGCGGCCCGCTGAGCCAGGACTTTTACTCAGCGATCGCTTCTGCTCCGGGCTACAATAATATTCAGGTGGATAGCGCAACGATTCCGTTGTATGGCGGAACACTGATCAATACCGATGCTGTTCTTCTGCCGTACAATCATCCAATGGCTCAGAGCATCTTTCTATACCACGGAAAAATCCCAGGTTCTTCATTCGAAGGCAAACCTGTTGCATGGAGATATCTGGGATCTGATTTCAAGATCGTGGTCTTCGATTTCCCTCTTTATTACATGCAGCAACAGCCTGCCAGGAGTGCTTTGCAGAAAACGTTGCTCGACCTCGGCGAACCAATAGTCAACTCGGTTGATAAAACCGGGAAAGGAATACCTGCCACGTATGCCATGTACCAGAACTATCCCAACCCGTTTAATCCCAGTACAATAATTTCGTTCGCGATTCCTGTATCCGGGCATGTAACGTTGAGAGTGTATGATGTACTTGGCCGTGAACTGATAACGTTGATGAACGAGACGAAGCCATCCGGGCGGTACGAAGTCGCGTGGAATGCAGAGGATGTTACAAGCGGAGTGTATTTCTACAGGCTCATATCCGGTTCGTACGTTCAGTCGAAAAAGATGCTGTTGCTTCGATGATATGCAGCGCTCTGAAGTACGTATCTGTAGCGTGTTGTATTCTTTTCGTGGTTGCCTGCCCTTGCTTGGCTCAACCGTACGTCCGTCAGGTTGATGCGATCCCTGTCAATGTGCTCGGGTTGCCATTGGCCTTGCCCTTCGCTGGCGGGGTCAATTCTCCAACCCATCAGTTTGTAGATATCGATGGTGACGGCGATAAAGATCTGATAATTCTTGATAACGATCTCACCATGGACTTTTACCGGAACGAGGGAACCCGCTTCAATCCCGACTTCAAGCTCCGCAACGGCCTCATTGTTCTTCCTGCATTTTCACGGTGGTTCCTTTTCGTTGACTATGACGGCGATGGAAGAATCGATCTCTGTACGGAAGACAGTACCTACTCAGGGGTCAAGCTATATAAGAACAAGGGTACAGTCGAGTCACCGCTATTTGTTCTTCTGTCTTCCACTCTTATTGATTCTGCGGGCAATCAACTGTTGGCAGGGGCGAATTGCATTCCGGTTTTTGCAGACATCGATGCAGATGGTGATCTTGATTTTTTATCCCCCAATATTATCGGTACTGTAAATTTTTACGAGAACGTTGGATTGGCAACGCTTCCCGTGTACGCCTTCCGGACCGAATTCTGGCAGCACGTTACGATTTATGGCGACACCTGCACGACGAGTCCAGCGCGCTCATCGCTGCACGGAGCGGCAGTGTATTCCTTTGCCGATATCAACGGCGATGGCACTCTTGATATGTTCATTGGTGATTTCTTCTCCATGAACCTGATCCACCTTTGCAACACCGGCACACCGCAGGTGCCACACATAGAATGTTG
>JANNSJ010000034.1:0-30127 GCA_031402435.1 Bacteroidota bacterium | reverse complement strand
AACAAGGGATTGTAACCCCTTGTTCGGGATAGATCCTTATATAAAAATTAAATGTGCGCGTAATTGTCTTCTGAGCTTCACCAAATCGAAATTCTCTTTAGAAAGGAGGTGATCCAGCCGCACCTTCCGGTACGGCTACCTTGTTACGACTTAGCCCTAGTCACTGGTTTTACCTTCGGCGCTTTTTAAAGGCGACTTCGGGTACCCCCAACTTCCATGGCTTGACGGGCGGTGTGTACAAGGCCCGGGAACGTATTCACCGCGCCGTGCTGATGCGCGATTACTAGCAATTCCAGCTTCATGGAGTCGAGTTTCAGACTCCAATCCGAACTGAGACCATTTTTTAGGGATTGGCTCCACCTCGCGGTATCGCAACCCTTTGTAGTGGCCATTGTAGCACGTGTGTGGCCCCGGATGTAAGGGCCATGAGGACTTGACGTCATCCCCACCTTCCTCGCTACTTGCGTAGGCAGTCCATTTAGAGTGCCCAGCTTGACCTGATGGCAACTAAATGTAGGGGTTGCGCTCGTTGCAGGACTTAACCTAACACCTCACGGCACGAGCTGACGACAGCCATGCAGCACCTGTACAAGACCCCTTGCGGGTAAACGACTTTCATCGGTTGTCACTGGCCTTTCAAACCCGGGTAAGGTTCTTCGCGTTGCATCGAATTGAACCACATGCTCCACTGCTTGTGCGGGCCCCCGTCAATTCCTTTGAGTTTCAACCTTGCGATCGTACTCCCCAGGTGGGGTACTTAATGCGTTAGCTTTGGCACTGATCCCGCTTGAAGCTCGCTTTCGCAAGCGCCAAGCGGGACCAGCACCGAGTACCCATCGTTTAAGGCGTGGACTACCAGGGTATCTAATCCTGTTTGCTCCCCACGCTTTCGCGCCTCAGTGTCAGTTACGGACCAGGAGACCGCCTTCGCTACCGGTGTTCTTCATGATATCTACACATTTCACCGCTACACCATGAATTCCATCTCCCTCTGCCGTACTCAAGATCCCCAGTATCGATGGCAGTTTTGCAGTTGAGCTGCAAGATTTCACCACCGACTTAGGAACCCACCTACACGCCCTTTACACCCAGTAAATCCGGACAACGCTCGGATCCTACGTATTACCGCGGCTGCTGGCACGTAGTTAGCCGATCCTTATTCGCAGGGTACGGTCAATTCCGGAAACCGGAACATTCATCCCCTGCAAAAGAAGTTTACATCCTAACGGACTTCATCCTTCACGCGGCGTCGCTGCGTCAGCCTTTCGGCCATTGCGCAATATTCCTCACTGCTGCCTCCCGTAGGAGTCTGGACCGTGTCTCAGTTCCAGTGTGGCTGATCATCCTCTCAGATCAGCTACCCATCGTAGGCTTGGTGGGCCGTTACCTCACCAACTACCTAATGGGGCGCAGGCTCATCTCTAGGCGCCCTTGCGGGCATTTAACAACTGTCACCATGCGGTGCCGCTGCATTATCGGGTATTAGCCCCGGTTTCCCGGGGTTGTTCCCGTCCTAAAGGCAGATTGCCTACGTGTTACTCACCCGTGCGCCACTTTAATCAGGATATTGCTACCCTTTTCTCGTAGACTTGCATGTGTTAGGCACGCCGCCAGCGTTCGTCCTGAGCCAGGATCAAACTCTCCGTTGTAAGTTCTATTCAAACCTTCAAACGTCTAGTTTGATTCTTGGCATTATTACATCCCAAAAAACTGGGATTTCTTAGCCAAGGTTAAAAACTCTGCTAAAATTGACTTTGGCTATGCACACTATTTCAAAGAACAAAACAAAATTGGAGAAAACCGCTTTCTTGGCGGGCTTCAAATATACTAAAGAACTGCTTGGAAGTCAAGAACTAAAACGAGGTTTTCTAATCTTTCCTACAACTCAGCTCGCAGACCCAATGAAGCCGCTCACATAGTACAACATTCAGAAGTAAGAATCAAGTGGAAAGAATCGAAGCGACGCGCCAAAGGTCGGCATCAATCGTTTTTCGTTTCGTCCACGTATCGCGCAACGGCGTGAATGCGATCCGCCCGTGGATTTCTCCAACCATGACATCTCTTTGCCCCTCAAGCAATGATTCAACCGCCGCGACACCGAGCCTGCTTGCAAGAAGACGATCCCTTGCACTTGGCGATCCACCGCGCTGGATGTGCCCCAGAACGCAAACGCGATAATCATATCCCGCAGCACCTTTGACTTTTTCTGCAAGGCTAAATGCTCCACCCTCTTCTTCTCCCTCCGCAACGATAATGATTGCACTGGACTTCAGTCTCTTGAGAGATTCCAATTCTTCCTTGAAATCCTGAAGACTAACCTGCGCTTCAGGAATGGCAATATGCTCAGCCCCACTGGAAATGCCGACATCGAGTGCGATAAAACCGGAATCTCTCCCCATTACTTCGACATAAAACAAACGATCGTGCGAGGCTGCAGTATCGCGAATCTTGTCGATCGCTTCCATTGCAGTATTCACCGCCGTGTCGTAACCGATTGTAAAATCGGTCCCAAACAAATCATTGTCGATCGTTCCTGGGACGCCAATCACGGGAAACCCATGCTCTTCGCATATCTTTACCGCACCTTGAAATGTTCCGTCACCTCCGATTGCAACCATTCCCTCAATTCCATTCGCGCGGAGTTGCCGTGCGGCTTCAGCGCGACCTTCAACGGTTCTGAAGTGCTCTGAACGCGCCGTGCGAAGAATCGTCCCTCCCCGTTGAATGATATTAGACACCGAGCGCGGAGAAAGATCAACGAACTTACCTTCAATCATTCCTTCAAAACCATACTGAATTCCCACCACTTCGCATCCGTTGTATACTCCAGTGCGAACAACAGCCCGCACACAGGCATTCATACCAGGCGCATCCCCACCGCTCGTAAAGACTCCGATTCTTTTCATAACACTGCCGTGTCCTTCATGTCAAACAACTTCGATTGCTACTTTAGGTTTTGAATATTCCATGCCTTCATTTGGTCCAACATGACCCTGTCGGTAAGATCGTAGTGAATTGGTGTCACTGAAACGAACCTGTTCTGTATGGCAATTTGATCAGCATCTGTTTCAGTATCGATAACATTCATCTTTCCGGTGAGCCAGAAGTACTCTCGATTGGCAGGATCGCGCCGGACGTCAAACGTGTCATCCCAAGTCGACTTCCCCTGCCGCGTCAATAATACTCCAGCAATCTCGTTTTCAGCAACCGCCGGCACATTCACATTCAGGAGCGTTCCCTCGGGCAATCCCTTCTCTGCAACGAGCAACACCAGGTTGCGCGCAAACTTGGCCGCATAAGAAAAGTCCGACTCGCCGTACGTCGTGAGTGAGATGGCTATCGAAGGAATGCCAAGGATCGTTCCTTCCGTTGCGGCAGACACCGTTCCCGAATAGATAATGTTGATTGCCGTATTCGAACCGTGGTTGATGCCGGAGAGAATCATGTCAGGCTTGGTTTTCATCAACGAACGGACACCAAGTTTCACGGCATCTGCAGGAGTTCCTTCGACAGCGTATCCGAAGAGCTGTCCGTTCTTGTGAAAGGGGACTGCCCGTAAAGGATAGTTCATGGTTATTGCATGACCGACAGCGCTCTGCTGTTTATCCGGTGCAATCACCGTGACATCCGCGATCTTCTTTATTTCCTGGACGAGTGCAAATATTCCCAGCGAATCAATGCCATCATCATTGGAGATGAGTATGTGAAGACGTTTTGGTTGCTCCGTCATGTGTTCTGCACTCAATAACTTTCCTTCATCGTCGGGAACTGTTGTGATTTTACATCATCGATGTATGCTTTGAATGCACCCCGCATGGTCCCGGCAAGTTCACCGTATCTCCGGACAAACCGCGGTCTGAATTCTTCGGTCAGTCCGAGCATATCATACACAACAAGAACCTGCCCGTCACAATGAGGCCCAGCGCCGATGCCAACTGTGGGAACTTTCACGCTCGATGTAATCTTCTTTGCAAGCGAAGCCGGTATCTTCTCAAGGACGATTGCAAACACGCCCGCATCGGCAAGCACTTTCGCATCCTGCAGAATCTGATCGGCTTCGTCTTTATCGCGTGCCCGGACTTCGTACGTGCCGAACTTGTTGATCGCCTGCGGGGTCAATCCGAGATGGCCCATCACCGGGATACCGATCTTGACAAGGTGTTTGACGATATCAGCAATGTAGGCTCCTCCTTCAAGCTTCACAGCGCCAACGCCTACCTCTTTCATTACCCTTCCGCAATTTCGTACAGCTTCATCAACACTGTTTTGATACGACATGAACGGCATATCGACAACGATCAACGCGTTCTTGACTGCTCTCTTCACGGCTTTCGCATGATAGATCATGTCATCCACAGTAACAGGCAAGGTCGTCTCATATCCCTGAACAACGTTGCCAAGGGAATCGCCAACAAGAATGATATCAATCGCAACCTGATCAAGAAGTTTTGCCACAAGAAAATCATATGCCGTGAGCATGGTGATTTTCTCGCCTGTCTGTTTCATCGTCATCACGGTTTTGGTCGTGACGACACGAGGCTTGGACGTCTTTGTCTGGGGACTGTGCGAACCCTGTTTAGGCATATACTCCCTGTACGTTGCTGCTCATGATTTCATTAAGCGTTATCCCCCAGGCACATTCAAAGCCCTTCTTTATGCACTCTGAGAGTCTCTTCACATCAACGGGCATGCCGGAGATAATTTGAAGATCCGTTGTCTTCTCCTCAAGATCCACACAAATGTTCTTCCTGACCGATTCATCATCCAACGCAAGATAGTCGGTGAGACGTCGATGCGCAGCCCCGCACAAAATTGAACCATGTTGCAGCACCACCTCGCCGGAGTTGGATGCATACCTTCGCTGCGCACTACCAACCAGCTTTTTTTTCTCCCATTCAATTTCATAACGAGCGGAACTGCTGAAACAAGGAATGGACGACGGATTCTTGTACACCTCAGAAAAATTTGGTTGGGACCGGTGCAAAGAAACATCCACTCCGAACATCTTCAAACCCTCAACCAGGGCAACACTGATCTTGTTATACACCTCGTGAATTCCTTGTTGACCGGCAAACATCACAACGCTATACGTAAGCTCTTCTGCATGGAGAATTGCACGTCCGCCTGTTGGCCGGCGTACAACGGCGATCCCGTCATTCTTGCATCGTTGGATGTCAATGTCTGAAAAATTCTGATGGCAACCGAGCGAGATAGCCCAGGGTTTCCATTGATACAAACGCACAGTCGAAGACCCTGCCCCAGTGATGAGTTGTTGGACCAATTGTTCATCGAACGACATGTTGAGCCCGCCGTTATTCTCTCCGGTTTCAATGAAATTCCACGTCAACTGCTTCATATATGCCTTACCGGTGAGAGCGTGGACCGGCGAGGATCCCACGCTTGCTGTTTGCGATGAATGTCAGAACGTGCTGGACCTCGGCAACCGCAACAAGGGATGCATCTTCTTTGATGCGCGCGACAGCCTGCGACACGTTCAAATTTGAATTGTATATTACATTGTAGGCTTTCTCGAGAGCGGAGAGCACCTCAGCCGAGAATCCACGCCGCCGTAATCCGACAGAGTTCAATCCCTGAAATATCAACGGTTCCTGGCCGGCGAGAATATACGGAGGGACATCCTTCGGAACGCGCAGTCCGCCACCGATCATTGAATGGCGCCCAATGTGCACGAATTGGTGGATGGGTGTGATGCCACCAATGATGACATGATCTTCCACTTCGCTATGTCCGGCAATCATGACTGCGTTCGAGAAAATCACATTGTTTCCGATGATACAGTCGTGAGCAATGTGTACATATCCCATGATGAAGCAATCCGACCCTATAATGGTTCGTCCGCCTTCACCTGTTCCGCGGTGCAGCGTAGCGTATTCGCGTATCACCGTGCGGTCCCCGATTTCACATGTCGTCTCCTCGCCGGCGTACTTCAAATCCTGGGGCTCATGACCGACAATTGCGCCATGGTGGATTTTGCACTCCTTGCCGATGCGCGCACCTTTCCCGATCAGCGCATTCGCTGCAATTGCAGTTCCGCCTCCAATCACAGCGCCGTCTTCAACAATTGTGAAGGGGCCGATGGAGACACCAGGGCCAATTTGCGCTTTTGAACCCACACGCGCCGCGGAATCGATGGAGGTGTTCATAGGATGATGGTGTACAAATCAGTTTGTTGAAGTCTGTTGCTTTGGGGGCTTGCCATTTCCACCCGATGGCTGACCCCTGGAATCTGCCCGATCGATAATCGATGCCATCATTTCCGCCTCGGCAACCAGAGTCCCATCGACATAGGCTTTTCCGCTCATGACACAAATGCGGCTTTTGCGACTTACCATGTTCAACTCAAAGATAAGGGTATCGCCCGGAAGGACCGGCTTCCGGAACTTCACGTTATTGATTGACATGAAGTACACAAGTTTATCGCCGGGATTCTCCACACCGTTCAGCAACAGAATCCCCCCCGTCTGGGCCATACCCTCAATGATCAAGACACCCGGCATCACCGGTTGCCCGGGAAAGTGGCCTTCAAAGAATGGTTCGTTCGTCGTTACATTTTTCAAGCCCGTGATGCTCTCATCAATTTTGAAGTCGATAATCTTATCCACAAACAGGAACGGATAGCGATGAGGGAGAATTTTCTTGATCGCGTTGATGTCGAAGATAATGCCTTCTTTTCGTTCGTGCTGATACTTTCGGACGAGTTGCTTCTGCTGGTAGAGCTTCCTGATCTTCCGCGCAAACTCGATATTGCTCGCATGCCCGGGACGCGCAGCAAGAATCTGGGCCTTCAGCGGAACACCGATTAACGCTAGGTCGCCCATCAGGTCAAGCAACTTGTGTCGAGCTGGTTCATTTCTGAAATGTAGCGAGCGGTTATTGAGTACACCATTCGTCCCGAGAATCACCGAATCCTTGATTCCCAGTTTTTCACCTATCCGCTTGAGCTCATCATCAGCCAGATCCCGGTCAACGATGACGATTGCATTATCGAGATTGCCTCCACGGATGAGACCCTGCGAGTGCAACATTTCAACTTCATGCAAAAAGCAAAACGTGCGGCATGGTGCAAACTCCGTAACGAATTCCTTTTCAAGATTGAACAGTCCTGAATGCTGGCTTCCAAGCGCCGGGTTGTGATAGTCCACCATGACGGTGATGCGATAATCGTCCGTAGGCAAGGCAACAATATCAACGCCCTTCTCATCATTATGATAGTGGACAGTCTTATCGATGATGAGGTAATCCTTCGGGGCATTTTGCATTTCGAAGCCCGCCTTCATCAACGCGTCGACGTACGGCTTTGCGCTTCCGTCGCCAACAGGCGGTTCATTGGCATCAAGTTCGACAAGGCAGTTGTCAATTTCCAATCCCACGAGAGCGGCCATGACGTGCTCGACCGTGTGTATACGCGCTTCGCCGATTGCAATCGTGGTGCCGCGGGAAACATCAACAACATGATCAACGTCGGCGGGGACTTCCGGTGAGCCGCCAAGATCAATGCGACGGAATCGGATGCCATAATTCTCCGGCGCCGGTTTGAACGTCATCGTTGCAATGCTGCCGGTATGCAACCCGACGCCGCTTAACGAAACGGGCTGTTTGATGGTTCGTTGCTGAACGAGCATGGTCGAGACCGCGTGTATGAGAAAATGATGTTAGGGCTTTTGAGTATTTTTCTGGGAACGCATTTCCTGCACTTCAATCTCCAGCGCGGCAACTTTGTCTTTCAGTTCACGAACGGTGTTCAAGAGATCGGGAACCTGCGCCATTGCTCCCTGTATTCTGAACGCCTCCCGTTGCGGGAATGCCGGCGAGCCGAAAAATGTCTTGCCCGGCTGGTGGATGGAATGATGGATACCGGATTGCGCACCGATCTTCGTATTGTCTGCAATTTCCAGGTGACCGGTAATGCCAACCTGCCCGCCAATCATAGCATTCTTTCCAATTTTTGTACTGCCGGAGATCCCCGCTTGCGCTGCACTCACGGTATTCTCACCTATGGTGACGTTGTGAGCAACCTGGATCAGGTTATCCAGTTTGACGCCTCGCTTGATACGTGTTTCACCCATCGTTGCACGGTCGATGGTTGTATTCGCACCGATCTCCACATCGTCTTCGATCACCACAATACCGAGCTGAGGTATTTTTTCGTACGTCCCATCGGGCCTGGGAGCGAAACCAAATCCATCGCTGCCAACCACGACGCCCGGATGAAGAATAACCCTCGATCCGATGATACACTCTTCGCGAACAGTAACGTTCGCATACAGCAACGAGGATGATCCGATCTTCACCCCGTCACCGATTACCGTTCCGTGAACGATCATCGTCTTGTCACCGATTATGCAGCGCTCCCCGATAACGACGTGCGCTCCAATGCGGACATCCATTCCAAGCGTTGCAGATGAAGCGATCACAGCGGTAGGGTGAATCCCGGGCGGGAGAGGGTCGTTTGGTGGATTGAATGTAACGAGCACTTTCAGAAACGAGGCATACGGATCATCGACCCGCAACAATGCAGGATGAACCGATCCGGCTTCAACCACATCCTGTTTTTTGCCAACAATAACGGCAGAAGCACGTGTTGTGCCGAGGAATTTCGTGTACTTGGGGTTTGCGATGAACGAGATGTCTCCCTCCACTGCCTCCTCGATCTTTGCAACACGTCCGATCTCGACCGCATCGCTTCCCACAATCTCCGCGCTCAGCATCGTTGCAATGTCACGAAGCTTCATCGCAGTGTCCTCTGGAAGATTTATTTGCCGAAAGACTGCATCCGTTGTAACACCTTTTGCGTCAGATCGTACTTGTCGTTCGTGTACAGCAAAAGAATTTCACCGCTTTTGTCAAAGACGTAGTCATAGCTGTCTTCTTTGGCGATATCATCAAGCACCTTGAAGATCTTGTTCTGTATCGGCTTCATGACTTCATTTTGCTTTTGGAAGAGCTCGCCGTTTTGACCGAACTTCCTGTTTCGATAGTCGGCGGTGGTCTGCTCAAGATCGCGCAATTCCTTCTCCTGGTCCGCCCGCGCCTGGTCAGTGAGGATAAGCTTCTTCTTGTCGTACTCGTCGAGCTTTTTTTTCCATTCCGCCTGCATCTTCTGCAACTCACTTTCCCATTGTGTCACGAGGTTGTCCAATGATCGCTGGGCATCCTGCGCTTCGGGAAGAGCCAACATGATTTGTTCCGAGTTGATGTGACCGACCTTCGTCTGGGCGGTCAGGAGAGTTGGAACCACCAATATGCTCAACAGCAACAGACTAAACTTCATCCCGCGCCTCCTTCCAATACCGTTCATTCTCGTCATTATTTGCCGCGCTTTAATTTATCAATTACTCTGTTCGTCAAATCTTCCCTCGGATCGCCATAGAGCAGCACGCGCACGTTCTCGGTTTGGTCGAAGACAAACGTATACTTCTCGGCCTTGGCAACAACTTCAATGGCTCTCAGGATTTTATCCTTCAACGGGTTGATGATCTTGTCGGTCTGTTTTGCAATTTCACCTTCGTTGCCGAACTTATCGAACCGGAACTCATCGTACTTTCGCTTGAGATCTGCAAATTCCTGCTGAGCGTTCTTCTTCGCTGCATCATTCAAGAGGCTCTCACGCTTCTGATAGTCTTCGATTTTTGCCTGAAGTGTTTTTTCCATTGATGCGAGCGAGTCCTGAAACGGCTTTGTAATGGCGTCAATCTTTTTCTGGGCATCCTGCGCCTCGGGGATTTCCTGGAAAATCTTTGTTGAGTTCACATAGCCCACCTTTTGCTGCGCCTGAGCGCCGGCAACAAATGTCAACGCCATGAATAAGAAGATACATGTCTTCACGAATACCTCAGTAGAATTATGATGAATGAGATGATTAAACAACATATCAAAACCCCTTACCGAACACAAAATGGAACTTCCAACCGTCGGGCTTGCCGTCGAGGGGTGACACATCATCGACGCCGTACCCGTAGTCAAACCCGATGAGCCCAATGGGATTGATCTGCAATCGTGCGCCAAAGCCATAGGAACGTTTGAGGTCGAAAAAATTGGCTTTCGTGAACGACTCGAACAGGTTGCCGCCTTCGGCAAACGTCAGGATGTAAATCGGGATGGGGCTGAGCGCTACCGCCAGGCGAAGCTCAACCGATTGCTTCGTCATCACGTTCCCCACGGCAAGGTTATCAGAGCCTCTCCGGGGGCCAATGGATTGGTCCTCGTATCCTCTCAACGGTGTTGTTGCAATGAACCCAAGACCCGTACCACCCATGAAGAAAAGATCAATTGGCGAAACCACGGATTTGGAATAAAACGGAGCTACGTAACCGTATTGGGAATTGAGATACAGAGCAACGCGGCTGCTCCCAAACATGGGCAGATACCACTCCGAGTTAAAAATCCACTTATGGAAATCAACACTACCGGGCAGAAGCGGCCCACCCGAAATCTGTACTGATAGCGAAACATTGGACCCGCTCGTGGGAAACACAGGATTGTCGACGCTATTGCGACTAATGATCTGGGTGACGCTGACCTGGCTCGAAACTCCTTCTGTGAAGTACCCTCTTCCATCGCGCACATTGTTGTGTTGCACGTTGAGAATCCAGTCACCGCGGAAGTAATTGTCCGGCCACTTGAATCGCCGCCCGGCGCGCAACGAGCCGCCAGTTTGCTCAAGATCGTAATTGTAAATCTGGCGCGTATTGAACAAACTGACACCGACAAGCGTGGGGGTATTATACAACCAGGGTTCAGTGAAGCCTAGAGTGAATGTCCGGTATCTCGATCCGCTACCGAATTGCCATTCAAAGTTCAACACCTGGCCTGCACCACCGGACAGTGGATTGGCGATGTCAAAATTGTTGATGGTGAATCCCAGAGCGCCGGTCACGCCAAACGCACCGCTGTAACCAACTGATGCGTTGATGTTGTCGCTTGATTTCTCTTCCACTTCGTAGGCAAGGTCAACCGTTTTGTCATCGACGAGATTGTAATCAGGTTTGATCTTTTCAGGATTAAAGTAATTGAGCACCTGAAGCTGGCGAAGACTGCGGATGATTGCAGCACGGCTGAAATAATCTCCCGGACGGGTGAAGAGCTCTCTGCGAATGACCCGTTCGTGCGTCTTCGTATTTCCCCTGATCGCAACATGGCCGATCCGGTATTGGTTCAACTCGTAGACCTTGATGGTGATATCCACACTGTCGCGGGCAACCCGTGTTTCGCGCGGTTCAAGACTGAACCGCAAATATCCGTTGTCAAGGTACAACGAGGAGACGTCCGATTGCGCCTCATTGCCGCGGAGATTCTGTTCCAGCTTTTGCGCGTTATATATTTCCCCCGGCTTGATCTCAAGGCGTTCGTTCAGCACGGTATCCGAGTACACGGTGTTTCCTTCCCATGCCACACGACGGATCTTGTACTGGGGACCTTCATAGACATGCATCAGAATGGACATGTCTTCCTTGTCGGAACTGTACCAGATCGAGTCAGAGATAATCTCTGCATCGCGGTAACCATTCTTCCGGTAGAATTGTGAGATGAGTTTCTTGTCCTCGTCGTATTTCTTTCTGTCAAACTTGGCAGAGGAAAAAATCTTCCACCACTTTGCTTCCTTGGTTTCATCCATTGCTCCGCGAAGATCGCCCGACTCGAACGCAACATTCCCCTCAAACTCAACGTGGCGAACCTTTACCTGGCTTCCTTCGTCGATGTCCACCTTCACCACCACCCGGTTCACTGCAGTATCGACCGGAACCGTGGACAACTTCACTGTGGCAAGCAGCATCCCCTCCGCCTCGTAGAGCTTGGTGATCTCTTTCTGAATCCTGACAAGATCGTGAGGTTGCACCACCTGGCCCCGTACAAACGTGATTTTCTTTTCGATGTCGCTTTCGCTCACCTCGTCGCGTCCGGTGATTTCAAACCGTTCATAGCGCGGCAACTCGTTCACCTTTATTGCAAGATAGAGTCCATTCCCCGCCTTCCGGTCGATCGCTATCTGTACATCATCAAAAATCTTGAGTTGCCAGAGTTTTCGCACCGCCTGCCCGATCTGGTCGCTGGGGAGAACAATCTCTTCTCCAACCTTCAAGCCGGTGTTTGCAATAACGGCGGCGGGGTCGGCAAGGGTATTCCCCTCGACCGAGATTCCAAGGATCTTATATATCTCTTGTGGTTGAGTTTGAGGCTGCCCTCGTTGTGCATTTAAACGGCCCGGACTGCACACAACAATTCCTACGATCGCCACAACCAGCCAACACGTCTTCTTCATTTCACGACCCCGTCACACTTCTCAAAAACCGGCCAAGAGCACCCGATCTGCCCGATTGTTTTGGGGAAAGGGACTTCTTACCGTTGGTTTTCTGCACTTGCTCACTCACCATCCCGAACCTTCGTTCGCGTTGTTGGTAGTCCTTAATGGCAACATAAAGCTCATTTCTTCGGAAACCGGGCCAATGCTTCTCAGTAATGAATATCTCCGTGTACGCAAGCTGCCAGAGCAGGAAGTTGCTGATTCGAAATTCTCCGCTTGTCCTGACAAGCAAATCGGGATCCGGAACGCCTGCTGTTGAAAGATAATTAGCGATGCTCTGATCTGTGATATCCAGGGCGGCAATCTTACCCACTTTTGCATCAGCAACAATTCGTTTTACAGCTTCAGTGATATCCCAACGGCCGCTGTAGCTGAGGGCAAGAATTAACGTGAGCCCAGTGTTATCCTTTGTCTTTTGGATATCTTCGCACAACTCGTCCTGTACTTCCTTGGGAAGCGCTGTGATGTCGCCTATCGCCTGGAGCCTCACATTATTTTGATGGAGCCGGTCGGTTTGGTCTTTCAACGCTTTCAAAAGCAACCGCATCAGCAGGGAGACTTCTTCAGCGGGACGCTTCCAGTTTTCCGTTGAGAAGGCATACAGCGTAAGATACTGTACTCCGAGCTGACCACAGACCTCAACGGTATCACGGACAGATTCCACCCCTTCACTATGTCCGGCGATACGCGGCATGCCGCGTTTCTTTGCCCAGCGACCGTTACCATCCATGATAATCGCGATGTGGCGGGGAATTTCACCGGTACTCTGCAGCGTCTCTTGCGCTTTCTTATCTTCACCGGTTGCTTGCTGGGGCCCTTTTCCCAAAGGCTGGGTACTCCGTCAGTTGTCTGTGGATGGTTGAGATGGTGTGAAATTGCATGGAAATTTAACCGTATTTTGAACGAAAGTCAAGGAAATCGACAACACATCCGTTTTGCATTGAGTGAGACTCGATCTCACAAGACCTTTCACTGTAATTGACTTTCCATACCCAAACCGATACATTAGTTTGGAAAATTTGCAGACGCGACACTAAACAAAACCGTGAGGAGATGACCGGATGAGTGCCATGCCGAATATGATGGGAATGATGAAGCAGATACAAAAGATGCAGGAAAAAATGGCGCAGGTGCAGCAAGAACTGGAGGCGAAGACGGTCGTTGGAGAAGCAGGGGGAGGCATGGTGAAAGTAACTGCAAACGGCAAACAACAGATCGTGAAGATAGCAATCGACAAAGAGGTTGTAGATCCGACCGATCCTGAGATGCTGGAAGACCTCATCGTTGCAGCAACCAACAAGGCGCTGGAAGAAGCGGCGAAGATGGCTCAGGTTGAAATGTCGAAGGTTACGAGCGGTATGTTACCGAACATCCCCGGATTGAATTTGCCCGGGATGTAAATAGCGAATATCAAACCTGAGAAATCATTTGTCCTGGTGGCAAGAAACCGAATATGCTCTACACTTCAGAAGCACTTCAGCAGCTCATAGAAGAGTTTTCCCGGCTTCCCGGTATCGGCCGGAAATCGGCACAGAGGCTCGCACTGTATCTCTTAAAGCAGCCCAGAGAGGATGTCGTGCGGATGGCACGCACGCTGGTTAACATGAAAGACCGCATCCGCTACTGTTCGGTGTGCTGGAATATTACCGAGGATGACCCGTGCGCCATTTGTGCGAGTACCAAGCGCGATAGCGGAATGATTTGCGTGGTAGAGGAACCAAACGATGTCATGGCGGTTGAGAAAACCAATGATTTCAAAGGCCTCTATCATGTGCTAGGCGGAGCTCTCTCTCCACTCGATGGTGTCGGTCCGGATGACCTGAAAGTAAAGGAATTACTCGAACGGATTACGGACAATGTCGCAGAAGTGATACTCGCTCTCAATCCCAACATCGAAGGGGAGGCGACAACAATCTACCTTACCAGGTTGCTGAAACCGCTGGGAGTGAAAGTGACAAGAATCGCGCGCGGTCTCCCTGTAGGGGGAGATCTCGAATTCGCAGACGAAGCAACATTGAGCAGGGCACTGGAAGGACGAGTACTACTATAATGGCCAGAGGAGTCTCGTTCTTAAGTATTGAAGGAATGGCTGTCCGAATACCCTTCATGAGAATGCTTCCCCTCTTCATGCTGGCGGGGTGTTCGCTGTTCGAGCCGCGCGAACCCGAGCCGCCATCCCAATCAAGCTCGAATTTCAGGCCGCCCACAACCCCTGACATCGTCATCTCGAATCTTCAAAACGCCATCACTCAAAAGAACCTGCAGAATTACATCAGTTGCTTTTCCAGTCCGGCAAACAACCTGCGCGGATTCACGTTTGTTCCGTCACAAGGACTTGCGATCCAATTGGGTTCCTGGACCTACGAAAGAGAATATGCATTCATGCAGGAATTGATTTCGAATGCCCAGCCCAATGGCTTCTGTAATCTTCTCCTGACGCCAAAGACATCATTGATATTCTCGGACTCTGTCGATTATACATTCGACTACACATTCACATTTGAAACACTACCGAGCGAGAACTTTCCTTCCACGGCACACGGCAACCTTGAATTCAAGATCGGTGTCGATAATAGTGGAACATGGTCGATTTATTATTGGGATGACAATGAGCTTCCGAACAGTACGGACAACACATGGAGCTCATTCAAGCACAAGTTTCCCGGCTAAAGGTTTCATGAAACTTTCTCTTGCCGCATGGTTGGCTGTTGCTACAGTCATCATTGGAAGCAGTTGCATCAATCCATTTGCACCGCGTCTTGACAACTCGCCTGCCGAAGTAGCGTGCGATCCCTCAGCCATCGAGGGTGTGTTCCAATGCTTTCAAAGAGCATATAGTTCCCGTGACACAACGCTCTACGGCGACCTTCTTGACGCGAGTTTTTCATTTGTGTTTCGTGATTATGAAAAGGGCATCGATGTTACCTGGGGGCGGGATGAAGAATTACAGATCACGTACGGACTATTTCAGAACACGCAACGTCTGGATCTGATCTGGAACAACATTGTTTCCATTTCAACCGACTCTACAAGAGTGAATGTGGTCCGTGGATTCAACCTTACGGTGATCTTCAACCCGAACGACATTCAACGGGCAGACGGTTACGCAAACCTCATCCTCGAGCGGGCGCGCAGTACCGACCCGTGGAAAATTATCCGGTGGCGCGATGAATCAAATTTCTAGAATCGCAGTATGAGTTTCTCGTACACACTCAAAGAGAGCATTTCCGGCTTCAAGCGCACCAAACTCTCAACGTTTGTCTCAATAGTTACGATCAGTATTTCGCTGCTCCTGCTTGGCGTCTTCGCTGTCATCACCATCAACACTTCACGCTTCATTGATTCGCTCCGCGACAAGGTGGAAATGGAGGCGTTTCTTCAAGAGCCGATGTCACGGAATGATGTTGCAGATTTGATCAAGGCAGTCACAGAACTGCCAGGGGTAGATAACGTCATCTATGTGTCAAAGGAAGAAGCGGCGGAGATCTTCAAGGAGCAGTTTGGGGAGGACGTCAAGAGCGTGCTTGAGTTCAACCCGCTTCCGTCATCCCTCAAAGTCTTTTTGGAGGAAGGCTATAGAACTGCCCAACGCGCCAATGAAGTGTACGAGAAGCTGAAAGCAACGAAGGGAATCGAAAGCATTATTTATCGCAAGGCGTTACTCGAATTCATCGATCAGAAAACGGAAACAGCACACAACATCACGCTGGGTCTTGGCCTCATCATCAGCCTCTCAGCGATCTTTCTGGTCTCCAACACCATCCGCCTCGCGATTTATGCAAAACGACGCATCCTCCACACAATGGAACTTGTCGGGGCAACACAGTGGTTTATCCGCCTGCCCTTTCTGCTGGAAGGAATCATTCAAGGACTCGTTGGCGGGATAGTGGCTGCCGGGATTCTGTTCGGACTGCTCGAATATGCGATGCGGTTCCTCCTGACAGAGATTGCACAGTACGTTCACATGGGAACACCGTTTTATCTTCTGGTCATAGGGGCCGGGGTTGCACTTGGTTTGATGGGGAGCGTTATTTCCGTTGTGCGGTTTATCGATACGGCGGCACGGGCGTAGTCAGGTCCGTTGTTGAAATAGTAGGAATAGTTTCTTAGATTGACTGCCGTAAGGAGCACCTCTTCATCTGCGCCTTCGATTTCTCTTCCACTGTTCTTTCACCTCTGCATATTGATCATATTGTTGAAAGCAATTCAATGAACAAACCAGAAGCCTTTTTGAGTTCATCCGTCGGCAAAAAGATAATCATGTCGCTCACAGGATTCTTCCTGTTCAGCTTCCTGATCGTCCATCTCTATATCAACCTGTTCCTGTTCAAACAGGATCGCGGGGCAACGTTCGACGTCTACGCGGAATTTATGGCAACCTATCCGCTTCTCCGCCCGATGGAGATCGTGCTGTTTGGAGGGTTTATTCTCCACGCGTTTGTTGGCGTGTGGTTGTGGATTACGAACCGCTCCGTTCGTCCACAACGGTACAAAGTGAACCGGACATCCGACACCAGCACTCTCACGTCGCGCATTGCCTTCTGGACAGGGATGTTCGTGGCTCTCTTTCTCGTTATCCATATCAACACCTTCTTTGTCAAGTCGCGCTTCTTTCCTGACGGTCGAACGATGTACGAAATCGTCGCCCAGGCTTTCAAAAGTCCGCTCTATGTCGTGTTCTACCTTATCGCTTTGGTGTTCCTCGGATATCACATCAGGCACGGATTTCAATCCGCATTGCAAACGCTCGGACTGAACAATCCACGCTACAAACGTTTCATCGATATTGTCGGCCTGTTCTTCTGGCTCATTATTCCGGCTTGCTTTGCTGCAATGCCGGTGTATTTCTTCTTGACTCAATAAGGGGAATCTGCATTCATGACATTAGACTCGAAACTCCCTGCCGGTCCCATTGAAAAAAAGTGGGATACACACCGTTTTGGCCTCAAGCTTGTCAACCCGGCAAACAAGCGGAAGTACCACATTATCGTTGTTGGCACTGGACTGGCTGGCGCATCTGCCGCGGCGTCTCTCGCCGATCTCGGCTACAATGTGACGTCGCTGTGTTACCACGAATCCCCCCGCCGCGCGCACAGCATTGCTGCACAGGGGGGTATCAATGCACCGAAGAACTATTGCAATGATGGAGACAGTGTCTGGCGGCTCTTTTATGATACCGTCAAGGGAGGCGACTACAGGGCGCGTGAAGCAAATGTCTATCGCCTTGCGCAGGTGAGCGGGAACATCATCGACCAGTGTGTTGCGCAGGGTGTCCCCTTTGCGCGAGAGTATGGCGGATTGCTGGACAACCGGTCGTTTGGTGGCGCTCAAGTGTCCCGTACTTTTTATGCACGGGGGCAAACCGGACAGCAACTCCTGCTCGGCGCATACTCCGCACTCAGTCGCCAGATCGGCGCCGGGAACATCAAGTTTCTTGAACGCCGGGAAATGCTAGATCTTGTTCTTGTTGATGGAAAGGCACGCGGCGTCATCGTGCGTGACCTGGCGACGGGGAAACTTGAGCGCATTGCCGGCCACGCTGTGGTGCTGGCAACCGGAGGGTATGGTAATACTTTCTATCTCTCCACAATGGCAAAGGCCAGCAACGCAACCGCAATCTGGCGCGCTCACAAGAAAGGCGCCTTTTTTGGCAACCCATGCTACACACAGATTCATCCGACATGCATTCCCCAAGCCGGGGAGTTCCAATCAAAACTCACACTGATGAGCGAGAGCCTCCGCAACGACGGGCGTATCTGGGTTCCGAAGAAAAAAGGAGATGCGCGTCGCCCGGAAGACATCCCTGAGAATGAACGTGACTACTACCTCGAACGTCTTTATCCTTCATTCGGAAATCTCGTGCCACGCGATGTTGCGAGCCGACGCGCAAAGGACATGTGCGACAACGGCTTTGGCGTAGGCCTGACGAAGCTGGCGGTCTACCTCGATTTCGCCGAAGCCATCGGACGCCTCGGAAAGGACAAGATCGCGGAGAAATACGGGAACCTCTTCGATATGTATCATGAGATTACCGGCGAAGACCCATACAAGACTCCCATGCGCATCTACCCTGCGGTGCATTACACCATGGGCGGCCTTTGGGTGGATTACAATTTGATGAGTACAATTCCAGGCATGTACGTCGCGGGAGAGGCAAACTTCTCCGATCACGGCGCAAACCGTCTCGGCGCAAGCGCGTTGATGCAAGGGCTCGCGGATGGCTACTTCGTTCTCCCCTACACGATCGGCGATTATCTCGCCGGAACGAAGTTCGAGACAGTGGACGTCAACGCATCAGCATTCAACGATGCGGAAAATGTTGTTCGCCTACAGATCAAACAACTCATCGCTATCAATGGCAAGCGCACTGTGGATGAATTTCATCGTGCATTGGGCAAGATCATGTGGAACAATGCCGGGATGGGAAGGAATAAAGCCGGCTTGCAGAATGCCATCGGCGCAATCCAGCAATTGCGAGATGAGTTTTGGAAGGATGTCAAAGTTGTCGGCTCGGACGACGGCATCAATAATGAACTCGAGCGCGCCGGACGTGTTGCAGATTTCATAGAGCTTGGAGAGATGATGGCACGCGATGCTCTGCACCGTGAAGAATCGTGCGGTGGACATTTCCGTGAAGAACACCAGACAGAAGAAGGCGAAGCCAAGCGGAACGATGAGCAATTCTCATACGTGGCCGCGTGGGAATTCAAAGGCGTCGGCAGTGAGCCGGTGTTGCACAAAGAACCGCTCCAGTTTGAATACGTAAAACCTTCTCAGAGGAGTTATAAGTAATGAACTTTACGCTTGAAGTGTGGCGTCAGAAGGGTCGCAACGACCAGGGCAAATTTGTCACGTACACCGTCAACGATATTACACCTGATGCGTCCATCCTCGAGATGCTGGATGTTTTGAACGAGAGCCTCGCAAAAAAGGGGGAGGAGCCGATCGCCTTCGATCATGATTGCCGGGAAGGCATTTGTGGAAGCTGTGGTCTGATGGTCAACGGTCGTGCACACGGACCACACCACGGCGTAGCAACCTGTGAACTCCGGATGCGCGTGTTCAGAGACGGTGATCATATCGTCGTGGAGCCGTGGCGGGCCAGGCCGTTCCCCGTGATTAAGGACCTTGTTGTTGATCGTACTTCTTTCGACCGCATCATGCAAGCCGGCGGGTTTGTTTCTATAAAAACCGGCGGCGCACCTGATGGAAACGCCATCCCGATTTCGAAATCCGTTGCCGATGAAGCAATGGATGCAGCCGCATGCATTGGTTGTGGCGCCTGCGTGGCCGCATGCAAGAATGGTTCGGCAATGCTGTTTGTCGCAGCAAAGGTTTCACAACTCGCGCTGTTACCGCAAGGCCACGCGGAACGCAATGCACGCGTCGAGACAATGGTTGCACAAATGGATGCAGAGGGCTTCGGCGGATGTTCCAACACGTATGCGTGCGAAGCAGAGTGCCCGAAAGAAATCTCAGTGAGTCATATCGCACGGCTCAACAGAGAGTACCTTCGCGCCAAGGTTATCTGATCTCGGTAGTGTCTC
Organism: Bacteroidota bacterium; assembly: GCA_031402435.1. Lineage (GTDB taxonomy): Bacteria > Bacteroidota > Ignavibacteria > UBA10030 > UBA6906 > UBA11986. The sequence goes on along the minus strand of JANNSJ010000034.1, from coordinate 10,258 downwards.
CGTTTGCAATCCAGGTCACGGCTGAACCCCGCCGTCATCGTTTCTTCTTTCTACGCCGCTCAGGATAACAGTCGTGCACAGGCGGTGTCAAAGTGAGACACCACCCTGATCTCTGAAAGATTCTCTCCATGAGTACCGCAGGCCCATCACACGTACGCTGGTTTGTTATTCTTCTGCTGGCGGTTGTCGCTACGCGCATCCCCCTGATTGCCACATGCTATTCAAGCGATCCCGACGCATGGCGTGTGGCCAGTGTCGGGAAAATGTTTTGGCAAACAGGAACCTACGCGGCTTCCCGTTTCCCCGGTTACCCTCTCCACGAAATCATTGCCGCGCCCCTTGTCATCCTGGGAGGATCCACCCTGACAAATTCATTCACACTGGTTGCGGCTCTCACCCTGCTCCTTGTTTGGTATGGCATTGTTCAACGCCAGGAAGGAATCAAGACGATTAGACCATAGGTAGGCATTATTCCCTGTTCCTTTTCTCCAAAACATCCACCGGTAAGCCCTCACCTTCCAGCGTACGTGCAGTGTATAGTCACACGGATTTCCGATTTCGACTTTGATCGCCGGCGCCCTGCCTCCTTGCACTCAACTCAAATTAACCGTAAATTATGTCCGTTAATCAATGCTTTTCTCATCGTGTGGCTTTTCATGAACATCGTTCGTTTCATCGTTGCTGCATTCCTCTTCTGTACGATGCTTCTTCCCCAAAATTCAACCCGCGCCCAAAATACCAAGGAGAACGCCGACTTCAAGCTTGCCATCAATCTCTACAATGACGGCCTCTTCGACCTTGCCAGCGAGCAACTGAAACAGTTCATCAACAGCTTTCCCGGCAGTTCAAACGGTGCCGACGCGAAATTCTATCTCGGTCTCGCCCAGATGAAGCTCAAGCAATACGATGATGCGCGCATGACGTTCCAGACGTTTGCCCTCACCTATCAGGAGAATCCCAAAGCGCCCGATGCGTGGATGAATGTCGGGGAATGTTTCGCTGAGTTGAAGAACTACAAAGAAGCGGCGCTCGCGTTCGAACGCGTGAAGGTATTCCACACAAAGAGCAAGATCGCTCCTGATGCATTGCTCAAAGCGAGCACATACTTCAAGCGTGCCGGACAGATCGAAGATGCAAGAAAAGTACTCCGCACAACATTGCAGGAATATGCAAACTCCAACGCCGCACTCCCGGCGCGCACATTGCTCGGACAGATATACTTCGAAGAGGGCAACCTCGTTCAGGCACAAAATGAATTGAAGCGTGTTGTTGAGGGCGATCCCTCTCCCGACGCAAAGGCACAAGCCTTGCTTGTTCTCGGCAATATCTCCCAGGCGATGGGGCAGGTCTCCCAAGCCCAATCGAATTACCAGGAGATCATCAGCAGGCACAAAGCGTCGGCAGCCGTTCAGGGAGCCTACCTGAGCATGGGTAAACTTCTGTCGGCCTCAGGCAAATTTGCAGAAGCTATTGAGAACTTCAAAAGGGCGATCGGTGAGAAGAGCGGGACCGACTCCTCGCTGGTCTATGAAGCCAACTCCGGAATTGGAGAGAGTTATGTGGCGAACGGTGAGGCAGGGAACGCCCTGGTACACTTCGAGAAAGCTATCGCGTATGCTCCCTCACCGGCGGAGGCACAGAACATATTGTGGCGGATTGCTACATCTGCCGCACGTGGAAAAAACTGGGCAAAGTCCAATGATGCATGCAACCGTATTTTGAAGTCAGGCGCAGAAGAGAATCTCAAAAGAAAGGCATCCGTAAGGCTGGCGCTGAACACCGAAGAGCGAAAGGACTACGCACAGGCTGTTCAGCATTACACGACATTTCTCGATCAGCATCCCACCGATCCGGTTGCCGACGAAATCGGCTTCAGAGTTGCACGTCTGACGGAGAAAGAGTTGCACGACGCACGCAAAGCAGTGGCTTTTTATGAGCAGTTCATGATCCGCTACTCTCACTCGCCCCTCATTGATGATGCCTACGCAGGCGCTGCGCGATGCTATGACGAACTCAAGGAATCAGAGCGGGCCGCACAATTGTATCGTGAGATGCTCAGCAGGTTCCCGTCGACCGAATTCCGTCCAACAGCAGAGGAACGGATACGCATCATCGATGCATTTGAGGTAAGGGAAAAAGACGCCGGCGTTGAGAAGTTGGCGCTGCTGTTGGGTGATGTGCTCAGCGAAAAGGATAAGGTGGGTCTCTCCTATCGACTCGGAGAAATTTATTTTAATGACCTGAAAAATTATCCGGCTGCTGTTACCCAGTTCACGAACGCAATCAACAGTGGTATGAAGGATGAACGCTTTGTCGACGCGCTGTATTATCGGGCGCGGGCGCTGGAGTACCTTTCCTGGAAGGACAAGAAGTATGTTCCTCAGGCCATTGAGGCATACCAGACATTTCTGAAAGCGTATCCAACTGAAACGCGCAGTGAAGATGCAGCCTTCTCACTCTTCACTTTGAGAGCATCCGCACTCCAAGCCGCCCGAACCGCATACGATACAACGCTTGCTGCCTTCCCGGATTTTCGACGGCGGGACTTGATGCTTCAGCGTATTGGAGCGCTCCAGGAACAGTCAGACAGTATACAGGGAGCTCTCTCGACATACCGAACCATCGCGAAAGAGCTCAACGATTCGCCAACTCTTGCCGAAGTTGCCTACCGGAGAATCCCTCTCCTGCTGACACTTGGCCTTACTGACTCGGCATTGCAGGAAGGCATATCATACATACGTACATTCCCCAACAGCCCGCATAGCGCTGAAGTGACAGCTCGTGTTGCCGACCTTTTCGTGCAACATGGCGCTCCGGACCGGGCGGCGGAATACTATCGCGCGCTGCATGATGAGTTTGGATACACAACATTTGCAACGGCGGCGACAACCAAACTCGCAGACGCCTACACGACAACCGGCAAGTACGACGAGGCCATCGCTGTGTACTCAGAACTGATAGCCGAACACACTGACAACCCGCTTGCGGAAACGGACGTTGATGCATCGTTGCTCCTCGCAATCGGGAGAACATACCAGCTCGCTGGCAATAACAAGGAGGCTCGGTCCTACCTCTTCCGAGCCCTTACACGACAAAGCTCGAATGATATTGCAGGAGCAGCATATAACACTCTCGGATTGATCGCAAAGAGCGAAGGCAACACAGAACTTGCGACATCATACTTCCGCCAGGCAGGCAACGTTGCCCCGAACGGCAGCGCATCTCGCGACATCGCCAATCTTCTCTTCGACAACGGAGCGTATCCTGATGCCATCAAACAATACACTCTGCTTGCACAGGCTGCAACGAATGACACCGATCGTCAAGGCTATGAGGCACGGATCATCGTTGCCCGATACAGGAATGACGATCTTGTGAATGCGGAGAAGGATCAGGCGGCCTTCCTCAAGAAACATAAGAACGCTGAAAGCGATATTGCCGCATTCGACCTTGAGAAGGGCCTCTACTTTTATCGCAAGGAAGACTACGTCAACGCCCGCAAATCGTTTGACAGTGTTATGGACAAGTATGACGACACTCCCTCGGCACCCTTTGCAATGTATTGGACCGGGAAGGTTCTTGAGTCAACGAAAAAACAACCGGATGCCCTCAAGCTCTATGAACAGTTGATGAAGGGCTATCCTGCATCGCCTGTCATCCCGCGTGTCTACCTTGCACTCGGCAACATCTACTATAATGTGGAGAAGTGGGATGAGTCGATCCGTAACTACAAGCTGATCATCGACAGCCCGGATGCAGACCCCACCCTTCTGCCCCTGGCAATGAGCAACTTGATCGAAACGTACGAGACGGCCGGTGTCTTCGATGCCGCATTGCAATTTACGCGTAAATATTTGGAGTTGTACCCGAACAACGATGACAGCTTTGATAAGAAGATCAAGATCGGTATACTCTATCAGCGACTTGGCTACAATGACCAGTCTGTGCTGCACCTGCAAACGTTGCAGGATCAGGCCGGCAGCGACCTCGAAGGCGAGATCAGGTACTACATTGCCGAAGCGAACTATAACAAAGGGGATTACCAGCAGGCAATCCTTGATTTCCTGAAAGTCCCCTACCTGGTGACGAAGAAGGGAAAGATGGATTGGACGGCCAACTCGCTGTATATGGCCGGACAGGCATATGAGAAGATGGGGCGCTTCGATCAATCCATGACGATGTACCAGCAAATTCTCGATCGTGCCGGCATCGACGAAACATTCAAAGCCGCCGCGAAGAAGGAGATCGAACGCGTCAAACTTGTCTTAAAGAAAACGGGATCGAAATAGACAGCATAACAACGAACCATCGGGGTCACGCGCAGTAGGAGTATCCCGCATGAATCACTGGACGACAATTGCCATGTTAGAACGCGAGACAACAGTCATCATACAACAACTCACCGAACGCGCCATCGGATCGGCACAGTCGCTTGCACTGAAAGATGCGATTGCCGCCGACCTGCCAAAAAGCATCAAGCTCTATCTACAGTGTGAGGTGATGCTGTGGCTGCAGAAAGACTTGAGGAACGAAAGCCATTTCTCCAACATTCCGTCAAACGTGCCGGTCGTCCAGCACCTGACGAAACTCTACACGCGTACATTGGCTCCGGAGTACATCTTCACGCGGGAAGCGTTCATGATCACATTGGAGAACGCCGTACACTTCGTCGAGAACTATCTTTGCCGACCCCAGTGGACGCTGGTGCAGTTTGTGTTCGAGAAGAGCGAACGCGCAACGCTTGCAGAAGTGCAGACCCGGTGCGAGTACTTGTCCGACTACTTGTACTACAGCAGCCTTGTACAAAGTTTCATGAGGCAAAAGGGGATGCAGGAGATTGGCAGAGGAGACTTCCGTACGCTCCTTGCCAGGATTGATGATCAGGTCGTACAACGACACAACCCAAAAGAACTTGCCCTGCTCACACGGCCGGTCTTCGAATATCTACTTTTGCAGTCAGAGATTGCCGGCAAGGCCATACCTCTCAAGCCGCTGGTGGTATTTTTTGATGACAAGAAAATGAGCGCTGTGAAGGACTACATCGAGAGCATTTGCCGGATACGTAACCTGGAGAGCCTGACGATTGAACAGCTTGCAGGGATTATCGAAGATCTGTACAGCGGTGCCGGGCCAAAGACAGCACCTGCAAAAGAACCACCTTCGCAATCAGACATTCGGCATGATGTTTCTCGCGGCCGGCCAGAAAGATCAGGAGTGCCTGAAGCAGCCGCAGAAACGAAGACCGTGGAGATTCAACAAGAGCTCGATCCCGTTGCACCACAGATGGTCGAAACCCCGACCCCGCGGAGTGAAGAGCCAATGCAAAGCGTTACTTCACTCTCAACCGACCGTCGCAACATTGCACTCTCGTTAACATTCAGCGGCATGACTTCAAAAGCAGTGGCATCGACCTCGCCTCTCCCTGACTTGCGAGATGCAATAGACAGTGATCAGCGCGAGCGTTTCATCACGACGATTTTCCAGAAGGACAAAGCCTACTATGACGTCGTGATTGAGACACTCAACAGCATGACAACATGGAAAGATGCTTCGCTCTATCTTCAAACATTCTATCAAACCAGCGGCGTCGACCCATTCGTGCAGGATGTCGTCGAGTTCACCGATCTCATTCAGCATCGGTACTCATTATGAAATTCATCGACAGTGCGACAATCCATGTCAAGGCCGGCGACGGCGGCGTCGGGTGCGTCAGTTTCAGGCGTGAGAAGTTCATTCCCAAAGGGGGGCCCAACGGGGGCAACGGCGGGCGCGGCGGCAACGTCATCATTCGCGCAAACCGGCAGCTCAACACACTGCTCGACTTCCGTTACAAGACGAAGGTTCAAGCCCCGCGTGGCGAGCATGGTTTGGGATACGACAAAACCGGCAAGAGCGGCGAGCATGTCGTACTGGAAGTACCCACAGGCACACTCATTCGCGATCTCGGTACGGAAGAAATCTTCGGAGAGCTGCTCGAGGATGGTCAGGAGTTGGTGATTGCCAAAGGCGGTCGCGGTGGACGGGGAAACGGGGAGTTCGCCACTTCGACAAACCAGGCGCCGCGACAATTCGAACAAGGCGTGCCAGGTGAAGAACGGGAAATTGAACTCGAACTGAAGTTACTCGCCGATGTTGGACTCGTCGGGTATCCCAACGCGGGCAAGTCCACACTCATTTCCGTGATCTCTGCAGCGAAACCAAAGATTGCCGACTACCCATTTACAACACTCGTGCCCAACCTCGGTATCGTGCGCGTTGACATGGGAAAGAGTTTTGTGGTTGCCGATATTCCCGGGCTCATCGAAGGGGCGCATATCGGCAAGGGACTCGGTATCCAGTTTCTGAAACACATCGAACGAACAAAAGTACTTGTCTTCCTCATCGAAGCAACGAGCGAAAACCCCAAAACTGATTACAAGGTACTGTTGAACGAGCTAAAGCTGTTCAACAAGGACTTGCCGAAGAAACCCAAGATCATTGTACTGACGAAGACGGATATTGTTGACGAGAAACTTCTCAAGTCTCTGAAGAAGATATCGTTCGGCAAAGTACCGACATTTCTGATTTCCTCAGCCACCGGCAGTGGGACGAAAGAACTCGTGAGCGCAATGTGGAAGGCGATCAGCGGGAAGAAACCAAAGGGCTAGAGCCTCCAAGCAGAAAAAAGCTCGTGGGCTTGCCCAACAAACCTCAGAAAAGTGGCTACCACACAAATCCCCCTATCAGCATTGACTCTTCATGGCGGTAGACAGCCTCTTACATTGAAACGGACACTCTACGTCTGCGGTGGGTTGTTCATCCTTCTTGTTGTCGTGGCAATACTGGCTCTCTCCATCGGGAGCGTTAGTATTCCCATTTCCCACATACTCGCAGTCCTGACGGGCGGCGATACGGCCACTGCTGCCGAACGGACGATTATCCTTTCCCTCAGATTACCGCGTATCTTGTTAGCATTGCTTGTCGGTTCGGGACTTTCGATTGCAGGCGTGGCGTTTCAGGCGTTGCTACGCAACCCGCTTGCGGAGCCGTACATTCTCGGCATATCAAGCGGCGGAACAGTCGGGGCGATTATTGCGATTGGGCTCTCACTTGGAGCGAGCGCGATCACCACTCCACTCGCATCCTTTATCGGATCGGCTTCCGTGATGTTTCTCGTGTACGGCATTGCTCATCGGCGGGGCCAGATCGACACGAATGCTCTTCTCTTGGGCGGTGTGATGATCGGGGCATTTTTCAATGCTGCCGTCCTGCTGATTATCGCCGTGTTCAATCAAGAGCTGCGCAACGCGTTCCTCTGGCTGATGGGCAACCTGAGCAGCGCCAACACGGACGCCATGCTCGTTGTCTCTCCCATCCTGCTTGTGGCTTCGTTCCTCCTGTTTTTGCAAGCCCGCAACTTCAACCTGATTTCCACGGGAGATGAAACCGCCCTACAACTCGGCGTCGAGGTAAGCAACGTGAAACGCTACTCATACCTGCTCGCTTCACTTATTACCGGACTTGTCGTTTCTGTCAGCGGCGTGATTGGTTTTGTAGGATTGTTGATTCCTCATGTCTGTCGCATGCTCTTTGGTCCGGACCACCGGCTCTTGCTGCCTGCATCGTTCCTTCTTGGAGCGAGCTTTCTGATTCTCACAGATATTCTTTCTCGCACGCTGCTTGCACCGTCAGAGATTCCGGTGGGAGCAATCACTGCCGCAGTCGGTGCACCTGTGTTCGTGTATCTGCTGAGAAAATCATAGTACATCCAACTGCGGACTCATTTACGTACTTGTCGTACATCCTGAACCAATCGACATAATCTCTATGACTCCTCTCAACAAAGAATTTCGCTTCCTCTTCTACGGGATCCTCGGTGTGATTGTGCCGTTCGGGATATTGCTCTACTTCTTCCCGGATAGTACCGAAGCCTATTGGGCATGGGTGGTGCCTCATCCCCGCTCGGCAATCCTCATCGGCGCAGCGTACCTCGGAGCCATTGCGTATTACGCCCTTGTACTCAAAATGAACGACTGGTCGCAAACGCAGAACGGCATGGGCGGACTGATTATCTTCTGCGCTGTGTTGCTGATTGCGACCATGGCGCACTGGAATCAATTCAGAATGTACTACGTGACAACGCTGGTGTGGCTGATCTTTTATTACGTCGGACCGTTCATGGTGCCGATAGCGTATCGCAAGCAGAATGCAGGAATGCCGTTGCAGTCCCCGTCAGACCAAAGCATCGGCAAGTTCTGGCGTGGGTGGCTGGCGATCCGGGGCTACCTCTACCTCGCGCTCGCGATGTTCTGGCTTGCACAGGCTGACACCATCGCGCAGATCTGGCCATGGCCGATCACTGCTCTGGAACTACGCGTGTTCTCAGGGCAGCCCGCAATCATCGGATGGAATGCTGTCGTTATCCTGAGCGGCAGATTTCTCTGGAGGAACTTCAGGCTTGGATTGGTGCTGAGTGCCGCCATCGGGATCGTGCAGATCATCGGATTGTTCCTCAGCTCAACTTCGTATACAATATCCGGCATGGGCATCGTCATCCCTCTCATGTTCATGGAGTGGATTGTCACTCCTCTCCTGTTGTTCGTGAGCTATGAATGGAAGAAGCTCCCGGTTGCACAACCAGCCAGTCCTCTTCCCTTCCCTGTCATCTCAACCGGCTCGTTCATTCAGTTTGGCGCGAAGCTGATCGGAGCCACATACACGTCCTTCGGCGTTATCGGCTTTCTCCCGATTCATTTTCTCAATCCCATTCATCATGAGGGCGTTGGAGCGCGGTACCTCTTCAATCTTGTTGCGATTAATACCATCCACAACCTGATCCATCTCGCCATCGGCATCACCGGGCTCCTTGCTGCAAGGAAGCACTCCTCCTCGCGTCTCTGGGGAAAGATCTGCGGCCCAATGTTGCTTCTCGTCTTCATCGGGGGCATAGTGCAGGCATATCTCGAGGACCTGCCGGTCGACCAGTTGTTCCTCGGCCTTGTGCCGCTGAACTCTCCCGGACACATCCTTCATCTCGTCACTGGTTCGATCGTTCTGTATCTTGGGTTGGCATCCTCTGACACTGAAGAACTGCGCTGACAGTACTGACCCGTTGTTGCCTTCCGCGACGGATTTCCGTACATTGAGCACAGAATTCCTACTGTAAAGGCAGATCACCTCTGAGGTTCATTTCAACACATGCACGCACTCGCGGTTGAGAATGTATCGTTCAACTACACTCCGGGTGTCCCCACACTACGTAACGTCTCATTAAACATTTTGCCCGATGAATTCCTCGCTCTTGTTGGACCCAACGGCTCAGGAAAAACAACCCTTCTCCGGCTTTTAGACCGTATATACATTCCCCAGATTGGACGCATCCTGTTGGACGGGCGTGAGATCAGCAAGTATTCCCGCCCCCAGCTTGCCAAACGCATTGCGTTTGTGCCGCAGGAAACCGGCCCGCAATTCCCCTTCACAGTAATGGAACTCGTACTCATGGGACGCGCTCCGCACAGCAGAGGGAAGACATTTGAAAACCCGAATGACCGGGAGATCGCATTGCAGATGCTCACGCTCACTGATGTTGCTCATCTTGCCCACCAGCCAATCACCACTCTCTCAGGCGGTGAGCGACAACGAGTATTCATTGCACGGGCCCTCGCGCAACAACCGCGCATCCTGTTGCTCGATGAGCCCAACGCTCACCTCGATATCGCACATCAGATTGAGATCTTCGATATTATCAGAAAGCTGAACCGGGAATCCGGCCTCACCGTAGTTTCCGTCTCCCACGATCTCAACCTTGCAGGCGCGTACAGTGACCGCATTGCAATGATGGTGTGCGGTTCGATCGCTGCTGTCGGCACTCCTGCCGAGGTCCTGACAGAGCAACACATCCAGGAGGTTTTTCGAACACCGGTGCTTGTGGATGCACACCCGTCCGGTACAGGGCCACGCGTAACATTGATACCTTCACAACATTAGGAATTTCGCATGCCATTATTTGAGGAACTGGAAAAGCGAGAGCATGAACAGGTGGTCTATTGCTCGGACAAGAAATCGGGTTTGCGCGCAATCGTCGCAATCCACAATACGAATCTCGGTCCCGCTCTGGGTGGCACGCGCATGTGGACATATAAGACCGACCAGGAAGCGCTCACCGACGTACTGCGTCTCTCGCGCGGCATGACGTACAAAGCAGCGGTTGCAGGACTGAACCTTGGCGGCGGCAAGGCGGTCATAATCGGAGATCCGAACAAGGATAAGACCGAACCGA
>JANNSJ010000033.1:0-32393 GCA_031402435.1 Bacteroidota bacterium | reverse complement strand
ATCGTCGGCTCGATCAGCAACACGGTCGATACCAATACGATCGTCAGTGTACCGCCCGGATTGCGTGTCTCCAACTGGTTTGGTTACACGGCTGGTTACACGGCAGTCACACAGTTGGTTCCGGGCAAGGGCTACTGGGTGAAGTCGAGTGGAGCAGGCAAGTTCGTTCTTGCCAATCCGCTTGCCAGGCCGGCAGGTCAAGGATCGGGAACTACACTCTCAGATGTTCTCAACACATTGACGATTACTGATGCCAACGGTGGTTCACAGACGTTGTACTTCGGCGCCGATGGTCAGAAACAAATTCCGGTGGCGATGTATGTGATGCCGCCAGCTCCTCCAATCGGATCCTTTGATGCACGCTTCGAAACGGCTGATGGTGGTTCGATGGTGCAGACACACGGTACAGAGTTGTCAACATCTGCGGAGTTTGCAGTTGCGGTGCAATCGGAGGCCTATCCTCTGACAATCACATGGAAGGTTGCCAATGCATCCTATGCAATAAGCGCAGGGGCCAGCCAGTCGAACATGACGGGCGAAGGCAGCATGAAGATCACGAACAGCAGCGTGAACAAATTCTCAGTGAAGCTGCTTGGTGAGGGAGGACTGCCGAAGGAATTTGCACTGTCACAGAACTATCCGAACCCGTTCAACCCGACGACGAATATCAAGTATGCGTTGCCGGTGGACAGCAGGGTGACGATGGAGATCTACAACGTGCTTGGTCAGCGCGTTGCGACACTGGTCAATGAAGTCTTGCCGGCCGGCTACCACGCTATTGAGTGGAACAGCACGGGCACGTCAGGCCAGCAGCTTGGCAGTGGCGTGTACTTCCTGCAATTATCAGCGGAAGGCAGCGGCAAGAAGTTCGGCGAGATCCGGAAGCTGATGTTGCTGAAGTAAGTCACCCTGTCATTGCGAGAAGCGTCTCTCAGCGACGAAGCAATCTCATCTTGATTGCTTCGCCCTGGGAATCGGGCTCGCAATGAGGTGGCTGATGTTGCTTAAGTAAGGATCACCTGTCTTTGCGAGGAGCGTTGTTCGGCGACGAAGCAATCCCTCCATATGATAAAAGCAAGATTGCTTCGCCTTGGGAAGCAGGGCTAGCAATGACAAGTCTGCTTGCTAATGATTTCTTAATGTTGATGAAATACTGTGGTAACGTGCCCGTTGTATATTTGTGCTGTTGTGATTCACCAGTTGAAGAACCAATAAAGTGAGCAAGAATTGGGGGAATTTACTCAAGTCCGGTTCTATTCATTCGTGAATTATTACGGTAGGTTCCAGCATCCTCGTGCTGGTACGGGGAAAAAATCAAGTGGTAGCTACAGTTGTTCTTTGGGACGAAGTAGTGTAGTTTCAATGGCACATCTCCACAAATCCTGTCAATGAACAAATCAATACTAGTGTTAGGTAAGTAAGTTTTGAATTCTTGTTTCTCCCCGGCGTTCGTTTCACTCTGTCCAATTCTGTTACCATGATTGCATGTCCCAGGTTCTCTGTGTAAAGGAAGTTTGTACTGTTGGGGAACAGTGCAAATGCTGTGTGTACAGCAGGACTGAATCCGAAGTTTGCAAGAAACTCATGTTGCTAAAGTAAACCACAAACAACACCAACCACCCACAGGAGGTACAAACCATGAAACAGTTGAGAATTGTTGCAGTATTTCTCATGCTTGTTTCGCTGGCGTCGCTCTCGAAGGTGATGGCTCAACCGGCATTTGAAGTGCCGCTGACCGTCAACGATGGAGTGACTCCGGCAGCCACCGCTTATTTCGGTGTCTATACGGGCGCCGATGTCTGCGTTAATACAGCAGACGTTTTCAATGCGCACGCAGAAACATTTCTTCCACCGGCGCCTCCAGGGGGCGTGTTTGATGCTCGCTGGATCTCACCGCGGACAGGGCCCAGTGGCCCCGTGTGCTATGACCAGGGATCGCCAAACGACTTCAGGCCATTCGTTTCTGGAGCGCAAAAGGATACCTTCAGGGTCAAGGCTCAGTTGACTACCGGAACGGTTACAACCACCGTTTCGTGGCCCGCTGGCCTCTCTGCCCGTTTCCTGGCACCACTGACACTTCGGTACTTTGATCAGGTGCTCGGTGCGAACGTCAACGTGGATATGTTGACCACCACCTCGGCAAACGTTACGGATGCCGGGGATCCCGTTACTATCACCATCTACTCGAATGGGCTGGTAATTCCTATTGTTGCGCCAGTATTTGGCGTGGCTCCCTCGGTCCTTCCTTTTGGCAGCGTTGGAACGAGCAGCACCAAGGTCGATAGCGTTGTCGTATCGAACACCGGTTTGGCCGCGTTGAATATCACTGCGACCGGCTCCAACAATGCAGCGTTCACAGTATTACCGGCTGCGCCACAGAATATTCCGCCTGCCGGTTCAATGATGTTCTATATCACCTTTGCTCCGTCATCGGCTGGTCCGCAGGCGGGCACCATCTCATTCACACACAATGCAGCAGGGTCACCTGGTACAGTCGCTGTCAGCGGTACCGGCGTGTTGGCTCCCGCAGCGTTTGAATTTGGGTTGACCGTGAACGATGGCGTGACGCCGGCAGGTACAGGGTACTTCGGTCTTTATCCGCTTGCCAACAACTGTATTGCTGTAACAGACATTTTCAACACACATGCAGAAACATTCCTTCCGCCGCCACCTCCAGGAGGCGTGTTCGATTCCCGCTTCATCTCACCGCGGACAGGCCCCAGCGGCCCCGTGTGCTATGATCAGGGATCGCCACATGATTTCCGGCCGTTCTTAGCCCCAGGTCAGTTGGATACATTCCGTCTCAAGGCTCAATTGACGACGGGAACAGTCACCAACACCATTTCGTGGCCTAACAATATGTCAACGCAATTCGCTGTTGCGAGGCTCAGGTACTTTGATCAGGTCCTCGGTGCAAACGTTGACGTGAACATGTTGACCACCTTCTCGGCAAACGTTACGGATGCCGGTGACCCGGTGACTGTCACCATCTACACGACAGCTACCACTCCCGGTCCGGCAGAATTTGCTGTGACTCCATCAAGCTTGGCTTTCGGTAACGTTACGATTTGCCCGACCGCCAAGACTGATAGCGTTACCGTGTCGAATCCAGGTGGTGCTCCACTGAACATTACAGCAATAAGCGCACCTGCTCAGTATTCGGTATCGCCTTCTGCACCGCAGACTATTTCATCAGGCGGTTCGATGAAGTTCTACGTTACATTCACGGCAGCCACTCTTGGTGCACATAATGGCAATGTTTCCTTTACGCATAATGCAGCTACTTTACCAAGTCCAACTAATGTGTCTGTGACCGGTGCAGGCATTGTATGTCCTCCGCCTCCACCTTGCTTTACTTCAACGCCAAATCCGTTGAACTTTGGCGCCGTGGTAGACAGCACCAGCAAGTTGGATAGCATTGTCATTACAAACGGTGATGCAGCGCCGATGGTTATTACGGGCGTTACACCAAGCGATCCTGCGTATAGCGTGACTCCGACCAGTGGCACAATACCGCCATCAGGTGGAACACTGAAGTTCTATGTCACCTTTGCTCCGCTTGATCCGGTACCACCCGTTACACACAACGGCACGCTGTCGTTTGCTTTCACGGGTCCGAGCTGTTCACCGGGCATCGTGAACGTAACAGGTTTCAGTTATGTCCCCGGTGCATCGGCGTACACAACTGTTCCTCCTGAATCTCTCGTACAGTGGGCTGGAAGCTACTACCAACGTCCGGCAGTAAGGAATCCGCGAGTTCCGCAATTCCCGAACTGGGCAAACTTGTTGCTTGAAGTTGTATATCAGGGCGGTTTCAGGCCCGGTGCAACAGAAAGCGATACGCTTGGCGGTATGCGACTTGGTATTTCACACCTTATTCAGCGCGGAGCTCTCAATAATTTCTATCCGCGAAGCATGAGAGGCGATACCGCATGGGCGAGATTGTCCCGATGGGTGCCGAGAGTATTACCACGCGTCTCGTTTGGTTATGGCAGCAGCCAGATCCAGATTTCACTTCTCAACCGTTTGGGTACGACGTTCTATCGCCACGATGCGAACAATCGCGGATTTGATTCCACTCGCAACCCAGGTGATCTGCATCGTCACCCGCTCCGTGGTCAGCAGAGTGGTCTCTACCCACGATTCATCAAGAATCAGCTCTTTGGAGAACTGGTTGCGTTGAAGTTCAATATTGCATCAAGCCAGCTTGGTAAGACACCGGCCGGGTTTGGTGATGCATTGATCAACATGTCTGGCAATCCACTGAACGGACTGTCACTTGTTGCGGCATCAAGGAAGATCGACTCCGTCATGACGGACTGGACAAGCGTTCCCCAGTCGTTCCTGGACAGTTGCTACAACGCTTTGCGCCTGATCAACCGTGCATGCGTCGGTCCACTTGACACACTCAACAGTCTGGTATTCCCACCGGATACCGGTTCATTCTACAAGGACAAGAACCTGATCGTGGTTGGTGTTGCTCCGCTTCCATCATACTTGATCAGCACCTTGGCTCGACCGACTACCATGGTTCCGTTGAACCTTGGAACGGAAGCGACCGAACTTTCGGATCCGGATTTCAGCAACCCCGAAGGTATCGAAGAGGTACCGGTAGCACTGAAGTTGTATCAGAACTATCCGAATCCGTTCAACCCGACAACAACCATCAATTTCCACCTCACAGCGGCAGCTCAGGTGAATCTGACAGTGTACAACGTGCTCGGTCAGGAAGTTGCCACGATCTTGAATAATGAGGAATTACCGGATGGTCTGCAGTCTTTGAGCTTTGATGCAGGTAGACTTTCTTCGGGTGTGTATTTCTACATAGTAACAGGGCAGGATCTTGAAAGTGGTGCGGCAATTCCCCGTTCGGTTGGCAAGATGCTCTTGCTCAAGTAATGAACAATAATGGGGGGCTACCATGGAAACAGATCGTGCTCCATAATGACGATCCCCTGATTCAAAGTTAGTTTGTATCACGAAATAATAATCACATACTCACAATCCACTAACATAATAAAAGGTTAAGTCGCTATGAAAACCCTACTTTCTCTTATCGTCGTCACCGTACTGGTGTCATCGATGGCGCTCTCACAGAGCGGTGGTTCGGCTGCTGTGGATGCTGTCTTCACAGTTGGTACTGCACTTGCAATCCCGGTAGCAGTTCCGGGTGATTTCGGTGATCTTGCTCCCGGAACAACCTACACGATTCTCTCGGATGGCACCATCTCTCCGGCAGATGTGAACGGTCAGACAGTTGTACTTCCGGTTGAATGGGATCTCGCAGGTCAGTCAGGCGCCAACGTGGCAATCACGTTCGCTCTTCCTCCATACTTCACGTCATTGACTGGTGCACGTGTTCCTTACACAGTGAACACACAGTCAGCGGGCTGGTCAGCGTTTGCCTATGGAGCAGGCAGCGCTTACAATCCGATCGATGCACGCGTTGAGAATTCCATCACCTTGATCGGTGGAACCGCAACAGTGCAGCTCGGCGGAATTCTTGCAGTACCTCTCGGTGCAGATGGTAGCTACAGCGCCCAGTTCGTACTGACAGCAGCATACACAGGTCTGTAATTCACGTCTTGTAGAGACGCCTGTAGTGAAGTTGTCCTTTTCCATAAGGAGGGGTTGCATCTGCCACGAATGGTGCAATCCCTTCTTTGTCTAGTGTCCATGGAGAAATGTGAGGGTAATTCAACATTGAAGAAGGCATCAACCAATCAGTTTTTGAACTTCGTCAGACACACAATGTTTGGACAACGGCGGCATGTGGTTATTGCCGCCTTTGTTCTTTTTGGAATTGCATACAGTGACGCAGGCATTTCGGTGTATCCAACGGAGATTTTTGTCGTGTCTCCCAACCGTTCAGCCCCGTTGACCATCTCCAATCCAACAGACAGCATCATTGAGGTCTGGGTTTCATTTGGCCATGGATACCCTGTCGCATTCGATAGCGGCAAGGTTTCCATGTCTCGATCAGACACAGCAGGCATTGGTGATCTCACTGCTTCGAAATGGCTCCGGGTATATCCCCAGCGCTTCACTCTTGGTGCGCAAGGGGCGCAGGTGATCCGGGTGTTTGGCACGCCCCCTCCAGGATTGGCGAGTGGCGAATACTGGGCAAGGGTTGTTGTGAGTTCGAAACCAAAGAACGCCCGTCTCGCCGTTACCAGGAACAACCAAACGAAGCTGATGATGGAACTTGTCAGCCAGACAACGGTGCCGTATCACTTCCGGACCGGTGTTGTTTCCTCGAGTGTTGTGGTCAAGCAAGCGCGGGCCTCCATGGACGATGGATATTTGAGGCTTCGTGTGGATCTGCGGCGCGCGGGGAACGCGGCGTTTTGGGGGAGAATCAACTACAAGCTGCTGAGTTCTTCGGGGAAGGTTATACGGATGAAGGACTACAGGGTTGTTGCATACAAAGAGATGTCCTATTCTGTTCTTGATACTCTTCCCTCTGTGTATGAGGGGCCATATTCCGTCGAACTGATAATCGACAACGTTCATCCGTCTGTGGCCGCGCAATACAGAATTTCCAGTGAGCCGTTCCGCCAACGAATACCCGTGACAGTACCGTAGCGTTGGTGTGCCCCCATTATTGTGTAATTTCATCGACTCAGATTCATACATGTCCAAAGAAAGCGAATGCACAGACACAGAGTACGATATCATCTGATATTTCGCGCGATGATCTTGATGTGTCCCCTGTTCAGCACTGCGAGTAGCCAACAACCTGTACCTTCTTCACCCCCTGAAGAACTTGTTCCCATTGAATTCGATCTCAAGCGTGACGGCCGTGCAGAGGTGGTCAGCTTGCAGCGCGAGAACAAGGTCTATCTTTCGGTGCGCGGCGTATTTGATTTTCTGAGAATCAAGAACGACTATGCGCCCACCGAAGGAATACTCTCGGGCTTCTTTATCACGCCGGACACATCCTATGTGATCGACACCAGGGCCATGAAGGCAAGGGTGGGCAATCGCAGTATGTCGCTTTTGCCGGACGACGTGACGCTCCGCGCCGATATTGTTTATCTCCGGATCGAACTGTTCGACCCGTTGTTTGGGTTGGCCATACAGTACAACCCACGCACCTTGAAGGCGTCATTGGCAACACAGGTGGCCCTTCCGGTGTTCCTCAATAGCAAGATCAAGCGCCTTGAGGATGAGCTTGCCGGGCGGCCTCTCCGGTTAAAGCCTGAGGCAACATTCGAACGGACGTTTTCATGGATCAACGGCGGCCAACTCGATTACTCTTTCCGGCAGACGCTTTCCTCTGCGGTCATTCCATCACGTTCATTCTCTACGCGCATCACCGGCATGTTGATTGGCGGGGACGCGGAAGCGCGGTTTATCGGGAATCTCTCCAGCGGCGTTGATATCACTCAAACGAGACTTCACTGGAGATATGTTCCCGTCAAAGCGCCCCTCTTCAAGCAGTATGTCGTCGGTGACTTCGTGACGTCAGGGTTGTTGTCACGCGAGATCTATGGCGTCCAACTGACAAACCATCCGGCGAATCCGAGAATCTTTTTTGCTGACGAAACCCTGAGCGGACAGGCGGTCACGAGCCGCGGCGTCTATATGTTCGAGAGCTCAAGGCTTTCAGCGGTCGACCATAGTGCAAGCGGCAGATACAACTTGAACTCCGCTCTCACGTATGGCGTGAATTATATCGACATCCTGGAATTCGGCGACTGGGGTGAAACATTCGGGTCGACGCGCAGAATTGCCATTCCGGCCAGCCTCGTTCCGCCGGGAGAAATTGATTATGATGTTGTGGTGGGCCGTTTGCGCGACGTGGGCGATCCCTGGCATGGAGAACTGTCATCCCAGTGGGGCGTCACTTCGCGCGTCACTGCCGGAGTGCGGATGGAGTATTACGGTTATGACAACCTTCCGACAAAAGTGTTCCCCGATTTCAATGTGACAGCCCGGTTGGCCGACCACTTGATCGGCGAGGCGCTTCTTTCGCCGAACGCATTCCTGCGCGGTACGCTTGATCTCACGCTCCCGTCATTGGTAAGCGCGGGGTTTTCCTATACCGACTATCGCAGTGTCCGGCTCTTCAACCCACGTAATGCAATCAACGAGATTACGGGACACGTTGTGGTGCCCTTCTCTCCCGATGGGATGCGTTTTGCATTTGATCTTTCCGGCACACAAACGATTCTTTCACCTGCCCGCGAACGGAAAGCGCGGATCGGACTCAGCGCTTTCATTGGCGTCTTTTCTCCCAGGATAGCCACGCAATACGGTTGGATTCATCCGTACGATAATCTCGACGAGACAAACCTGGTGTTCCATGAAACGGAACCATCGCTTCGGGTACGCTTGCCGGCAAATCTCTTTGTTACGCTGGCCGCGCCGTTTAATCACATCGAGGGATCGTTCCGGAACTTTCGCGTCGGTGTTCTTATTCAACCCGTATCGAACCTTCTGCTTGAATTTGAATACGACAGGAATTTTGCAATCCAGAGCACCTTTGCCCGCTTCCGCTTGCAGTGGATCTCGCCCTTTACACGTGTTACGGCGGGTGTGACACGCGGCGGCGACAACCTGCTCTTCGATCAGAGTGTGAGTGGTTCAGTTGGGGCGGTGCCGGAATTGGGTGAGTTCTTCTTTGAAAGCAATCCTTCACGAGCAGGATATGGCACCATGCTGATAGCGCCGTTTATTGACGCCAATTTGAATGGTATTCGTGATGCCGGGGAGCCCATCATTTCCTCGGCCCGCTTGCGCGCCTCGACGATCGGTGTTGGCGGGTTCAGGCTGACACAATTGCCCGAGATCGGGTGGGTGATTCCGCGGGCAATCCCGTACCAGAACTACGTGGTTGAACTGCCGCAAATCGATCTTGAAAATCCTCTCTGGATTCCCCGCTACAGGGTGGTGGAGGCTAATTCGGCTCCGGGAACATCCACCTATATCTCCATTCCCGTTATCGCTGGCGGGTCACTGAGAGGAACAGTACTGCACCTGAAGGGGCCAACTCTTCAAGAGGGGGTTGAGTTCGTGAAGGTCACGCTTCGTGAAGATGTCAGTGACGAAGAGTTGGTGCGAGTCGGTCGTCCACGGTATGAGAAAAAAGTGGAGACATTCTCCACCGGTGATTTTGAAGTGATTGGCGTCCCTCCGGGAAAGTACACCGTTTCGCTGGATGGGCTTCAACTTGCATCATTGCGTCTCCAAGGCAGACAGTTGACGCGGCCGGTGACCATTGAAGCAAAAACCGATGGCGACATTGTTGAAGGCGTCAACTTTATCCTGATTGAAAGAAAATAGCTCCGGGTAAAGAACTTAACCACAGAGAACACAGGGATCGCAGAGGAAAAAACAGATAATCTTGGAAGTTGAAAGTCTCCGTGTTGTTGATTGAACGAAAGTAGTTCCGTTGAAAAGCTTCACCACGGAGAACACACAGAAAAATTAGAGCAGGAAAAACAGACCGCAGACTGTCAACATCAGATATGTTCTCTGTGTTCTCCGCGTCCGGCGGAGAGAAGTCAACTGAAAGAACTGAACCGCTGAGATCGCAGAGCACACGGAGAAAGATGTAAGTGCTTTTTTGGGGGATTTGTTTCTTTGCGCCCTCGGCGTTCTCTGCGGTTTGGTGGAGAGCCAATTGAAAGAATGAACCGCTGAGATCGCAGAGTAACGCGGAGAAAGATTTAAGGTTGTTGGATTTGTTTTCTTTGCGTTCTCCGCGTTCTCTGCGGTTAGATCATTAAAGTGATCACTCGTTTCGACAAAGCAGTCAGAGGTGATTTGAAGATCGTGACTTGTTCCTGGATCGTCGGTGTCTCTATGTTGCTCTCCCTTATACCTCGATCGGCGATGAGTCATTCGCTGGAAGGTAACGGCAACTGGACCTGGCAAAACGCGCTCCCGCAAGGGAATGCCCTGTACGATGTGAAGCCGGTGGATGCCCAGTCAGTTCTTGCTGTTGGTGAAGTGGGGACCGTACTGCGCACATCGAATTTCGGCGCTTCCTGGCAGGTGGACCATCGCGTTGCGGATTTTGGCGGCGTGCTTCGCTCCATTGCTTCCCCTGAGCCTTCGGTGTTTGTCGTTGTTGGCGACTCGGGGATTGTGTTGAGGTCGACCGACGGTGGATCGAACTGGTCGCGCAGGAAGTTGAACAACGGCTCCATCGGCCTGCGGGGTGTCAGCTTTTTTTCCACGCTGGATGGCGTGGCTGTCGGGGACTCCGGAAGGATATACGCCACTGCCGATCAAGGCGTCAACTGGGCGCTGCAACAAACGGGTACCTTGCCGCAGACTCTCCACGGTGTCTTCACCCGTCCAAATGGTACAGCATGGGCGTGCGGAAATGACGGCGTTATTCTCAAGAGCACCAATAGGGGCGCCTCCTGGCAATTTCTCTCGAATCAAAATACCCGTGATCTGTACCGGGTGTTCTTCCGGAATGATTCTCTCGGATGGTGTACCGGAGAGCTCGGCACTATTCTCAAAACGGTGAACGGAGGAGGGGGAGGAGCGGGCTGGACTACTCAAGCCGGCAATACGATAGCATCGTTGTTTTCAATTTCGTTTACGGATCCGTTGAATGGCGCAATTGCCGGAGGCACCTCGTCGGGCGGCATCCTCATCAAAACCACGGATGGAGGCGTGAACTGGAATGCTCCAATTGTCGTCACGGCCTTTCCTCTTCGCAGTGTCGCGTTCCTGAACAATCTTGTGGGTTGGTATGCGGGAGACCGTGGAGGGATTGCGTCCACTGCAACAGGTATCAACGGCTGGGTGCTCAAGTCGCGGGGCATACGCAAGGACATTCTTTCATTCGCAGCCATCGACACCCAGACAGCTTTCGCGGTTGGGCAGGAAGGTGCAATCCTGGTAACACACTCAAGCGGGACGTCATGGGATACTGTCGCCAGTGGAACACGCAAATGGCTTAACGGTCTCTCCTTTGAAAGCTCAAGCGTCGGGTGGGCGGTGGGTGATTCGGGCGCCATCGTGAGAACTGCTACTGCCGGAGCGAGCTGGAGCGTGGTGCAAAGTCCCGTGTTTCAATCGTTGAATGGTGTGCGTTCGTTGCAGGGCCTCGTGGTTGCTGTTGGCAACAGAGGCACCATCATCCGCACGACGGACAACGGCGTGAACTGGCTTTTTCCCACACTTCCTCCTGTTGTTGATACCACCATAGGATTCAGCGCCGTGGACTTTGTTGACGACCTCCACGGTTGGGCGACCGCTTCCAATGGATGGGTGTTCCGTACGACAAATGGTGGAGACTCGTGGGAGTTGCCCAACAACATGTCATCCGGTCCGTTATTTTCCACTTCATTTGTCACCCGCGACATCGGGTGGGTTGTTGGTACTGTAGGCAGAATTTTCAAGACAACCGATGGCGGCGTTACGTGGGTGAACCAGAGAGCCGGGCAGGTGCGTTCAACGTTCTACTCCGTGTTCTTTCTTGATACACTCAGAGGATATGTTTCAGGTATTGATGGCGTGGTGCTGCGAACAACGGATGGTGGAGAGAACTGGGATAAGCTCTCCTCGATATCAAGAACAACCATGCGTGTTGTGTATTTTTCAACACCGGACATCGGCTGGGTGGCGGGAGAAAATGGCGTCATCCTGCAAACGAGGAATGGGGGGGGAACACCACCACCACCACCGCCTCCCGTTGTTCCCCAGGCGGTAAAATCTCTCCCGGTGTTTCCGAACCCGTCAAAGGCGGTGGTATATTTTCCATTCAGTTTGGCCGCTCCGGCGCACGTTCTGGTGGAGTTGTATAATATGCTCGGCCAACGCGTGGCCACGCTCCTGAACGAGGAGCGCACCCCGGAAAGGGTGTGCGAGTGCGTGTGTACGCCGGCGTCAACGTTCGATTGTGTTATGTTCGATGCATCGCGGTTCGCCTCCGGCGCATACCTTGTGAGGATGATCGTGAACGGAAAGCAAGAAGTCCAAAAAATGATTACATTACATTAACGGTTCGGTTATTTTCTTTTTACGCTCAGGTCTTATACTTACCTGTATTTTTATCTTTGTAAATTGGAGGCCGTTCAAAAAGTACATGCTTGTCATTGCGAGGAGCGCAGCGACGAAGCAATCTGATTCGGCCGGGAAGAAAAGTGGGATTGCTTCTCCCGACGTTGTCGGGATCGCAATGACTCTTCTCCTCCTGGTCAGGCTCCAATTCACGTTAGTCAAACAGCCAAATACAGTTTAGTTTCTTCATCTCTCATGTTCCACCTATTACATCAAGGAGGAGTCCCCCATGAATTCCATGGTACGAGTCACGGCATTGCTGTGTTTACTGGTTGCTCTTTTGCACGCACCTCAACGCGCATCCGCGCAGATTGCATCCGACGTCAGAATCAGTGAAGTGTATGGCGGCGGCGGTAACGGCGGTTCTACGTGGACCAACGACTTTATCGAACTTTACAATCCCACCGGCCACGTTATTGACATGACCGGTTGGTCTGTACAATACGCCTCCGGGACGGGATCGTCTTGGGCGGTCACTTCGCTTACCGGAGTCATTCCGGCCAATGGTTTCTATCTCGTTCAACAAGCACAGGGTACGGGAGGAACTACCCCACTTCCAATTCCAGACGCGACTGGCGTAATTGCAATGTCTGGAACCAACGGAAAGGTTGCACTTGTAAACACTATTACGGCATTGTCTGGTACAAACCCCTCCACTGATCCATCTGTTATTGATTTCGTTGGTTATGGTACCACGCCGAATGGCTTTGAAGGAACCGGGCCTACCGGAACAGCACTAACCAACACCACCAGCGCCGAGCGTAAGGCAAAGAATAATTCTACTTATCCGGATTCAATGGGGTTTGGTGGGGCCGATTCCCTAAAGGGAAATGGCTGGGACATAAATCAAAACGCATCTGATTTTGTGGTTCACGGCCCTTTGCCAAATCCACAGAACACTGCTTCACCTCTCGAAACACCTCCTGTTCTTGGGAACATTGCTCCGATCATAGGCAGCATTTCCCGGTCGTTCTTTATTGGTGAAGTAGGTGGTGTCGATACAATCAAGGTGAACGTCTCCGATATTGATGGAACCGTGTCGGGAGTAAAGCTCAACATCAAGGTGAATAGTGGCACTGTCGATTCATCAATTTCAATGACGCTTGCCGTAGCTCCCCAATACGTTGCTGTCATCCCTGCAAGTAAACACACCGCAGCAGGTAATCTTGTTGAATACTGGGTTTCTGCGATAGACAATGGTTCCGGTTATTCGACTACGAGTGCAACGCCCGGAGGTTACTTCGTTGGCGATGCACCTATCGCATCGATCAAGGCCTACACGACCGCAGCCGTCAATGGCTACGGCGCCCGTCTCAATGGAACATTGAACGTCAACACGAATCTCTATTCCAACGGCCAGGGTTTTATCCAGGATGCATCAAATGCCGGCATGCAGATATTCAAATCGGGCGGTATAACACAGCTCAGTGAAGGGCGCAATGTGAAGGTTCAGGGTTCGCTCGTTCCATTTGCCAATGCGTTTGAACTTCAGGATCCGAACTTTGCATTTGTTGATACCTCACTGGGAACATCCGCTCTTACTCCAGTCACCATCACTCTTCCCATCACGCATAGTCCACAGAATTTGAATGAAGGAAGATTGGTGAAAATTGTGGGAGTCACTACGACCACTACCGGGACTTTCGTTGCAGCAACAAACTATCCGTATGCAGAAGCAGATCTTGATACATTTACCGTACGCGTAGAGAGTAATGCGGGCGCAAACAATCTCGTTTCCAGGACCATCATTGCAACACCGATTGATGCAATTGGAATTCTCTCATACAATAACACCTACATCCGTCTGAAGCCCCGCAAAGATACCGATATGGGCATCGCCGGCGGAGATGGCAGTGGCACGGCGGCGATTGTTCCATCCTTCCGGTTCAGCGGAGTCTCTGCGGTTGC
This sequence comes from Bacteroidota bacterium, assembly GCA_031402435.1. Lineage (GTDB taxonomy): Bacteria > Bacteroidota > Ignavibacteria > UBA10030 > UBA6906 > UBA11986. The sequence continues at coordinate 18,458 of JANNSJ010000033.1, read as the reverse complement.
CGAGACATTGACGATTACCGGCAACGGAACCAATACACTTGAAGCTGTCAGCGTAACAATTCCATCCACATGGACGTGGAACGGAACATCGTACACGATCGGCGGAGTAGGATTTGGCGCTGCTGCTTCGGCGGTTACAGGCACTGGTGGATTGGCTGACCCGTATGTTATCACGGTGACCGGTGCTGCAGTCACAAACACGAACACAGGCATCGTCCGCGTTTCCAACCTCACAACGCCAGCCTCATTGGGCCTCTCAACGTGGGCAACACAGACACGCATCGCTGCTGGTTCGTTTGCCAATATTGCTCCACAACCCGCAGTCAACATTGTGAGCGGGTTTGAAGCTGTGAGAACAGGAAACTGGAGCAACTCGGCGACGTGGTCGAATAACATTGTACCGGGTGCATCGGATAACGTCACCTTTACAACGCTCGACTCTGTGGTAACAATTGACGTTGCCAATGCTCAGTGCAACAACCTGACAATGACGGGCACAGGAACGGCTTCGAATTCCGGACCCGTTCTTCGGTTTGCTTCCAGTGGTGCATCACAGCTCACCGTGAATGGCAACCTCTCGCTTTCCGGTGGAAGCGGAGGAGGTAGTGGAGATCGTGGTGGCCGTCCACAGCTCACATCAAACGGGAATGCTTCTGCAACGCTGATAGTGAAACACAACATCACCACGTCATCGAGCAATTCGACGGCGAACGGCAACGCCGGTCTGAACATGAACGAAGGCACGGTGAAGCTGACAGGTGCGACAGCTGATACGATTACCATCGGGGCAGGTCATCGTCTCGCCAACCTCGAAATCGGTGATGGCTCATTAGCGAAAACTGTATCGACGTCAATGAATGTCACCACGTCGACCATGACCATTCGCAGTCTTACTGTGAAGCAGAGCAGCACGTTCTGGATCGGCACGGCAACAAACACTAACGTGCTTACCGTTGGAAGTATCGGAGGCGGCATCCCGACTCTCACCGGTGGTATCACGATCGAAACAGGAGCAAGTCTTCGTGTACAGGAATCAACAGCAGGTGTAGTTGTCGCGAACATCAATCTCTTCGGCGGCGGCATTACCAACAATGGCACGTTGGACTTGCTGAGTTTTGCGCTTCATCCTTTAGTGGGATGCCGTTACAATGTCAATATTGATTCGGCAAGCCAGACTATTGGCGGAACTGCTGCCGGAACATTTGCCGATATGACTGTGGGTGCGGGACAGACGCTTACGCTTCAGCAACCAGTTAATATCAGTTCGCCCTTCAAGATGACGCTCAACGGAACGCTTGCTGAGAATACAGGGAAGACTGTTGTCGGTACGATCCTGACAACGCGCAACGTTGCAGCCTCATCGCTTGAGACGTTCGGCGGCATCGGACTTGAGATGAACACATCTGCTACCGCCCCGGGTTCAACCGTGGTTACGCGTGTTACAGGTGTTGCATCTGTTGGCGGGTCAAGCTCCTCCATACTGAGATATTTCGATATCGCCCCCACGACGAACACTGGTCTGAATGCCATCGTGCGGTACTTCTATGACGATACCGAGCTTGCCGGACAGAATGAAGCGACGTTCCAACTATGGAAGTCGACGAATCTTGGTATTATTTGGATTGCCCAGGGTGGCACAGTGACCGCGGCTTCCAACCAAATTCAGTTGAGCGGTGTCAACGACTTCTCACGCTGGACCGCATCTGATGCAGCACATCCTCTTTCCGGAGGGTCAAGTGTCAACCTCAACGTTTCCATTGCCAGTGGCTGGAACTTGATCTCCAATCCCGTTACAAACCCGGTTCCCGGTGACTCGGTACGACAGATGTATCCGACCTCGCTCAATGCGTATGCATTCGAGTTCGCCGCCGGCTATGTGCAGAGATTCAGGCTGGCCAACGGCAAAGGATACTGGGAGAAGTTCCCCGGCGCAATTTCAGCCCCGATCACGGGCACGCTACGCACACGTGACTCTGTCAGTGTTGTTAGCGGCTGGAATATCGTTGGATCAATCAGCAACACGGTTGACACGAACACGATTGTCAGCGTGCCGCCGGGATTGCGGTCATCCAATTGGTTTGGCTACACGGCTGGTTACATTGCGGTGACACAGTTGGTCCCGGGTAAAGGCTACTGGGTGAAGTCAACAGGGACTGGCAAGTTCGTGCTTGCCAATCCGCTCGTTGCCAAGCCGATTGAGGGCCAGACATCAGGAGTTGAGGTTGCAGATGTTCTCAACAGTCTGACCATCACCGATAGCAGGGGTGGTTCGCAAACGTTGTACTTCGGCGCCGATGCAAACGATGCCATTCCGGTGGCGATGTATGTGATGCCGCCTGCTCCTCCGGTTGGTGCGTTTGATGCACGCTTTGAAACAGCCGATGGCGGCTCAATGGTACAGACGCATGCTGCGCAGGTGTCGGGCGCGACAGAGTTTGCCGTCTCAATTCAATCAGATGCCTACCCGTTGACAATCACGTGGAATGTCAACAGAGGCACAGCATCCTATGAATTGGCGGATGGCGTTGAGGGGAGAGCATTCCGTTCAAAGGGCATGGGCGGTGAAGGCAGCATGAAGATCACCAACAGCAATGTGAACAAATTCTCGGTGAAGTTGGTTGGTGATGGACAGTTGCCGAAGGAATTCGCTCTGTCGCAGAACTATCCGAACCCGTTCAACCCGACGACGAGCATCACGTACGCATTGCCGGTGGACAGCAGGGTGACGATGGAGATTTACAATGTCATCGGCCAACGTGTCCGTACGCTTGTGAGTGACAATCAACCTGCCGGGTATCATGCAGCAGAATGGAACGGCATGGGCAACAGTGGTCAGCAGCTTTCGAGCGGCGTGTACTTCCTCCAGTTGTCCGCAGTCGGCAACAACGGCAAGACGTTCAATGACATACGCAAGTTAATGATGTTGAAGTAGTATCAGTTCTGCCTGCCCTCGTGCGCAACGGGGGCAGGTGTACCTAAACCCGTTTCTGTTCATACCATTCACTTAACGGAGGTAGTTGAGACATGAAAACATCGCGATTAGTTCTTACGATTGTTGTTCTCATCAGCATGGCGAGTTCCATTGCTCTTGCCAAGCTTAATGTTCACAAACAAGGACCACCTCTCCCCCCCGGGTACTCGCCTAATTCCAACTCAGCAATCACTCTGGGTTGGTCACAACAAACGTCGGGCATCACTACAACGATATACAGCGCGAAGGCCGTCAGTCAGACTGTTGCGTGGATGGGAGCTGCCGGACCGAATGTGGTTCGCACAACGGACGGGACAACATGGACATCGGCTACCGGCACCGGCCTTACCGGGGACATCTATGCAGTTACAGCACTCGATGCAAACTTTGCCCTGGCGACAAGCACCGTCGGTACGACGACAAGGATATTTCGCACGCTTGATGGAGGAGCAACCTGGACAACGGTATATACCCAGACAGGCGCAGGCGCTTTCATCGATGCCCTTCATATGTTTGATGCCAACAACGGCATTGCTCTCGGAGATCCTGTGGGTGGTAAGTGGACTGTCGTCAGGACGACGGACGCGGGTGTAACCTGGGTGCGTGATCTTACAAACGCCCCAACACAAGCCGGGACTGAAGCCGGCTCGAACAACGGGTTTGCAGCACTTGATGCAAACACTATGTGGTTCACTTCAAACAGTTCACCGCCGAGAGTCTATCGAACGACCAACGGAGGAACAACATGGGCCTCGAGTATTGTTCCCGGAACTTCCACCTTTAACGAAGGAATTGCCTTCTTTAATGCTTCACTTGGACTTGTAGGTGGAAACAGTGGAGGAGTCTACAGAACGACAGATGGTGGCGCAAACTGGACTTCTGTATTCGCCGGTACCGGCGCCGTCTATGGTATTTCAACCGCTGGTGTTCGCGACGCATGGATGAATCAAGCTGGTGCTATTTGGCATAGTGGTGATAAAGGTGCCACATGGGATTCCGTATACAGAAACGGAACCGGACAGACTATCAATCATATGCACTTTGTGACATACGGTGATTCTGCATCGGGATGGACAGCAGGAGCTTCAGGGACTATCGCGGCGTTTTATGGCGCCTTGACACCGCCTCCGCCGAACAACGATATCCGTCCTTCGGCTATCGTGGATCCTTTCGTTCATAGCAAACAGAATGCTGCATTCAGCCCCAAAGCGAAGTTCTTCAATGCCGGCAGTGCCTCACAATCGGGTATTCCCGTCAGGTTCCAGATTCTCAATCCGAGTGGCAGCATTGTGTATAACACAACGTCCACTCTTACCGGACCCCTTGGTGTGGAACAGGAATCAGAGGTGACATTCTCTTCCTTTACCATCCCGGTTACCACCGGTGCGTATACAGCTCGTGCAATTTCAGAGAACGCCGACGCGGTTCCATCGAATGATACATTGAGCGTTGTGTTCTATGTCCCGAATAATCTTTCCGGCGTATACACGGTGGGCACTGGTGGAAACCTTGCAACGTTCAAGGCTGCAGTCGACACGCTCAGTAGAAACGACGTCGCGGGCCCGATTACGTTCTCTCTGACGAATGCCAACTACTCCGAGCCACCTCTTTTGATCGAGAATGTCTCATACGCCACGGCCTCCCAGATTGTCACGATCAAGCCAGCATCCGGAGTTTCGCCCCGGGTACTTGTTACAGGGGCCAGTGCTGACGCCTACGGTCTTTCGATTGTCAATTCTTCGAACATTGTCATCGAGGGATCCAATACACTCAGTCCGAATTCCCTTGACTGGACAATCGAAGTGGATAGCACAAGCACGGTTTCAAGGGTAGCTCTTAATATGGTGGACGTAAAGAACATTACCGTCCAAAACCTGAAAGTGAAGGGATATTACAACCCCCTGGTTGGGACTGCATATTGCATCAACATGGAAACTATATTTGGGAGTTACAATGCGAATGTTGTGTTTGACAATGTTCAGATGTCGCGCGGCTTCGGCGGCCTCCTTCATGCGGGTGCGGCGGGGAGTTTCCGTGATTCAAACATAACGATTCGTAACTGCACAATCGGTAACGTGCTGGGTTCTCTTGTGTTTAGATCCGGTATTGACATGCAAAATGTTGACAATGCCAGCATCCATGGCAATGTCATAAACGGAATCAACTACGGCCCTCCGACGTACGCCGGTCAAGGCGATGCATTCGGTGTGTCGCTCCAGGGCGCTTTGCACAGCAAAGTGTACAACAACAAGATCAGTAATATTGCAAACGTCGGAACGGGATCGAATGCGTACCGGGTGGCCGCCATATCTGTTCTTGGTGACGCTCCGGGAACCACATCTTCCAACAGCATATTCAATAATATGATCTGGGATGTGAGGACATTAAGCACAAGCACGGGAGCAAGTGTTCAGGGTATCTACGTAAGTAATGGAGCGGGTGATTCGGTCTATTATAACAGCGTGTACCTGAGCGGGTCAACCGTGACCAACACCTACAGCGCCGCATTCCAACTGGATGCGTCTGCGTGCAACGTGAAGAATAATGTGTTCTTCAATAATCGCTCGGATGGAACGACCGGCCGGTCAATTGCAATTTTCAAGGGATCCACGGCGGGGACATCCATCCTTACCTCAAATAACAACGTGTTGTTTGCGGCTCAACTCACCGGTAAGGTTGGGGCAGTGGACACAGTAAACTACACTGCGCTGTTGGGAGCAGGATCGTGGAATGTGGCCACAGGCCAGGATGGTTCAAGCAGGCAGGGGAATCCACGTTTCATCAGCGCAACCAACCTTCACGTCAGCACGACCACACGAACTCCGGTTGAATCAGGAGGTACACCCATTGCAGGTACGGATATCGATGGTGATGTCCGCAATGCTTCCACGCCTGATATTGGCGCCGACGAGGGAACATTCCTGACGCAAATTGCCCAGGACATGCAAACCATTTCGATTGATAATCCCGTGGCAGGACTCGCGAAGAAAGCCGGCGTGGCGTTCTCCGCAAAGGCAACCTTCACGAATAACGGCAGCGCAGATCTGGTGTCGGTTCCTGTCCGATTCCGCATCAACAGTGCGCCTGCAGTTGACCTTACTGCAACCATTGCAAGTCTTGCAAGTGGAGCGATAACACAGGTGACGTTTACGCCTGCCATAACAATCGCCACACCAGGAGACTATGTTGCAACGGCAATTGCCGAGCTGGGAACTGACGGCGACCGTACAACTGATACTATTACCATCGCGATGAGAGTCAGGAACCCGCTTGCCGGCACGTATCCAGTTCCGGGAAGTGAATTTACAACAGTGAGCGGGGCGGTTTCTGATCTCAAGGCTGTTGGCGTTTCATCTGCAGTGACTTTCCTTCTGGCCAACCAGACCTTTACGCAAACATCTCCTGTTGTCATCGACACAATCGTTGGTGCCAGTGCTTCAAACACGGTGACATTCAAGCCGGCACCGGGTGCGTCACCCACCATTACAGGTGATATTTCCAACGACGCTCTGATCACGTTTAACGGTTGTGACTATGTTATCTTCGATGGTTCAAACACTGTGGGTGGAACGACACGTGACTTGACTGTTTCTAATACAACAGCAATCACAACGGGCACTGGAGCGCCGGTGTTCTGGATTCACGCAGTTGCACTCGTCCCCACAGGATCTGATATGGCGAAAAAGAACGTGATCAAGAACTGCAACATTAAGGGCGGGGTTGATCAGAGTATAGCGGTCAATACAGTCTATGGAATACTCATGTCAGGAACCCCTCTCGTGATTCCACCAACCGTCGGGACTCCCAACGATAGCAACACCTATTCCAATAACTACTTCAGCAAAGTCAGAATTGGAATCTGGCTTCAGGGGGGGAGTGGAATTGTTTCAACAAAGGGCACCGTTATCTCAGACAACGTGATCGGGCCTGCGTCGTTTGGTTCGGATCAAATTGGCAGGGCCGGAATTATTCTCAACGCCCGTCAGGATGGAACCATTATAACGAGGAACGAGATTCGCTACGTAGGAGGCTCCTTTGCTGGCACGCCGGATCCGGGAACAAGTACCGCCGTTTTTGATCGCGCTGGCATCGGTATTGGCAGCGATACGTGGCCACCAACGGCATCAGCTGGTGTTACGAATTCAATAGTCACTCGAAATCTCATCCACCATATCATTGAAGAACGCGGCAACTCTGCGGTGGGAATCATTGTGGCTACCAGTAGTACAACCAATGCTACAATTGCAAACAATATGATCCACAATGTGCGGTCGAATGGATCGATTGCAAACAAGCAGACTCTTGGCATCGGAATCCAAGCCGGTGGAGGAGACAAGGTTGTGTTCAATTCAATCTCCTTGAGTGGCGATCTTGATCCGGTTGGTGCTGCAACTGCAACGCAGAGTGCGGCGGGTATCCGCGTGAGCGCGACTACCCCTTCCAATCTGTCCATAAAGAGTAACGTCATCTCGGTTGACGTCAACTCAAATACCGGAACGTTGAAGCACTATGCCATTGTTGCACCGTCGGCTGCCTACAACTGGGGTACAGGAGGTTCCAATTACAATGACCTCTATGCACCGGGCGCCAATCCACAAATGGTGATTGGCGGGATCGGTACAGTCGTTCCCTATACGGATAAGACCACGCTCGTATTCTGGAGACATTCATTCAGCGTTGTTCAGGATTCACAGAGCGTGTCAGCGGATCCTTCCTTTGTCGGAGCAACAGATCTGCACATCACAAGCGGTGGATCACCTGCAAGCAATTCAGGAACCACCATTGCAGGCGTGACAGACGACGTGGATGGTGATGTGCGTAATGTAACGACGCCCGATATGGGCGCAGACGAGTTTACTGCATCAACGAGCTCGCTGAATGTTGCCATTGCGCTGGGGTGGAACTTGATCTCCAACCCGATGACAAACCCGATCCCCGGTGACTCGGTGCGTCAGCTCTATCCGAGCTCACTCAATGCCTATGCATTTGAGTTCAGTGGTGGCTATATCCAGAAATTCAGACTGGCCAACGGCAAGGGATATTGGGAGAAGTTCCCGGCCGCTATTTCAAACGGGATCACGGGCACATCGCGGACACGCGACTCTGTCAGTGTTGCAGCGGGCTGGAACATCGTTGGGTCCATCAGCAACACGGTGGACACGAACACGATTGTCAGCGTGCCACCGGGATTGCGGGCATCCAATTGGTTTGGATACTCGGCCGGTTACATTGCAGTGACACAACTGGTTCCGGGCAAGGGCTACTGGGTGAAATCGAGCGCAGTCGGGAAGTTCGTTCTGGCGAATCCGCTTAGTGCCAAACCAACTCAAGTACAAGCATCGGGAGTCGAAGTTGCAGATGTTCTCAACAGTCTGACCATCACCGATAGCAGAGGTGGTTCACAGACGTTATACTTCGGTGCCGATGCAAACAATGCAATTCCTGTGGCAATGTTCACCATGCCGCCTGCCCCGCCTGAAGGAGCGTTTGATGCGCGGTTCGAGTCAGCCGACGGAGGGTCGATGGTGCAGACACATCCTCAGGAGATCAGTGCCGTGATTGATCTGCCGATTGCAATTCAATCGAGCGAGTATCCGTTGACAGTGTCATGGAAACTCAAGGATGGATCATACGAATTGAGTGATGGTATGGGAGGGGCGGCCTTTGCCACACGGGCCGTCAAGGGAGAAGGATCGCTCAAGGTTACCAACAGCGAAGTGCATCGCCTGATGTTGAAGGTGACCGGAAATAGTGGACTGCCCAAGGAGTTTGCCTTGTCGCAAAACTATCCGAATCCGTTCAACCCGACGACCAACGTCAAGTACGCGTTGCCTGTGGATAGCAGAGTGACTGTGCAAATTTACAACGTGATCGGACAACGGGTCCACACGCTCGTCAATGACATGCAACCCGCCGGGTACTATGCAGCAGAGTGGAACGGAACGGGGAACGCAGGTCAGCAACTTGCCAGTGGCGTGTACTTCCTGCATCTCTCTGCGCAGGGAGTGAACGGCAAATCGTTCAACGAAATCCGTAAACTCATGATGTTGAAATAGACGTCTAACAACGTGCCATGCACCCAACACAGTGCATGGCACGTTTGTTTTTGGAGGTACGGGTTGGTTGGAGTCGAACCGTCGATCTACTTCTTAGGCTACCATAAACATGGTATTGTACCTTGGTTCTGAATGAAGTATTTTGTTTGCATTGGGTACGGTGGGTTGCGGGGGACTTCTTCCTACTGTTACAGATAGGCTCCTAGCACAATCTTCAGATCGTGTACTCTCATTGGTATAGAGAGACTAAAAACGAATTGGTGCTGTCCCTCTCTCAAGGCAAACTACGAGGATCGTGCAATGAAAAATGCAGTTATCCTTTTCCTGGGATTGTTTCTTCAGGTTGAATTCTCCCTTGCCCAGCCATCAAGTAGTCCCGGAGGGATCGTCGGTACTCCATGGATTGGCCAGAAGGGGGTAACGGAATCAGTCTCGGAGATTATGTCCCGCTCCGAGGAATTTGCGCGTCTCATACCCAAGCAACCCCGTCAGCCAAGAGAAGAAGAGGGGGAAGCCGAACGCGCGGAACAAAGAGAAAACCCCAACTCGCCCATGGTAGCAAATTGGCCCCCATCCTCAGTCCCTGCACCTGCGATGTCATTGAATCCGCAAATAGTAGGTACGAGTTTTCTTGCAATGCAGGTTTCTGAGTCCGGGTACATTCCGCCTGACAACCAGGGTTCCGTAGGGCCGACACAGATTCTTGCGTGTGCCAATGGTGTCATAAAAGTCTTCGACAAAAACGGTGTCCTTGGCCCTCTCAATACCACGACTGATAATTTCTTCAACTCGGTGCGCAATGGATCCGGTACCAGTGATCCCCGTGTCCGATACGACAGAACTTCAGGCCGGTGGATAGTCACGATTATCAATGTTTCTTCTCCCAACAGAATTCTCATTGCCGTAAGTTCCGGTTCAACCATAACGGGGGCCGGTAGCTTCACATTCTATCAATTCCAGCATGACCTTGTGGGCACAACACCAAACTCCGATACAGGTGGTTTTGCTGACTACAACCTGCTCGGTGTTGACGTCAATGCACTGTATGTAGGACAGAATGTTTTCAACGCAGCGGGCACGGCCATTATCGGTACAACGGCATTCGTGGTCAGGAAAAGTTCGATCCTTTCCGGCGGGCCAATTGTTGTAACCGCATTTCGCCAGATTGGAGCAGCAGGTGGAGGCGGAGGCGGCCCATGGACCCCGCAGGGAGTTGACAACGATGACCCTGCCGCAACAGAAGGATACTTCATCGGCACGGACAACGCCGTGTTTGGCCAGCTCGACATACGCCGTGTTTCCAATCCGGCAGGAACTCCAACCCTGTCGGGAAATCTCATTATTACCGTTCCGTCCACACAGAACCCGATCAAACAGAGACATCTTGGCGCCGCTGCCAACAGAAAGCTTGACGCCCTCGACGACAGACTGTTTGCAGCGATGATGCATAAGAATAAAATTACCGGCGTCAGTTCACTTTGGACGGCACATAGTTTCCAGGTAAATGCGAGTGGTGTTGCCAGCACCACGGGTGGACGCAATGGCTCTCGCTGGTATGAGATCACGAACCTGACGACAACGCCGACGCTCAATCAGTCGGGAACATTGTTCGATTCCGCACCGACCGATTCTACCGGATTCTGGGTCCCCGGCATTGCAATGTCAGGACAAGGGCATGCGGCACTCGGATCGAGTCGTGCAGGAGTAAATGCGCGCGCCGAGATTGCTGTGGCGGGTCGTCTGTCGGGTGACGCGTTGGGTACACTTCAAACGTATACACTTGCGCAGTCCAGCAGTACCAATTATAATGTGGAGGCAAACAATTCCCAGCGCTGGGGAGACTACACACTTACGGTGGTTGATCCCAACGACGACATGACAATGTGGACGTTTCAGGAATATTGCAATGCATCAAACTCCTGGGGCCTTCGGGCAATTCAATTGATCGCTCCGCCACCCGCTACTCCCGCATCATCCAGTCCGCCAAGTATCGCTGTGGGCCAGGCATCCGTGAATGTTACCATTACCGGAACACAAATCACCGGGTCTGGCTTCTTTGATCCGGGATCCGGCTACGCCAATCATATTGCGGCAAGTGTTTCCGGCGGCGTTGTGGTGAACAGTGCAACATTTGTAAATCCTACGACAGTAACATTGAACCTGAACACGACGAGCGCGACGACGGGAGCGAAAAACGTAACGATAACAAACCCCGATGGCCAGGCTCTTACCGGCACTTCAATATTGACAATCACGAGCGCAGCATCCATTGCAGTGACCTCCCCCAATGGAGCCGAGACATGGACAACCGGTTCATCTCAGACCATCAACTGGACATCATCAGGTATTTCCGGCTCAGTCAACGTCGAGTTATCACGGAATGGCGGGTCAAGCTATGAGACGTTGTTTGCCGGCTCGGCAAACGATGGTTCGGAACTGTGGGTGGTGACAGGGCCGGCGACAGCAATCGCATTGATCAGGATTTCAAGTGTCAGCAATCCCTCGGTGCTGGATGTGAGCAACAGCCAATTTATTATCAGTTCAAGTTTTTCACTTCTTACCAGAATATATCTTCGTGATAACGGAGGAGCGTTGGACAGCCTCGAGTACGGTACAGGCGCCAGTGCGACCGATGGCATTGATGCAGCATTTGGAGAATTTGAATTGCCGCCACTTCCTCCGACCGGGGTCATGGATGTTCGGTGGCAGGTCGTAGGTACACTTGGAACAGAGCGAGACATTCGTGATACGCTCGGTGGTACACACCAACAGGTGATCTACACGGGGAAGTTGCAGGCAGGAGAGGGTGGGTATCCGTTTGTACTGAAGTGGAACCACCTTGAGTTGCCGGCAGGAACCTTCACGCTGCGTGACGGCCCGGCGGGCGCATTCTTCCTGGTGAATATGAAGCTTCAGGATTCGTTGGTGATTAGTGACGATCAGATACCACAGTTCCAAATTGTGTACGATGCAGGGAATGTAGTTTCTTCCACAGCACAGACGGGCTGGAATATCCTGTCTCTTCCGGTGGCTGTAGGCGACCGACGCAAGACGGTGGTGTTCCCGACATCAACATCAAATGCGTTTGCCTACACACCAATAGGGTATGTCAACGACGACACGTTGGATTACGGAGTGGGATACTGGTTGAAGTTTCCATCGACACAAACGTTGTCGTTGACAGGTGGAGTAATAGCAACAGATACTATTGATGTGATCCAGGGTTGGAACATTATCGGCTCAGTCAGTACACCGGTTCCGGTGGGCAGCATCATTCAGATACCCGGAGGCATTGTTGCCTCGTCGTATTTCGGATACGGTATCATAGGCTATGCCTCCGCCACATCAATTGATCCGATGCGAGGGTTTTGGGTAAAAGTGAATCAGAATGGAAAGCTGGTGTTGCCGGGAAGTGCTCTTCGTTCCAGAGGAACAAAAGCCGGTCGCGGCAAGTAACTGTTCATTGTCGCCGGACTAATCAGATGTCGTTCGAATGGCATCTGGATCCGGGGATACTGTTTCTTGTTATTCAATACAATCATTGACTGCAGGGTGTTCATGCGCGCAAGGATGTTCATTGGCGTAGTTGGCATTGGGAAATCCGTCCTTGCCAGTATTGTGTTATTCTCGCTTGGTGGTTTGACGTTCACCGCTTTCGCGCAGGACTTACAAATCCCGGGCAATCCCTACGATGAGGCAGCAGAGTCCGTACGGGGATCCAATGCATTCAAGCGGGAGCGATGGTTTTACGAGCAAAGGATGTATCCGTTCAATACGATTCCCAAGGATGCGTACTCAAGAGCTCTTGAACAGCGGAATGAATTAAGGCGAACCAAAGGTTTTTCTCTCAGAGGTTCCGCTGTCTGGACAACCATGGGCCCTATGTCAGGCTTCTATTTCTCCTACGGAAATATCTCCTCACGTATCCCTACGATCAAGTTTGATCCGAACAACCCTTCTGTAATTTACCTGGGCGCTGCATTTGGTGGAGTGTGGAAAACAACGAACGGCGGCGCAAACTGGATATCAAAAACCGACAACGAAGCATCTCTCTCGTCCGGGGCTCTTGCCATCGATCCTGCAAATTCCAACATCATTTACTACGGAACAGGCGAAGCGACATACAGCGCCGCGTCGTACTATGGGCGTGGAATTCTCAAGTCCACCAATGGCGGTGATACGTGGACAAACTACACTTCCGGATTGGCATCCACAACGTACTTTTCCCGCCTTGTAGTGAGACCAAATCATTCGAACGAATTACTCGCAGCGCTTGGAAGTTCCTCAGGTGGAATATATCGAAGCACGAATGGAGGCCAAACATGGTCGTCCGTGGTGGCCGGCAGATGCGATGATGTTGTGTTCTCGCCTTCGGGAGACACCGCGTATGCAACCGGCAGTGGTACCGGTTTTAGGATTTCCACCAATGGCGGGCAATCCTTTGCTGCCAGCGCCGCTCTGACCATGAGAACAAGAAACCATATCGCCGTGTGTCGCAACTCGCCGAACATTCTCTATGCTGCGACACATTCGAGCACGGCACCCACAATCATGGTGTTCAAGTCCACCAATGCAGGGACAACTTTCAATCAAGTTGCCGTCGGGACAGACTTTAACGGTGGACAGGCATGGTACGATTTCTATGTGTATACGAACCCCTTCGATCCGAATTATGTCTATGTCGGTGCGGTTGATGCCTGGCGTAGCACTGACGGGGGTACGACCTTCCAGAATATTACGAACGGCTATGCCGGCGGCAATGTTCACGTCGACCAACAAAACGCGGACTTCCATCCATCCGATCCGGACAAGATGTTTTGTACGAATGATGGAGGGGTATGGTACTCAACAAACCGCGGAGGGACGTGGACTAATCTCAACTCAACCCTGACTCTCACACAGTTCTATCGAATTGCCTCGGACCCGTCGAATGCATCCCACGTGCTTGGTGGAACACAGGACAACGGCACACAGCGGACAACAGGTTCGATTAACTGGGCAGCAGCGTTTGGTGGTGATGGTGGAGAGGTCTGCTTTCAAAGTCAAAACCCCTTGAACATTCTTGGTGAAACGCAGAACAACGGAGTGTATCGATCTGTCAATGGTGGTGCGAGCTGGTCATCGGCAACGACGGGGCTGTCAGGGAGCGGTACCTGGGTTGCGCCGTTGATTTCGCATCCGGATTCGGCAAACATCTTCTATACGGCGCGGGCGCTTGTCTTCAAGACCACAAACGCGGGAGCAAATTGGTTCTCCATTTCGACCGGAACAAGCGGCACCATTCGCGAAATGGCAATCAGCAAGAGCAGTCCGAACATCATGTTTGCCACGTCCGGCTCTCAGGTGTATAAATCAACAAACGCCGGAGCCAATTGGAGTTTGACCTCATCCGGCATGCCAACAAGGACCATTACCAGTGTGTATGTGCATCCTGATTCTGCCAACGTGGTTCTTGTAACGTTCTCCGGATTTGGGGCGGGGAAAGTATACAGGTCCAGCAATGGGGGAACAACCTGGAACAACATCAGCGGGAACCTGCCTGATACGCCCACGAATGACGTGTTGATATATCACCCCGGAGTGGCAACGAGTACATATCTCGCCGCAACAGATGTTGGCGTTTTCGTCAGCGATGACTATGGAGCAAGCTGGACTGAACTTGCCAACGGCCTGCCAAACACAGTTGCGATACATCTGGACTACAACGAGCTTACGAATAAGATTCGTGTTGGCACACACGGCCGCGGTGTGTATGAAACCGATCTCTCGCTGCCGACACTTACGACGGTTATTCCCAATGGCGGAGAGCAATGGCCCGTCGGTTCTGTGCAAACGATCCAGTGGGGTTCGCAGTTTATGGCCGGGAATGTCAGGATTGAGTTGTCGCGCAATGGCGGAGCGACATACACCGAAACGCTCTTTCCCAGCACAAGTAATGATGGATCGGAAAACTGGACGGTAACCGGCCCCGCCTCAGCGTCGTTGAAGATGAGGGTCGTAAGTGTTGATAACCCTTCGCTGCTGGACGCATCGGATGCGAGCTTTTCCATTCTCCAGCCCACGGTTGCAGTTGTTGCACCGAATGGGGGCGAAACGTGGATCACTTCATCAACACAGACAATCCAGTGGAGTACGAACTTTGTAACAGGGAATGTGAAAATAGAACTCTCACGGAACGGTGGAGCGAACTATGAGACGTTGTTCGCTGCCACGGCGAATGACGGTTCAGAGCCGTGGGTTGTAACAGGTCAGGCGACTACAAATGCAATCGTAAGAACTTCGAGCGTGAACGATCCTGCGGTGGTGGATGTGAGTAACGTCCCGTTTACGATCAATGGGTTCGCGTTGCTGACAAAACTTACACTGCGTGATAACGGAGGAGCATTGGACAGCCTCGAGTTTGGCACGGGTGCGAGTGCGACCGATGCGATTGATGCATCGTTTGGAGAATTTGAATTGCCGCCGCTTCCTCCGACTGGCGTGTTGGACGTCCGGTGGCAGATTGCGGGCACACTGGGGACAGAGCGCGACATACGTGATACGCTCGGTGGTATACACCAACAGGTGATCTACACGGGGAAGCTGCAGGCGGGAGAGGGCGGTTATCCGTTTGTGTTGAAGTGGAACCCTTCTGAGTTACCGTCAGGAACGTTCACGTTGCGCGATGGTCCTGCAGCCACATTCTTCCTGGTGAACATGAAGCTTCAGGATTCGTTGGTGATTAGTGACGATCAGATACCACAGTTTCAAATTGTGTACGATGCGGGGAATGTCGTATCTTCTACAGCGCAAACAGGGTGGAACATCATATCCGTTCCTGTGACTGTAAGCGATCTGCGCAAGACGGTGGTATTTCCGACATCGACGTCGAATGCCTTTGCGTACATTGCAGGATACGTCGACCGGGACACACTGGACTATGGAGCGGGCTATTGGTTGAAGTTTCCATCGACGCAAGCATTGTCGCTCACGGGTGGTGTCAGAGGAACAGACACGGTTGATGTTCTGCAGGGTTGGAACATCATCGGTTCACTCGGTACACCAGTGACGGTGGGTAGCATCATCCAGATACCGGGAGGCATTGTTGTCTCGTCGTACTTCGGATACAGCAGCACAGGGTATTCCTCTGCCACATCAATCGATCCGATGAGAGGGTACTGGGTTAAGGTGAATCAAAACGGAAAACTCGTGTTACCTGGGAGTGCCATACTTCTCCAGAACAACAAACCTGGCGTGGGAAATAGTCGCCGATCCGGACAGAACACAAAGTGAAACAGAGAATGAAATTGACTTCACAAATCAATGGAGCGATCAGAGCTTCAGGTCGCGGGCTGATGTTCATTATTGGACTCTCGATCGGTTCTGTAGATGAGAGCGTGTGGGCGCAAGAGAACCAGGAATACGACAACACCGTTGGTCTCATTGCCCCTAGAATGG
Source organism: Bacteroidota bacterium (assembly GCA_031402435.1). Classification (GTDB taxonomy): domain Bacteria; phylum Bacteroidota; class Ignavibacteria; order UBA10030; family UBA6906; genus UBA11986. The sequence continues at coordinate 1,994 of JANNSJ010000033.1, read as the reverse complement.
GTCCAGGATCCGGCGTCCCCTATCTCAATGTAGTGACAACCTCAGATGGGTTCGACAATTTTGATTTCGGGGCAGACTTTGCGGAGCCGCATGCATCCACCAATCCCCGGAATCCTCTCTGGTTCTTCAATGCTTTCAACACAAATGGCACACACCATACCGAGAACGGCACAAATTGGGCGACGAACAATCCATCGTTCCCGACTGCCGCGGGTGATCCTGCGACCGCATACGACAGTCTGGGCAACCTCTATTACATGACCATGAAGAGTCCTATTACCGGCACATGGGTAGTCAAGTCCACCAACAACGGACTGACATGGGGTACGGCAATCTCTGCCGTGAATGGTGCAGATAAAAATTGGATGGCCGCCGATCAAACAACGGGACCCTATGCGAATTACATCTACGCAACAATGACATCCTCCACCAGCGGCAGTGGTAACTTTGCCAGGAGTACTGATCTCGGAGCAACCTTTACCCAGACCTTTGCCCCGACGACACAAAGTCTGCCCGGTATGATGGTGTGTGTCGGGCCAAATGTGCTGAGTGGAAACAACATTGCTGGCGGGTGTGTGTACGTCGTAACAAACTCAGGGTCATCGTTTGCGGCAACATACACCTTCTATCGCTCCACGAATGGTGGAGCGACCTTTACCCAGATGTCTGCGCCGGGCTTCGCAAACTATGTCGGCACAAATGTGAATGGGCGAAACTCGGTGCAGAACATGCGTACACGACCATATCCGTTCATTGCAGCGGACAACAGCTATGGTGCGTTTCGCGGACGACTCTATCTGGTGTATGCTTCAAACACCCCTTCAGGAGATGGGAATAAGCCCGACATTTTTTGCCGCTACTCGACCGACCAGGGGGCAACGTGGTCTGGTGCTGTCACGATCAATGATGATGCGAATCCCACAACGCACCACCAGTGGCATCCGTCAATTTGGTGTGACAAGGAAACAGGGAGGTTGTATACAAAGTGGCTGGATACGAGGAATGTTCCAACGAACGACAGCTGTGAAGTGTTCGCGTCGTACTCCGACAATGGCGGGGCCAGCTGGGTGGTCAATCAGCGTATCAGCAATGCAAAGATGAAAATCGATTGCTCGACATGTGGAGGAGGAGGAACGCCCCGCTACCAGGGAGACTACGACGCGATTGCCTCGAACAAATACAGTTCAATGTTGGTCTGGACGGATTTCAGGGCTGGAACGTTCGGCAGCTACTCCGCGTACTTTCCAGATTACGCGATGCAAGTGGCTCCGGCCAGCGTCACGATTTCCTCCACGGATAGTACTGATGTGCGGGTGAAGGTTCCTGCCGTGAAGCTGTACTCACACTCCGTGAAGTTTTCGGCAACGGTTTCGCCCGCGGGAAACTTCTCGTTCAGCTTTCCACAGAGCGATTCGCTGACGAGTTTTCCGGACTCACTTGTTCTGCGAATCAAGACGACAAATGCGTCACCGGGAAATTATTCCATCACGATCACCGGGAACGGACCAAATGGGACTCCAGCGCATCGGCGCACGGTGGCTGTAACTGTTCAGACATCTCCCCCGACCATCACCGTGACGCAACCCAACGGAGGGGAGAACTGGTCCATCGGGTCACCTCAGAATATCCAATGGACATCATCGAACCTGACCGGGAACGTGAAGATAGAACTTTCAACCAATGGTGGTGCGTCATTCCCAACGGTGTTGTTTGCCAGTACCGCAAATGATAACACCGAGAGTTGGACGGTGACGGGTTCTGCAAGCTCAACAGCTCGCGTAAGGATTTCAAGTGTTACAACTCCATCAGTCGCAGACACGAGCAACGCGAATTTTACGATCGTTCAGCCGACAGTCACTGTAAGTGCTCCGAATGGTGGAGAGAGTTGGACGGCAGGAACATCTCAGAATATTCAATGGTCATCGACCAACCTCACGGGGAACGTAAAGATAGAACTTTCGACCAATGGCGGCTCAACATTCCCGACCGTGCTA
>JANNSJ010000032.1:0-27363 GCA_031402435.1 Bacteroidota bacterium | reverse complement strand
TCGTGTATTTCATACAACGACAAAGCGCCGATTCCCATAAAGCATGCTCATCGTTCTGTCGTTGGTGGAAAGAATGTCTCTCCGGGTTTTATGTGGAGGGATCCTCCCATCAACACGAAATCGTTTGCTCTCAGCATTGTCGATCCTCATCCTGTCGCAAAGAACTGGGTGCATTGGTTCATCATCAATATTCCGTTTCGTGAACGAAAACTTGTGGAAGGCGCTTCCCGAACTAATAGTCTGCCGGCAGGAGCGAAGGAGCTGATGAATTCGTATTCTGAATTGGGGTACGGCGGGCCGGCTCCTCCGCAGGGATCCGGTCAGCATCCGTATGTTGCGACGTTGTATGCGCTGAATGTTGAGTCCCTCAACCTGGGTGTTGATACGGGTCTGCGACAGTTTGAGAAAGCGATGGAGGGAAGGGTCATTGAGGAGAGAATGCTGACCGGTTATTACGAACGTTAGATGGAACGAAGCCCGTGCTTTTCTGAATCCCACGGGCTCCGCAGTGGAAGGAGACTATAGGAAATATCTCACAAAGAACGACCAGTAGTTTGTGTCCGCAATATTCCTGCCAAGAAGAATGCTTATCTCGCCGTAGTCATCGTGGTGTGCTGCAATGCCGAATTGCGAACTGAATGCCAGCCCGCGCTGATCGACTTTGTTCTTTGAGGCATAGGTTGTTGGTTGAATGTTGATATTCGTCCCTCGATACTCAGAGGATGTTTGCCCTGTTTGGTAGCTTGGCTCGATTCCTCCCCGCAAAATCACATAGTCACCGATCAATGCTTCCGCCCCAAGAGGAAGTCGTACTAAAAATCCGTCAAGAACACTCTCATCATTTGCCGATGAAGCGATTGGCGGATAAGACGGCGGCGGTGGCGGGAGGATTTGTCTCGAGACTGAAGATTGGCTTGCATTGTAGGAATTGCGGATGTAGGCAACCGAGAGCCCTGCGTAGCCAGTAACGCCGCCTACAACGTTTCGCTCATAGCCAATTCCGCAACGGATGTCAGTGATCGTTCCGTCAGATGATCGGGTGCCTGACGAGGTGGTCCAGTATGTATAGGAACTCGAATCGATGACATCGAAGGAAGACATCCCGGAAGTTGTGTACCGAGTAAGAGCGAATTCAAAGAGGCCTCGGAGAATCTGCCCTTCCGTGCGTGAACACTCATACATTGCTCCGAGAAGGTAGCCATTCGTTTTTATGCTGGAAGGGTAGCTCTCTGTCCTGTTCGAACGGTTGTATGTGGACCGGGAAGACGTAGAGTAGAGATTGTCAAGTACATATTTGGAAAATACTCCCCTGGCAATCAGCTGAAGTTCGCCTCGTTCAGTCTTGAGTATTCCTCCCATTCCGATTTTGTGAATATCCCCGTTCGTTGAAATGTCCTGCGTCGATCCATTGCTGTATGAGGATCCCGGCGATAGTGATGAACTGGAGTACTGAAAGCGGGAATCATCCTTATTGTTGAAGTATTCATAGCTCAAACCAATGGAATGTTCTTCGGTGACAGTGAACGAACTGCTGATTCTCAACCCGATTCCTTCTGGATTGGTTTCTGAAATACTATTGCTGTTTGATATGCTCAAGGGTGTCCCAGAGGTGTTTTGCGATTCGAAGGTTGTTGTTCTCTTTTGCAGCCGATCAAGCGTGGTGGAAGCACCGAGTGTATTGCGCTCCGTCTTGAAGAAACCTCCGAAGGTGAATCGACCGAGATCGTTCATCGATCCGAAATCGCCAAACACCTCGCCCGACGAGGTTGCGGGGAGTCCCGTTGCCGGATTGCGGAAGAGGTCAGTGTACTCGTCCCTGATAAGCCCATCGAATCCGGACGAAATGGAACGCAGCCTCATGGATTTGTACGTGTCTGTGGGTCTTGGCAATGCGAAGTATCCTGATCCGATTACCGGCGTGCCGTAGCTATCTTGAAAGTAGAGATAGGGATATTCAACGACATACTGGGAGTAAGTTTCAGTGTGAATCCATGCGGCAAGAAGAACAAGCATCAGGGTTCGATTCATTTGATTCCTCCGGGAATGAGTTGATGAAAAAAAACGGTGCTCTCGGAATGAGGAAATCCGGAGCACCATAATGAACAGTAAGTGGCAACAATATAGCTGAACTTCGTTCTAAATCAAATACGAATGGTGAAGAAGATACTCAAGTCCGTGCGGGAAAGGTGCTCGCTCACATCTTGTGTCTTGGAATAATCGGAGTAAATGGTCTGAATTGTATTTGGGTCATGACCCTAACCTTCGAGTAGCTTGCGCACGTGCTTCGCTATCGCCGGTGAAGCAGTCAGCCCTGGAGATTCGATGCCGATGAGGTTGATGAACCCCGGCAATCCCTTATCCGATTCTTCTTTGATGATGAAGTCCGCCATTGGCCCACCCTTCTTCTGAATCTTCGGACGAATGCCGCTCATGTCGGGAGAAAGATCTTCGTCCTTGACCATCGGAAGTATTCTTCTTACCGACTCCGCAAATGCATGACGTTTATTTTCATCAACGGTGTAATCAAGTCGTCGATCCGCCATATACTCTATGTCGGGACCAAATTTGATGCGACCGCCCAGATCCATCAGGGCATGCACGCCGAGTGACTCTTTCGGCGGAACAGGGTAGACAAGACGCGAGATGAGATTCTTGTAACTGCTCGGCAATGCGAAGTAGCAACCCTTGGCATATTCCAGTCTGTAGCCGCACGCGTCAATATCAATACCCGCGAGTTGTGCGATTGTATCGCATTCCAATCCTGCTGCATTGACGACGCGTTCAGACGTGAACGTCGAGACGCCTGCATCTTCCTTGATGGAAATCAGATACTCGCCGCCTCGTTTCTCCACTCCCACAACTTCACAATGCATCTGCAATTCCGCCCCGTGAGCTTTTGCGGCGTGATAGTAGTAGTCCATCAATCCATGTGCGCTGATGATTCCCGTGGTTGGTGAGAGAATGCCAGCCATTGATGCGATGTGTGGTTCCAGAGCATGCACCTGCTTCTCGCCCAGCATCTGAAGCTCAACACCGTTACCCTTCCCATGCTCATAGAGTTTCTTCAGTGTTGAAACCTCTTCCTCCGTTGTGGCAGTGATGATCTTCGTGATGCGCTTGAACGGGACGCCATGCTTTTCGCAGATGTCGTACAACAGGCGCCTTCCCTCGATGCACAGCGTTGCCTTGAGCGAGTTGTGCGGATAGTAGATGCCCGCGTGGATCACTTCACTGTTGCGGCTGGATGTCTCCTGCCCGTAGTGTTCATAACGTTCAAGCAGGAACAGGGGAGAATACGTTGCGGAGAGTTCAGCGGCGATTGCCAAGCCAACCACTCCTCCTCCGATAATCGTTATGGCTGCATCTGCCATCAGGGTCGTTCGGTCAGCGTGGGAGTTTCTATGACGACCCAGTGTTCATCGCGAGTGGCTTTTCCCTTGAGGAAAAAGTCCTGCCCGTTGGAAGACTTGACGAGGACTTTCAAATCGGTTGAGTAATTGAAGAGGGGAATGTCATACGTCGAATCACTGACGACAATCAGCGGTGCTGCCATGACACGTTGTTGTAGCGCGCCGATCTTTCCGTTAAGCACTGGCACGGGTTGCTGCACTTCGGGAATGAAGGCGCCATTGTTTTCCTTGAGGCTGATCCCGATGACGTGATCTTTCGGGACGTCAATGTGCTCACATACCGCCTCAACGCTCCATTGATTGCTTCCCGAAACCACCCAGATATCAAATCCCATTGTGCGCAAGCGGTTCAGCAACTCAACCGACTCATTGATAAATCGAATCCCGCGGGGAATAACATGGCGTCCTGTCATGTGGGTTTCTATCGGTGATGCGAGTTCTCTCGTCATTGTTGTGTGGGCGATTTGCCGCGTTTCTTCCGGAGTGAAATCCGCAAGCAGGCGGACGATGTCCGAACATGCTTTTGCAGTCTTGCCTTCGGCGAGCTGATCGAAATACCAATCCAGCATCAACTCGGCGAATGAAATGAACCGGCGGTCATGAACGGCTTTCTCGGCAGGGAGGGCAGAGAGGCTGCCGTACAGGTTCTTCAGTTCTTCTTTCTTTGGATGATCAGGCCAGAGGATTGCCGGGGAGGCACGCAGCAGGAAATGCTCAAGCTGAAAGTAGAACATTGATTCGCCGATATCCCCTTTGATAAGCGTGTTGTCGCAGTCGAATACCGCAACGGGCGGCTCGGTGGCGTTTGAATATTTCTGAAGGAAGCGTTCGAGCTTTGGGTCGATGCGTGTCCTCAACGAATAATTGACTGACGTGAAAGTCAAGATACGAAGGGAGTCCCTTAAGGGCAAACACACGAAGCGAAAGAGGTTGGCTCAAGGAGGCCAATATCGACTGTTGACAATTTCAAGACTTGACAAAACGTTCTTTCGAGTGTATATTGTTGCGAGTCCCCGTTGTAAGTTGCGCCTGTTCTCTCATAGCTGTTGTGCTGACCGCAGGTTGGATTGAACAGCCAATTCCACTCCACTCCACTCCATCTGCTGCCTGTATTGTCATAGTCAAAGACAAGGAATGCGTGCGACGATAACAGAAGGAGTTACGGCATGAAAGTCTCACAAGCCATCACCCTCTCGGCGTTGCTGTTGGTGACCCTCGGCCAGAAGCCCATATCTTCGGTAAGCCAGCATCTGGAGCCGCAACTACAGCATCTGAAACAGGCCGGGCAGGCATACCGCTTTCTTGACGACCAAACCATCGAGGTCTCGGATTCACTCAACTGTTTGAAGCAGACCAAGGCGTTACGTGAGCCCGATGAGGCCACGGTGCGAAGTTGGGCCTCAACTCGTGGCATACCCGTAATAGACATTGACCCAACACTCGTGGACACCAGCAAGTGGACGGGCTGGTACAACTACTGGACGTACGTGCTCGTCTCGAATGGCGATCGTCGAGTACCAACACAAGCATTCGACTTTGATGGTAATGGCTTCCCAGAGGTGTACGGTGCATTCGGCGGTGTCGGTTTTCCTGCCGAGAGTCGGGTGTTCGAAGTCTATCCTGATGGCAGTTCAGCGCAAAGGCACATCTATCCTGTTGCCGGGCTCAGCACTCAAGTGCTTGATGTTGATGGAAACGGATTACCCGACCTGGTATTCAACACTGGCCAGTTTATCCGAGTGTACGAGCAACCTTCCCCAGGGTCACTTCCTACGCAGTTGAAATGTGTATTCAACAAGTACAACCCCAATGCCGGATACCTTTCCATAGAGCATATGGGATACATGGATGCTGATTCCCTTATTGATTTCGTTCACCGAGGGACGGACTCAACTGTGAGCCAATATTACCTGATATATGTTTCGGAGTATAATGCGTCAATCCCGAACTTTGAGAAAACTTGGTTCATTGAGCCACCAACAAACGACTTCTATGACGGCTATGATGTGGGAGATTACGATAGCGATGGTCGGATGGAATTTCTTGCAAGCTCCTTGTGGGGGAAACTAATGGTTGTTGAAAACACGGGCGACAACTTATATGCGGTTGCTTTCCGAGACAGTTTGCCGCTGGTGAATATGTATTATCAGACATCCGGGGACATTGATCGGGATGGAAAACGAGAGTTCTTCATCGGAGCGACGATGGGGAACGGGAACTGGACAGTGATGTACGAGGCAGACAGCAACGACCATTACACTCCTCGCATTACCCTTCACTTGTTGTCAGGAGGCTCGCTTGATGATCCAACTTACTTCACCAGAGATGTGGATGCCGACGGGAAAGTGGAACTCGTCATCCTAAGTGGCGGGTATCTCTATGTATTTAAGTCCAATGCGGATGATTCGTACTACCTTTGGTACCTCAAGCAAGGCCCCTCAAGTTTTACAGTGAACTTTCATGATATGGACGGTGATGGTATCCAGGACATACTCTGGTCAAGTATTAGAGAGAGTCGCTGGGCTACAGATATCTTTAAGGGATCGCCACTGGTAAGCGTTGGACCGGAAGCACCCGGCTTGCCGGAACGAGCAGAATTGCTGCAGAACTATCCGAACCCGTTTAATCCGAACACGAGAATAGTTTATAGAGTTCGGAGTCGAGAGTCTGTGAGTCTCAAAGTGTATGATATGCTCGGGAGGGAAGTGCAGACGTTGGTGAACGAAGCAAAAACACCGGGCGAGTATCAAGTGACATGGGATGCGCGTGGTTTCGCCTCAGGCATCTACATCTACCGAATGCAAACAACCGCGGCAAGCATCTCAAAGAAGATGTTGCTGGTCCGATAAACGAAGGGAACGAGCTATGCGAAGATTGTATGTGATGACGTTCAGTGCTGTGATACTGTTGTTGGGAGGTGAGGCTCCACAGCCTGGAAGCGGTGGCGGCCTCAACAAAAAGCTCAATGAGCTTTCCCGCATTGGTGTATCACATCGATTCCTTGATGAGAATACAATAGAACTCCGCGACACTCTTGCTGGTTGGACCCGCGTAAAGACTCTCAAAGAACCCGACGAAGCAGCAATACGGAACTGGGCCTCAACTCGTGGCATACCCGTAATAGACATTGACCCGACACTCGTTGACACCAGTAAGTGGACGGGTTGGTACAACTACTGGACGAATGTGCCGGTTGCAAATGACCTACGCATCCCTACACAAGTAAGAGACTTTGATGGCAACGGTTTCCCGGAGGTCTATGGGAACTTTGGCGGTGTGGGTTTTCCGCAGACTCGTTGTTATGAAGTTCATCCCGATGGAAGTTCGGCCCTCCGTCGTATCTACCCTTCAACAACCGGGTACAGCACACACATTGTCGACATTGACCGGAATGGCCTAATGGAGGTTGCTTTCTCATTTGGCCAGCTTACCTATGTATACGAACAGGCCATGCCATTGTCCCTTCCCACCCAATTGAAGTTTGCGTTCAATCCATACGATGGCCTAGCGCGCTATGTTTCGATTGAACACATGGTAGATATGGACGGTGACTCGGTGTTGGACTTTGTGCATCGGGGTGCGGATACGACCATCAGTCAGTACTACTTAATTTATGTCTCGGAGTATAACCACTCAATCACCAACTTCCAGAAGAAATGGTTTGTTGAAACGCCTACGACCGATTTCTTTGACGGTTTTGATGTCGGTGATTACGACGAAGATGGGAACATGGAGTTTTTGGCAAGTTCTCTATGGGGGAAGCTCTTTGTTGTCGAGAACGGAGGAGATAACACCTATGCCGTGACGTTTCAAGACAGCTTGCCCTTGGTGAACATGTACTACCAGTCATCTGGCGATGTGGACCGCGATGGAAGTAGAGAATTCTTCATCGGTGCAACAATGGGAAGCGGCAACTGGACAACGATGTATGAGGCAAACGGAGACAATCTCTACACTCCACGCATTGTCCTTCACTTGTTGTCAGGAGGCTCACTCGATGATCCACCCTACTTTACTGAAGATGTCGATGGAGATGGGGTCGTCGAATTGGTCATACTCAGCGGAGGGTATCTTTACATCTTCAAATCTGATGCAAATGACTCGTACTATCTCTGGTACTTGAGAAAGGGACTATCCGGTTTCTCAATGAATGTTCACGACATGAACGGAGACGGCATCAAGGACATTCTTGTTACCAGCATCAGAAATTCGAGCTGGGTTTCGGATATTTACACAGGCTCTCCGCTGGTCAGTGTCGGCCCTGAACCGCCAAGTTTGCCGGATCGGCCAGAGCTCCAGCAAAACTACCCCAATCCGTTCAACCCTTCAACGGTGATCAGCTACGAAATACCGGTGGACGTTCATGTCACTCTCAAAGTGTATGACGTGTTGGGTCGGGAAGTGACGACGTTGGTAAATGGGGTTGTGGAGGCGGGGTATCATCAGACAATTCTGAATGCCAATAATCTGGCAAGCGGATTGTACTTTTACCGTTTGCAAGCCGGGGCGTATACAAGCGTCAAGAAACTCATGTTGATGAAGTAGTATCACGTTCTATGTTCAGGGTTAATGACAATGGAGACGGGAGCCAAAACTCCCGTCTCTTTCTTTTTGCGTCGTTGCAACTCTAACGCGGAAAGCTTATATTTTAGCCGAATTCGTATATGATTTGGTAAGTCCGTCCCGAAGACTGCGACGGACTTTTGCATAAATATAGAGTATGAAGCACCTCCGAAACTTCTGCATTATCGCCCATATCGACCACGGCAAATCCACAATTGCTGACCGCCTGCTTGAGCGTACCGGTACCATTACTGCACGGGAAATGAAGTTCAATCAGATCCTCGATGACATGGATTTGGAAAAGGAACGGGGTATCACGATCAAGCTGCACGCAATTCAGATGCACTACAAAGCCAAAGACGGGAACGACTACACGCTCAACCTGATTGACACACCTGGTCACGTGGACTTTTCCTACGAAGTCTCCCGTTCGCTTGCTGCATGCGAAGGCGCTATTCTTGTTGTTGATGCTTCGCAAGGTGTTGAAGCGCAGACCATTAGCAATCTCTACATGGCAATTGACGCCGGACTTGAGATCGTACCTGTCATCAATAAGGTCGATCTGCCGAGCGCAATGGTTGATTCGGTCAGACATCAGATCAGGGACTTGATCGGCTGCAAGGATGAAGACATCATTCTTGCGAGCGCCAAGACAAACATCGGGATGGATGACATCCTTGAAGCTGTTGTCAACAGAATTCATCCACCCAAGGGCGACCCATCCGCACCATTGCGTGCGTTGATCTTTGATTCGGTGTTCGATATCTACCGTGGATCAATTGTCTACCTTCGCGTCTTTGATGGTACATTGACCGAGAAGGAGAAGGTAAGGTTCTTCCACAACGGAAAAGTGTTTGAAGCGGAAGAGGTGGGCGTGTTGGAATTGAAACGTGAACGCACCGGTGAAATCTCTGCTGGAAATGTCGGCTACTTGATTGCCGGTGTAAGGGATGTTCACGACACGAAGGTCGGAGACACAGTCACTTCGGCGACTAACCCCGCAGATGCTCCATGGCCCGGCTACAAAGAAGTAAAGCCGATGGTGTTCAGTGGCGTCTATCCAACGAACGCAGATGATTTCGAGGATCTCCGCACTGCCATCGACAAGCTCAGACTCAATGATTCGTCGCTGGTGTATGAACCGGAAACTTCCACAGCTCTTGGATTTGGTTTCCGTTGCGGCTATCTCGGTCTGCTGCACATGGAGATTGTACAGGAACGGCTGGAGCGTGAATACAACCAGAGTATCATCAACACCGTCCCCAACGTTGAGTACCGGGTCACCAAGACCGACGGCGAGGTGGTTCTCGTTGACAATCCATCGTACATGCCGCCGCTCGGAGCCATCGAAAAAGTTGAAGAGCCGTTTATCAAGGCGCAGATCATTGCGCCAATAGAGTATCTCGGCAATATCATGAAGCTCTGCATGGATCGACGTGGCGTCTACAAGAACACCACCTATCTTGATCCGACCCGCGCCGACATCCAGTATGAAATGCCTCTCTCCGAGATTATCTTTGACTTCTACGACAAGCTCAAATCAACGAGCCGCGGCTATGCGTCATTCGATTATGAGTTTCTGGACTTTCGTGAATCCGATCTTGTCAAGCTGGACATTCTTCTGAACGGCGAGTCGGTGGATGCATTCTCGACAATCGTCCATAAAGAAAAGGCGCATGAGTGGGGCAAGAAGCTTTGCGTTAAACTCAGGAAGCTCATCCCGCGTCAAATGTTCGAGGTTGCCATACAGGCTGCAATTGGTGCCAAGGTTGTTGCACGCGAAACGATCTCCGCAATGAGAAAGAATGTTCTTGCGAAATGCTACGGCGGTGACATTTCCCGCAAACGCAAGCTGCTGGAGAAACAGAAAGAGGGGAAGAAACGTATGAAGCAGGTGGGAAGAGTGGAGATTCCCCAGGAAGCATTCCTTGCAGTGCTTTCGATGGAAGATGACTAGCGGTCGCGGTGAAAAAATTTAACCACTGAGAACACAGAGTAAATGATAGGATTCAAAAAAACAAAAACTGTTCTCTCTGTGATCTCTGTGTGCTCTGTGGTTTTTTGACAGAGATGTGAACGAGTAGTGTTTTGTACGATTGTAAAAGGGTTCATACAACTTAGGAGACAACATGGCGAAAGAAGCCAAAGACAAAAAAGAAAGACCCAAACAGACGGCAAGTGATTTCTTCAAGGACCTCCTGTTCGTCCTTGTGTCGTTCTTCTTCCTGAACAGCTTCGTGTTGGCGTCGTTCGAAGTGCCGACCGGCTCGATGGAAAATGAGATCATGGCCGGCGACTTCCTGTTCGTCAACAAGTTCATCTACGGAGGCACGACGCCCCGCACGATTCCGTTTACGAATACGCGTCTGCCATGGTTCAGGCTTCCCGCGTTCAGGGATGTTGAGCGTGGGGATGTGATCGTCTTTGAATTTCCCGGCTATCGTGATGATATTGTTCCCCAGGAGTTTCAGTTCTACCTGAAACGTGCAATCGGAGTGGCAGGAGATACGGTCCGGATTATCAATCGTGTCGTGTATGTGAACGGCATACCGGCGCCTCTTCCACGACACATGAAATTCAACAGTCCACAGATTCAGCCGGCAGGATATGCGGATATCAGGATTTTCCCTGTTGGTTCGCCATTCAACGAGGACAATTGGGGCCCGGTTGTGGTACCGAGGAAGGACGAAGTCGTTCAATTGGATCAATCCAACTTTCACCAATGGCAGACGTTCATTGCGCGTGAAGGTCATGCGGTACGAGCGGATGGACAAGGCCGCATCTTGATTGACGGTCTTGCTGCAACCGAATACCGCGTCCAACGGAATTATCTTTTCGGCATGGGGGACAACAGGGACAACAGTCTCGACGGCCGCTTCTGGGGATTTATTCCTGAAGAGAACATCGTCGGTACTCCCATGGTCGTATATTGGTCATGGGATCCGGGCATGTCCATTGCCAACATCATCGGCAAGCTTGCTTCGGTCCGGCTTGGACGTGTCGGGACAGTAATCAGGTAGAAAAATATCCGCAGATGCTTGGATGACGACGCAGGGAACGACTGAGAAGACTGTTGATGTGCCGTTGGAGGCGAACAAGATTGCAGGTACGAAGGGTCATCTTCGCAACTACGCCGAGCTGTTGGTCATGACCATGCTTGCAGCGCTCTTCCTGAAATTTTTCATTGTTGAAGCCTACCGCATTCCGACCAGCTCAATGGAAAATACGTTGCTGGCCGGGGATTTTGTTCTAGTGAACAAGTTCATCTATGGCGCAAGAACACCGCGGTACATCCCCTTTACAAGTGTTCATGTTCCATCTATACAGCTTCCGGTTCTTTCGCCTGTCAGGCGGGGAGATGTTGTTGTCTTTGAATTTCCCGGAAACTACATTGAAGGGCGGCAGCACGAGGTCATCAACTACGTCAAGCGCTGCATTGCTCTCCCCGGCGATACGCTCTCCATTGTCAACAGGGTTGTCCATGTGAATGGAACTCCAATCCCGCCACCGTATCGTGGCAGGGCGGATCGTTTGCTGGTGTATCCCCGCGGGTTTCACGACTACAGGATCTTTCCAAGGGGCGCTGCATTCAATGAAGACAACTTCGGTCCGATTGTTATCCCCGGCGCCGGCACAGAAGTTTTTCTCACAGCAGGGAGCATCAACCAGTATCAGGAATTGATCGAGCATGAAGGTCATAGTGTGGCGCTACGCGGATCCTCGGAGGTGTTGATTGATGGAACCCCAACCTCCACGTATCACGTGCAGCGTGATTACTACTTTATGATGGGAGATAACCGGGATAACAGTCTTGACAGCCGTTTCTGGGGTTTCGTCCCGGCGGACCTCATTATTGGGAAGGCGTTCATGATCTACTGGTCGGTGGATGAACACCGGGCTTCCACAGCATTGATCGATCACTTTGGCTCAACACGCTGGGATAGGATTGGTTCGATTGTGCAATGACTACACCGTATGTGATACCATAATGCCATCGTTGTATCTCCATATTCCGTTCTGTGAGAAGAAGTGTCTGTACTGCGACTTCTATTCCATAGAGAACTTTTCCCCGATGGATGACTTCCTGAAATCGTTGCACAAGGAAATCGACCTGTACGCATCGTATGGCAGCGGAGTGACGTTTGAAACAATCTTTCTCGGTGGAGGTACGCCATCGTTACTGACTCCTTCACAACTTGAATCCATCCTCACACATCTTCATTCCGTGTTTGTCATCGAGCCGGATGCAGAGATCACCGTTGAAACAAACCCCGGAACGGTAACGGATGAGAAGCTTCGAACGTACAAGTCACTTGGTGTGAACCGTCTCAGCATTGGCGTGCAGTCATTCCACAATGATGAGCTTCAATTCTTGAGCCGGATTCACGACAGCAATCAGGCCATCCGATGTGTTGAGCTTGCACGCGCAGCTGGTTTTGAGAACCTGAGCGTCGATTTGATTTTCTCGCTTCCGGGACAGAGTCTTGCGCGTTGGCAAAGTAATCTCAATCAAGCGGTTGCACTGAATACGGAGCACATATCGGCGTACAGCCTTATTGTTGAGGACAACACCCCGCTAGCGCGATTGGTTGCCTCAAAGCAAGTCTCTCCCAATCCCCTGGAAACAGAAGCAGGGATGTATGAGTTTACCATGGGGTTTCTTGCCGACAGGGGGTTTGAGCACTATGAAGTCTCGAACTATGCGAAACCCGGTTTCCGTTCGCGGCACAATTATAACTACTGGAACCATGAAAACTATTTGAGCTTCGGGCCATCGGCGCACTCGTTCTGGAAGCCCGCAGGTGCATCATCCGGTCGTCGGTGGTGGAACATTGCAAGCATTTCGCATTACTGTGAGCGACTGCTGGAAGGGACACTGCCACTCGTTTCGGAGGAAATTGTGCAGACAAAGGAACTCATGAATGAACGGGTGTTCCTGGGCCTTCGTAGCGATGGTTTGGATTTGGAGCAGTTCGAAAGAGAATTTGGCGTGGCGCTTACTCACAATCATGGGCCCACCATCCAGCAACTCGTCAATGAGGACTACGCAACGCTGGAAGATCACCGTATTCAACTGACTCCGAAAGGGTTCTTGTTGTGCGATGAGATCTCCGGGCGATTACTGCCGTAATCGGTTGAAACTCACTCATTTTTCATCTATATTGACACCGCTTATCAAGCTCGTCTGCCGCGGTGCATGGTTCTGCCATGCGGGGATGAGCACCTATCCGACCACAAGAGGCATTCATGACGCATAAGAAACTGAATCGCATTATCGCAATCGGGACATTTCTGGTTACGTTTGCAGTTTATCTCTTGACTCTCTCTCCCACGGTTGTGTTCTGGGATGTTGGCGAGTTCATCGCAGCCGCAAAGCTGATGCAGGTGCCTCATCCTCCGGGCTCCCCGTTGTTTCTCTACCTCACCCGCATCGCAATGATGATTCCGTTTGCCGCGGATCAGGCAGTACGTGCGCACGCATTCTCCGCATTGTGCAGTGCCCTGGGCATCATGTTCACATACCTGGTGATCGTTCGGGTGATTATGGATTTCAAGGGCACACCCGCGAAACTGCTGGACAAGGTTACGGTCTATGGCGCTGGCGTGATTGGAGCCTTTTCCCTGGCATTCAATACCACCTATTGGGATAATGCCATCGAAGCTGAAGTCTATGGCGCCAGCATGCTCTTCCTTGCGGCCATTATGTGGCTAGCGATGCGCTGGCACGAGAGGGCCAACAACGAGGGGAACGAAAAGTATATCATCATCATCGCATATATCATCGGGCTCTCTCTGGGTGTGCATTTGCTTGCGCTCCTTGCAATCTTCCCTGTACTGTTGATCGTCTATTTCAAGAAATATGAGTTCTCCGTAAGCGGGTTGGTCAAGGCTTCACTTATTGCCGCTGGTGTGTTTTTCATCGTCTATCCGGGGATCGTTAAATTCCTTCCGGGTATGATGGACGGTGAAATGGGAGGAGAGAAAAAAGAGATCATTGCATATATTCCCTGGATTATCATTGCGCTCATATGTTACTTCGTCTATGATTCCTATCAGAAAAAGCGCAAGGTGCTTCATGTTGCGTTGCTCTCCATCGTGCTGATTTTCATAGGGTACACAACGTATACCGGCGTGCTGATCCGCTCCAATGCCAATCCCCCGATGAACGAGAATGATCCGAGCAACCTTGCACGTTTGACTGCATATCTTGGACGTGAACAGTACGGCAATTCGCCGACATTCCTCCCGCGTCGCTGGAGCCAGGAGCCTCACCAGCAAGCGATCTATACCAATTACTCGTCCGAGATGGACTACATGATGCGATACCAGCTCAACCACATGTTCTTCCGCTACATGGGATGGAACTACATCGGTCAGGCCGGCGATACACAGGACAGCGGTGTTGGTTGGAAGGACACGTTGGGTATTCCGTTCCTTATTGGTTTGCTCGGCTTGTGGTACCAGGTGAAGAAGGACTGGAAGATGGGCCTGGTGTTTATCGCAATGTTCATCATCTTTGGTCCGGTGCTTGCGTTGTACCAGAACCAGCAAGAGCCACAGCCTCGCGAGCGCGATTACTTTTACGTTGGGGCGATGTATGTCTTTTCACTCTGGATTGCTGTCGGTGTTGTGGGGTTGATTGATTACATCAGGCAGTGGTTGAAATCGGAATCATCGGCAGCGTTTGCCTCGTATGCGGTTGTAGGAGTGTGCATGGTCAGTGTGCCGATCAACATGGCCCGCGTCAATTGGGAGTCGCATGACCGGTCGGGCAACTATGTTGCATGGGATTATTCCTACAACATTCTCCAGACCTGTGCACAGGATGCAATCCTCTTTACGAACGGAGACAACGACACGTTCCCGCTTTGGTATTTACAGGATGTCGAAGGCGTTCGTCGTGATGTTCGCATTGTGAACCTCAGCCTTGTCAACACTGCGTGGTACATCCAGCAGATGAAGAACAAGCCGTACTACGCCGAGGCCAAGGCCGTTCCCATCAGTTTAACGAACGCGCAAATTGATCGCATCCAGCCGATGGCGTGGGAAGACCGCCAGTTGGATTTGCCGGTCTCCAAAGAAACAATGGAGCAGTATCATGTCACGGATTCCACGGTAATACGGGGAGGCAAGATTGCGTTCACATTCAAGCCGACCCTGAACATCGGAGGCGTCAAGGCAATCCGTGTGCAGGATCGCATGGTACAGGACATCATTTACACCAACCAGTGGAAGAGGCCTGTCTACTTTGCGGTGACCGTTTCCCCGGACAGCAAGATCGGACTTGATGATTACCTCTGGTTCCATGGACTTGCATGGCGTCTTGAACCGCGCCGCATCAACGATCAGGATCGCGCCATGGACGTGAACATCCTTGAGGCAAACCTCTTGAACGAGCCGCAAGAATTCTCGACGACTCCCAAGTATGGCTATAGGTGGCGGAACATTGCCAACCCGCATGTGTACTTCGATGAGAATACGTCACGCCTGATGATCAACTATCGATCGGCATTCATACGCCTTGCATTGTACCATTCCAATGTTACCAAGGATAATGCAAAAGCCCAGGCAGCTCTGGACAGGATGGAGCAGTTGATCCCACGTTCGAAAATACCAATGGGCTGGGAACTCGGATCGGATATTGCGTCGTTCTATCACCGTCTCAACAACGATGAGAAGTTCAACGAGATTGCCAACGAGATCGAACCGATCTGTCAGGGGATCATCGCTTCCGGACAAGTGAATATGAACTCGTACTACAACCCCTACCGGGTATTGCTGGAAATCTATGAGATTAGAAAGGACTACGCTAAGTCCCTTGAGTTGCTGAAGAATCTGTCGGCACAGTATCCGAATGATCCCGGGCTCAAGCAACGTGTTGCCGAGGTGCAAGCCCTTGCTGCACAACAGTCACCCAAAACAGACACAACATCAAAGAACTAACAACACGGAGAGATTTTTGTGAAACGGGCAATCATTACTGGTGTCACAGGGCAGGATGGATCCTACCTGGCTGAGTTCCTTCTCGCCAAAGGATATAACGTGTACGGCATGGTGCGACGCTCGAGTACTGAAAATTTTGAGCGCATCGAGCACTTGCGGGAGAAGATTACGATAGTCCAGGCGGATCTTCTGGATCAATTGTCCATTATTGAATTGATGGAAGATGTTGAGCCGGATGAAGTCTACAACCTGGCGGCACAATCGTTTGTCCCCACTTCCTGGACCCAGCCCACGTTGACGGGCGAGTTCACGGCGCTCGGCGTAACGAAGATGCTCGAGGCAATCAAACTGGTGAACAAGAAGATCAGGTTCTACCAGGCAAGCAGCAGCGAGATGTTCGGCAAAGTGTTGGAAACCCCTCAAAGCGAGACAACGCCATTTTATCCACGCAGTCCGTACGGGGTTGCAAAGGTCTATGGACATTTCATCACGGTGAACTACCGCGAGAGTTATGATATGTTTTCGGTTTCGGGTATCCTGTTCAACCACGAATCGCCGAGACGTGGATTGGAATTTGTTACCCGGAAGATCAGCGATGCTGTCGCCCGTATTGCCGTTGGAAATGCCAAAGAGCTGCGTCTCGGCAACATGAACGCCAAACGTGACTGGGGATTCGCCGGTGATTACGTCGAAGCAATGTGGATGATGCTGCAACAGAAGCAACCTGGCGATTTTGTGATTGCGACCGGCAAGGAACATACTGTGCGTGAGTTCGTTGAGGTGGCGTTCGAGCACGTTGGACTCAATTGGCGCAAGTACGTGAAAGTGGATAAGGCGTTGTACCGGCCTGCCGAAGTGAGCCGGCTGCGCGGAAACGCAAACAAGGCCAAACGAGTGCTTGGATGGAAACCGCGTGTCCACTTCACTGAACTCGTGCGGATGATGGTCGACGCGGATTTGGCGAGGGTGCAGCAAAAACTTGGCTCGCGGTGACCTTCCATGCGTGTTCTCGTCACTGGCATTGATGGGTTCGTCGGGAGTCATCTTGCCGAATTCCTGCTCACCGTTCCTGGTGTTGAAGTGCATGGTACCGTGTTTGACCGGAAGCAAACCGCCAACATCAAACATATCATCGGCGCGCTTCATCTTCACACAGCAGATATTCTCGATCGCAGCCGGCTGATCAGCCTTGTCGCAGAGATCAACCCTGACCGCATTATCCACCTCGCAGGTCAGGCGTTTGTGCCAACGGCATTCTCCGATCCTACCTCAACATTTCAAGCAAACATCATGGGTGGCGTTCACGTGCTTGAAGCCGCCCGCCTGTTGAAAGCAAAAGGGCCTGTCAACCCTTTGGTCCTCATGGTCAGCACGGGAGAAGTTTACGGGAAGATAGACCGTCTTCCGATTACGGAGGATTTTCCCCTGTGTCCGAATAACCCCTACGCTGCGAGCAAGGCAAGTATTGATTTGATCTCCCAGCAATACCGCGTTTCGTTTGATCTGCCTGTTGTTGTTGTGCGGCCGTTGAATCATGTCGGCCCCCGGCAGAGCCCGTTGTTTGTCTGTTCGGATTTCGGGAAGCAGTTCGCAGAGATTGCCGCAGGGAAAAGGCTCCCCCAACTCCACGTCGGGAACGTTCGAGCGCAGCGCGACTTTACCGATGTTCGCGACGTTGTAAAAGCCTACTGGTTGCTTCTTGAACACAAAGCACCGGGGGTGGTGTACAATGTTTGTTCCGGTGTGCCGCTTGCTGTCGACGCAGTGCTTTCGATGTTTCAGGAGATTTCCGGGATCAAGGTGGAGATCATTTCTGAGGAACGGCGAATGCGCTCGTATGATGTTCCCGTGGTGTTCGGTAGTTATGAACGCTTGAAGCAGGCAACAGGCTGGGCTCCTGCGATTCCCATCCGCCAGACGCTGAAGGATGTGTATGAATATTGGGTAAAGGCGATTTAAGATTTTAGATTGATGATTGTTGATTTACGAATGCGGTTGTGATTTTGATTGTCAGTCATGACGAGGTTGCCAATCGATTCAGAACAGTTGAAAAAGCGGACAAAGGCTTTTGCGCGGGATGTGATTGACCTGTGCAGGCAACTCCCGGAATCCCGTGAAGTAAGGCTTATTGGAAATCAGTTGTTCCGATCAGGGACATCCGTTGGTGCCAACTATCGTTCTGCTTGCCGGGGTCGATCAAAGGCGGACTTCATCTCAAAAATTGGTATCGCTCTCGAAGAAGCTGACGAGACTCTTTACTGGCTGGAGATACTCGCCGAGACAAAGATCCTAAATCCCGAATCCCTTGCGCACTCATAAAGGAACCAAACGAGTTGGTTGCAATCTTCACCGCCAGCGCCAAAACAGCCAAGCTGTCCAAATGAAATCTGCAATCCGTAATCCCCAATCTGAAATCATCAATCCACAATCTCCAATTCAGCTCCTCAATCATCAATCATCACCCCGCAATCATCAATCCCAATGAGGCTTCTCATTGTCAACTGGCAGGATATCAAGAACCCGCTTGCCGGTGGGGCGGAGGTTCACCTCCATGAAGTCTTCTCCCGCATTGCCCGGAGGGGACACGATGTAACGCTCTGCTGTTCCTCGTTTCCTGGCGCTCCTCGCGAAGAGAACATCAACGGTATACGGGTCATCCGTGAGGGTGGACGCCACCTCTTCAACTTTCGCTTTCTCTTCACCTACCTCACCCGCTTCAAGCGCGAACGCTTCGACATTGTCATCGACGACATGAACAAGATTCCATTCTTTACGCCGGTGTTTGTGAAGCAGCCGATCTACGGCGTTACGCACCACCTGTTTGGCACGAGCATTTTCCTTGAAGTGAATATCATCCTTGCGGCGTACGTGTTTTTCATGGAGCGGCTTGCGGTGCAGTTGTACAAGTCATGCCGCATCCCGTTCATCGTCGGGTCGCCGAGCACGCTGGCCGAACTGCAGCACGAGCATTTCCCCGACGTTGCTCTTGTGAACTATGGCGTCGATCATACGTTGCATACTCTCTCTGGTGCCGTGAAAAGTCCAACGCCGCTCATCGGCTACTTCGGCAGACTGAAGAAGTACAAGAGTGTCGATCAGTTACTCCAGGCGCTTCCCGTTGTAATACAGCAAGTGCCGGGATTGAAAGTCGTGATTGTAGGTGAGGGTGATGACAGACCCAGACTTGAGGCGATGACCAGCCAACTTGGACTTGGCCACATTGTGGAATTCACCGGCTTTGTTTCGGAGAAGAAGAAGGTTGAACTGCTGCAACAGATGTGGTTCAAAGTTACGACCTCCTCAAAGGAAGGATGGGGTTTGACGGTTCTTGAGGCAAATGCCTGTGGCACGCCTGTTATCGCCAGCAATGTGCAGGGACTTCGTGATGCCGTGAAAGACAACGAGACCGGACTTCTCTACCCGTATGGCGACGTACACGATCTCTCCGCAAAAATCCTCTCACTGCTCACCGATCACCAACTGCGCAACCGTCTGACCACCGGCGCAATTGCATGGGCCAAAGAGTTTGATTGGGAGATTGCTGCGAAGCAGACGATGGAGTTGCTGGAGAAAAGGGTTGGAGCGTAACATAACGGGAGGCAAATCAGTACACTTGAGACGGTCTGAATGAGCAAACAACCCCGCCACAACGTGAAAGTCCATCTCATCGATGGCACCTACGAACTATTCCGCAACTACTTCGGAGCGCCCAAGCGGAAATCGCCAGATGGCCGTGAGGTTGGCGCGACCGTTGGACTTCTTAGGAGCCTGGTTGCGCTTCTTGCGAGCTCCGGCACAACGCACGTAGCGTGCGCGTTTGACCATGTCATCGAGTCGCGATGTGGAACGCACATCAGACCGATAAGTCAACCAGAGCGCCACGCTCTTATTCGCAACGTCGTTCCCGGCTGAACTGTTATCGTGGCAGTGTACGTCCACGTATCCTTGGTACTGAGAACTGCAAGGCCCCGTTCCAACGCCGTCCCCGCTGCATCCGAGATCGCAACTTCAACACTTGTCACTTCAAAGTCATCGGTCGCAACCATAAGGATTCTGTCGCCGGCCTTTCCGCCAGATTGCCCACCGCTCCCTGCAACAGCACGAACAAGGGATGGAGCTTTGCTTCAGCCATGGTGACTTCCTCTCATTTCAAGTGATCGTCTCATCGGTGTTCCATATATCTTTCGGATATCCTTCGGTCATCCTACAGTTATCTTACGGAGATCGCGCCTCCGCTGCTCTCCCCTCAGATCCACGATTGTGGATTCACGCACACATTTAGATATTGCCTGATTTTCGTGATCCAAGGCATCCGGAAGCCAGTTTTATGGGCGTCCATCTTGACAGCCGTCAGATGTTTTCATACCATGTCCCACCCCCCATACAAGAAACATGTTTTCCCCTTGGCGGTACCGCTTGAAAGGGTAACAGGTCTGATCCAATGGCTGTAACGTGTTTACTCATAATAATATGGGAGGTCGCATGAAGATCGGATTGCTACTGTTCTCCTTGTGCTTGTTTGTCGCCGCACCATTGAGATTGACGGCGGATGACTGGGGCCTGAAAACGCCTGCAACCAGGCCTGAAGCCCGGTATGGCCATTCAATGGCATCCATGGGAAATGGAGAGGTTCTTTTGGTGGGTGGGTCAACAACAATTCGCAATGACGAAACCTGGTTGTACGATATAGCCGAGAATTCATGGACACTCAAGAATCCTGTAGTAAGGCCATCTGCCCGACAAAACCTGGCAACAGCCTACCTGAGTGACGATCAGGTGCTGTTATTTGGTGGAGACGACGGTACGTTCAACAATGAGACCTGGGTCTATGACCTGAGCGATGATGCCTGGACACTCAAGAATCCCACGACAAGCCCATCTGGAAGATACTATCATTCAATGGCTCCCCTCGGCAATGGCAAGGTACTGCTCTTCGGCGGCTTGACTCCTTCCCAGAGCGATGAGACGTGGGTATACGATCTGACTTTGAATACATGGACACTCATTGCGCCCGCCACAGGTCCATCAGCGAGATTCTTTCACTCGATGGCATCGATTGGCAGCGGCCAGGCGATCTTGTTTGGCGGATTTACAGGCGAATCAGGCAACGATGAAACCTGGATATTCAACCTCAGTGACAACACCTGGACACTCAAGGCACTGTCAACGAAGCCATCGGCGCGATACTATCACCAGATGGCGTCCATGGGGGACGATCAAGTGCTGATGTTTGGTGGGTATGATGTATTGTTCAACGATGAGACGTGGGTCTTTGACTTGAGTGAAAACATCTGGACAATGAGGAGTCCTGCAACGAGGCCGACCGGGCGGGTTGCTCATGCGTTGGCATCAGGAAGCAATGGCGGAGTCGTGTTGTTTGGTGGCGGGACACCTGACCTTAGCGATGATACGTGGACATATACCATCGAGCAGCAGATCACGATTACATGCCCTGCAGATATTGTGGTCCAAAACATCCCGAATACCTGTTCACAATCGGTACCGTTTGTTGTCACTGCTTCCGGCATTCCTACGCCAACTGTTGAGTGCAAGGTTGGCAATGACGTGATCATATCTCCGCATCTGTTTCCTGCGGGCACGACAGTTGTCAACTGTACTGCAACCAACACGGGCGGCTCTGTGAACTGCTCCTTCACGGTTACGGTTCAGGACACGCAACGGCCTGCGATTACCTCGCAGAGAAATATTTCGGTTCGACCGACATCGTTGGCTGGAACCAACGTACATTACCAGATGCCAGTTTCAACAGATAACTGCTCCGCAATTGTAACGCAGACAGCGGGGCTTCCGAGCGGTTCACGCTTCCCGATAGGGACAACAACAAACAGATTTGTTGCAACAGACCCGGCAGGAAATACGGCGACAAGCAGCTTCAAAGTGAAGGTTGTCAATCCGTTCTGCAGCCCACACATGGTGAGAGTTTGTCATCGAGGGCGTACAATGCGCGTGAGCTTGTTTGCAGCAGTCCTGCATCTGGCTCACGGCGATTTGCTGGGAAGATGCTCACGATGGGGAAACGGAAAAGCCAGCGAAGGGGATGAGTATGCCTACGTGGAGGATGAAGATGGTGAGGAATATACGGATGAAGGAGTGCCGGATCAGGTGAGCATGGACCAAAACTATCCAAATCCCTTTAACCCGACAACTTCATTCAACTATGCTCTTCCCGCTGATGCGCATGTGAACCTCACGGTGTACAATACATTGGGACAAGAGGTCGCACAGGTGGTCGATGGATGGGAAAGTGCGGGATACCATACGGTTACATTTGACGCGTCAGCGCTTTCCAGCGGAGTGTACTTCTACCGGATCCGTACGCAAGACGTGGAGGGTAAGCCTTTCGTGAAAATGGACAGAATGTTGTTGATGAAGTAGGTGGTCGTTCATAGTCATTTCACCAGGGAACAGGCGAGACAGTAACGTTCGCCTGTTCCCAATTTTAGACCAGCCTTTCACACTCCGAGAACCTGATGAACCCTTCTTGCTAGTATTCTACTCTGTTGCCTTTGTCGGTAGCGGCTGCGTTGCGAAGAAATCCTTGTAGAATCTGCCCGTGTATTCCTTCATCAGTTCTTCTATGCGTTCGTAACGCGGCGAACGGACGATGAGTCCGGCGTGGTTTTTCTTCTGGAGCTTCCATACAACTTCGGCAGCACTGTAACCGGACATATCTGGCCACTCTTGTTTTGCAAGCGAGATAAGCAGCCCGGCGTATTCACTCCGGTTCTCGCTGAGTGAGTAGCCCGGCCTGACTTCGATCTTTGCCCATTCCGTCCAGAGATTCAAGCCCGATGCCCCCTCCACTAGATCCACGATGTTCGCCCCACCAACACGAGCTGAAGTTTCAAGGAAGACGAACTCTCCGTTGTCGCTTCGCTTGATAAACTCTGTATGCGATACACCGAGTTTCAGCCCCATCGCTTTCAGCACTTCCTGGTTTTCCCGCTGTAACTCCTTCTCGTCCGGTGATTCCCTCAGGATCGTGTGGCTTGAGAATACGCGTCCTTCGTGCGCAACCTCCATCGGTGGCTTGCCATATTGCGAGACGATGGCAAACAGCACTTTGCTATCATACACAATTGAATCAACATGAAAGACATCGCCCGGAAGGAATCTCTCCAATACATAGAACGATTGCTTGTCACCAAGTTCGTCGAGGGCTCTCCAGAGTTCTTCAGGTTCGTTGATCTTCCGGATGCCGATGGCCCCGGCTTGGAATCTGGGTTTGAGAACGTAGGGAGGAGGGAACGCCGTCATGAACTCCCGTAGCTTGTCGTAGTTGAGTACATGAGTGAAATCGGGAACGCCGAGGCCGGCATCAGCAGCCCGCGTGCGCATCGCAAGCTTGTCCCGGAAATACCGTGCGGTTGATTCACCCATGCCCGGAATGCGGAGATGCTCTCGCAACGCAGCGGCCTTTTCAACGTCGTAGTCGTCGAGCGCTACAATGCGGTCAATCGCCTCCGTGCGCGCCATGTAGCTTACTCCATGGATGACGTCATCCAGTTTCCATTCTTTATCGATATCGGGAATATAGAAGATATGATCGATGCTTTCGGTTGGCCATTCTGCCGTGTCGAGACTTTTCGACGTCAGCAGAATAACTCTGCAGCCTTCTTTCTTGCACTGCCGTAGAAAATCATGGCCCTTGTGAAAGCTTGCAAGACACAGGATGGTGAGCGGTGCAGGCACGACGGGACTTCCTCTCACTTAACAGCGTGTTGAAAAGGGAAATTTGCCACAGAGTCGCCGAGACACGGAGGAGAAGGCTGGTTTGATTCTGACTGTCTTTATCATATTCACTCCGTGCCCTCAGTGCCTGCGTGGCGAAGTATTCAACAACCTGTTAAGAGAGTGACCCACTCAGGTTTGAAAACGAAAGCGGATCGGTAATGCGCATGATGGGATATACCCGCTCCGCTGAATCGAAGAAGGGCGAGCGTCGGTAGAAGAACTCGAGGCGCGCAACCGGATCACCCCGGAACGCTTCATCATCATCGAGCTTCTTGTAGAATTCATCGCGCAATATCGGATCCCGTTGGATCATTTCGCGTGCGATCGGTTCCATGATGTATGGCTCGGCATACTCCTTCCGCTCGAAAAAGGCATTGAAGAATCCCCAGCGGAGGAACGAATCCTGCGATTCGGGTTCGAGTAGGAGGGCAATCACGCGAACCGTTCGTTGTGCGCTCGGTACGATGAACGTTCCATGCGGGAGAACGACATGTTCCTCAAATCTCTTCACCGAACAGTCAACAAGGTATCTGCCTTCATATGGCCGCGCTGCAAACGCGACATCCTTAAACCTGTAGCGGTCGACTGTGCACGCATGGCCACCTTGCAGCGTTTCGACTTCGATCCCGTGAAGTTGCAATCTCTCCACCAGAGGACTGAACTGTTCCGGGATGCAATATGCCAGCGGCAGCATTACTGCTTTCACCACGTCGGTGTGCTTGTAGAGTGGGACTTCGAACTCTACAGGTGTGGACGTATACTTGATGATTGCAGAGCCCGTCAACGGGCTTTCCTCTTCGTACGATTCGAATCCTTTGAATAAAAACGGTGTCGCTTCGGATGTTGTTGCGATTTCGATAGGGAAGGGCTCTCGCTTCGTACAGTAGTCATGTGCTGTCCGCAGGTCTACACCCTGGTTGAGTTTTCGCAATGCCTGTGAATTGGCATTAATATACTCCAGCGTGGCTTCATTCATTGCCTTGGTGGAATGCACTCTATTGCCGAAAGGTTTCAGTGAATGGGTCTCAACCAGCAGGCAAAGCCTGTTCTGGGCTGCTGCATATCCTGTGGAGTACCGCGGTAGCGCAGCTTCGTGTGTGAACCCTTTGCGGACGTCGCCGTCAACGTCAATGTATGGCGCCGTGAGGAAGCCCTGTTGCTCAACACTGGCCACGACAGCTGGTATCAGGCGTTGCGTTCCCCACTCGCCGAGCGCCGGGTCGATGTTCTGATGTTGTTCGATGCCGTATGTAACATGATATTGGTAATCGGCGCCGTTGGTTGTGTGGTTGTCGATGTAAAAGTCCGGCAGCCACGAAGAATACAGTTTGAGCAGCGCCTGCATTTCCGGTGCATCGGCTTTCATGTAATCTCTGTTGAGGTTCAGGTTGTGTGACGTGGTGCGCCACCCCATCTGGACGGGACCATTCTGGTTTGGCCGGTTCGCCGGACTCATCCGCTCGTGGCCGTCAACGTTCAGAATGGGGATTACCAGAAGGATCAGCTTATCGAGGAGATGTTGCTTCTCTTTTGTTATGAGGATTTCTCTCAGTAGCAGCATGCTCGCATCTTTCCCCTCGATCTCGCCGGCGTGGATTCCATTCTGAATCACCACGATTGCTTTCCAACTGCTGTGTGCCTGTTGGGGGGCGAACTCACTTCCATTTGCCACAACAAGATAATTCAGGTCTCTTCCTTGGGGCGAAACGCCGAAGGAGAACATCTTTGCATCAGGAGATGCCGCGGCAAGTTTATTGAAGTACGCCATTGTCTCGACATAGCGGGGTGACTCCTGCTGATCGGACAACTCAAAATGCGTACGCCACTCTTGGGGTATTGTTGATGGATGATGCAATGTCATTGAAGTCGTTTGAGTAATTGAATCTGGCCTGCGTGGTACAGGTCATGTGAGGCAATGCCGTAGATGAGCTGTGCGTATGTGTATTTCGTGCTTCCCTGAATCCGGTACAACTGGCTTGAAGGAACACTTGCAATGGCGTCCCGCAAGCTTTTGTGCGTTGCTTCAAGCAAAGCGATATCCGTCTGCCAGGCGGCCTCGCTGTTCTCAACAGGGCGATGGAACCAGTTGCTTCCCTTGAGAGGGAAGGAGCCACGCTTTTCACTCAGGATTCTTCGCCGAACAGTGTACTTCCAGTACGCGGCGTGAACGACTTCTTCCCAGATACTATGCCGTCCGGCTTCTGGCCGCCACGCAGCTTCAGTGACGGTGAGCCCTCGGATTGATCCGCGCAAGTTTGTTCCATGCCACGCCCGGTGATCGTATGCCTGGTCGATGATGTCCAGAAGGAGTTGTATCTCAGAGTGCTTATCGGTCATGAGCCTTTCCGTTGAGTTTGTGTTTGATCACCGATGCACATTCGGAAGGCGAGTTGACAATCGTGACGTACTTTGTGCAACCTTCAAGGCCTTCCCATGCAAGCTCATCCTTGAGTGTACCGACGACGCTGCGCCAGAAGTTGCCGACCGCTACAACCGGTCGTTCCTTTACTATGCCCTTGTTCATGAACTCCCACACGGCTGCGAGCTCAAGCAGTGTCCCCGTGCCTCCTTTGAGGATAACATACGCTTCCGCACGGTCAATCAATTCCAACATTCTCTCGAGAAGTGACGTTTTCGTAATTGATGTGTCAATCCAGTTGTTCGGCTTCCTTGGGAAGAAGTCAGTAATGATGCCAATCGTGGTGCCGCCTGAGTCTTTGGCTCCACGAGCTGAGGCTTCCATCGTTCCTCCGTATCCTCCATTGCATACGGTGAGCCCGGCCTTTGCAAGTTCCTTTCCCACATCGTACGCGAGAATATATTCCGGCTCGCCTTCCCGTGGCCGGGAACTTCCGAAGACCGTGACGATGCGTTCTGACGTTTGTTTCAATTCAAGAACTCCCAGGATACTCCGATCCGGATAACCCGGTCCAACACGGGGTAGAAAGGGGTGGAGAAATACTGTACGTTGGTCAGGTTCTCCCACATGAAGTGAATGTACGCGTCGCCAATGTGCGCAGTCAGGAAAAAATCACCTGAAGAAGCCTGCCCAAGCGCCGGGCCGTTGCTCAACACGTACGCGATGAGTTCCGGATTGAACTCCGCTCCGAGGTGTGAACCCTGATATCTTCCTCTGAACCCGACTTTGAGTTCCAGCTTGCCCTTCAGCAGCGTGTTCCAATAATAGACTCCTCCGTTAGCCCAGATGCGAGGGTACAGTTGCGTGTTGAATCCGCCCGACGATTGAATCAAATACGTCCCGACGCCTTCGAGATACAACACCCATACGCGTATGCCGATCTTTGCCTCGATGCCGTCTGTAATGACTCTCGGTACGTTGCTGAACGCGAGGGCAGGGGAGACATGTGTGCTTTGCGTAGTGTAGGGAGTAATCTGGATTGCATCATTAACCGTTCTGTGAAAATAACTTGTCCGGATGAATGAGTTATCGCCGAAAGTCAACTCTGCCCCTGCTTCCAAGTGAAGATGTTTCTCTGCGGTGATAGGATTGGTCCGAGTGACAGCAGAATCGGTCCAATATAATTCCTCATATGTCGGTACTCTTCTCGATTGAGACACTCCGGCAAAAAGTGACAGGTCTTTGATAATTGTGAACGTAGCATCCGCGCCGATGCCGGTGTAACTCTTATTGAGATATCGATCATATCTGCCGAAGCCAGCCAACGTGACG
>JANNSJ010000031.1:0-47098 GCA_031402435.1 Bacteroidota bacterium | reverse complement strand
ACCGGCATTGGCTGGCTCGATGATGGCATTCCACTGTTCCCAGGCGATCGTACCATTGCAAGTTCATCAGGTCCGTTTACCATGGCTCTCGGCGACACGCAGGAAGTCGTGGTTGCTGTCGTTGGCGGTTTGGGCAACAACAACCTCGCAAGCGTCAAGGTCATGAAGTTCAATGACAAGATCGCCCAGCTCGCATATAACAACTTCTTCGACGTGCCGAAAGCACCGCAGCCACCGACGCTCCGGGTGACTGCGTTCGATCAACGGCTTATTCTTGACTGGGAATCCGATTCCACAGCGCTTGCAGAAACGGAAAACGTGATCCTCCCCGGCAACTACCAGTTCGAGGGATACAACGTGTATCAGATGCCGAATGAGAATGCAGACATTTCGACGGGAAAGATCATCGCACGTTACGACCTTATCAATGGCATCAGGACAATTTCCCAGGAGGTGTTTGACGATGCGTCAGGAGAGGTTCTTCTCAAGCCCGTGCAGAACGGAACGGACAACGGCATTCACAGGTCGTTACTGATCACAAAAGATTCGATCATGCAACGACCGCTCGTCAACGGTCAAACGTATTACTTTGCCGTCACGGCATACAACTACACGCCGGACGCAACCAACCCCATCCGTACCGTGGAATCCACACCGCACATCGTCATCGCTATTCCAGAAACACCGAGGCCGGGTACGCGTTATACTCTCGGCATAGGCGACACTGTCAGCGTGACGAACGTGGTGGGGGCCAACGATGCGGTGGTTATTCCCATCGTATACAATCCGGGAGTTCAAACAGGAGATGTGTATCATGTCAAGTTTGACACCTCCGCAACGGGAAGCCTGTTATGGAGCCTGAACAACTCACGGACAGGAAAACTCATTCATTCCAATATCTCGAATCTCCGGGGCGACACTCCATACAGAGTTGCCGAAAGCGGCTTCGATGTTTTCGTGACTTCACCGCCCGTTGGAATGCGGTTAGTGACCGATACGGCAGGGAATAATGTCTACGGAGTTGAAAGCACTAATCCTGCATATCAGGTCTTCAGCCTCTACCGTCAGCTAAAACTCCTTGATGGAGCTATCAGGAATCAGAGAGACTACGAAATACGGTTTGATGGGACAGGAAGTTATGCACTTCAGATCAGGATTCTTGCGGGACAATCAGAAGCGGTACGGGTTCCATTTTCCGTGTGGGATATCGGACGTAATCCGTCTGACCAACCTGTTCAAGTGATTGCAGCATTCAAGGACTCCAACAACTCTCTTGGTCTGTGGAACGTGACACAAACCGGAGTCACTTACGGAACGACACTCTACAAAGTATTTGAGCCCATCTACATTACGTCGATTACATATCCTTCAGCAAACGATTCTGTCGGGGTTGCAACACAGCAGACTCCAATCTTTGTTTCCGTCCAGAACCAAACCAACCCGAACTCGGCGGTGTGGGCGGCACTGATTGGAGACAAGGACAATGACGGATTGCCTCCACCCAACGGCACGAAGATTAAATTCTCCAAGTGGCACCGCATTGAACAAGGTGACGTGAAGGGTGTTGCACCACCAAAGCCTGTCACCGGCAACATCGAGCTTGCCCGGAAGGACGTCTCCCGTATTAACGTGTTTCCTAATCCTGTCTACGGAACATCTCTCACTCCCACCGGCACAACGCGGAAAACGGTGACGTTCTCGCATCTTCCCGACAAGGCCATCATCAGGATATTCAACCTTGCAGGAGTACTCGTACGCGTTATTGTGAAGGATGACGCTCAGGGAGGCTCACAGTTTCTGAAATGGGATTTGCAGAACCAATCCGGACTCCCCATCGCAAGCGGAATCTACATCGCCTACATCGAGATGCCGGAGTTGAATTCAACGAAGGTGTTGAAGATTGTGGTGATTCAGGAAGAGGAGTATCGGAGAAGCTTCTAGGGCTTTGGGGGTTTTCGCTTTCTCTGAAAAAGATGCTGAGACCTTAAGGCGGATATCTCACAAATATCCGATAGACAAGTGAAAACTCATAGATCTGCGTTTTCTCTGCTTGTACGTTTTGGAACACTTGCAACGTTGCTTGCGCGTTGTATCGTACCGGAGCTGACTCGTAGTAAGATCGTCCACTTCCCGGATCAAACCCGCGTCCCAGTGGACCATATCTGAAGAACGCCTGTCTATTGTCCGCAATGTGAGACCATTGTTTGGCAAGATGAACCGAGTCACCTGGGATCAACGTCAGTATGCCATCTGGATCAAACACGGGATAATCAACTTCTGCAACTGTCATCGTCACGGTTGTTCGCACGTCAGGGCGGTCTGCAAGCCACACATCAATAGTCCCGTGAACCTCCGCCTGATCCTGGAGCACTTCATTGTAGTAACTGATCAACGATAGTTGAAGACTTCCATTGGTTCCGCTGACGACTTCCGGATACGGCGGCTGGGCATTCGAATCAATGTCGACCCGTACGATAAGTGGCTGCACATTGAGAGCGGCACTGAGAAACTTCTGCGGCTCTTCACGCGCCGGAAGCGTTTCGTCGCAGCTCAAGGACGACAACATCATGGTAAAGTAAGCAATCCCCAATCCTGCAGCTCTGAGCCTCTGCATGTATCCTGTATTCATCAAAACTCCACCTGCATTCCAACGTTCGTCCTGCGGCCGATGTAGTATCCTCCCGGATCGCCAAGCTCGCCACCGATGCGGTTATTGGAGTCAATCCACTTCACATTCTGAGCATTGGTAATATTGCGGACATCGAGATACAGTTTCATCCGGGCACTCTCCCAGAAATCAAACGTCAATATCTTCTCCAGTTTGATATCCGCATTGAAGTATGACGGCAACCGTGCGTTATTCTGAACGAAAAGCTCCGCCTGCACCGTATCGAACCCGGTCGTTGTCGGATACCTGGTGTAAGGTTTGCCCGTATGATATTCAGCGACGATATTGAGGTTCAGGTCCAGCGGCATGCTGAGGGTGAGAACTGTTTTGACCGATTGCGTTTGATCCCAACTCAACGGGAACAACCTGACTGCCGGAAGCTGACCATACTGTGCCAGGTAGAAAGCATCCTGGGCGCTGCCACTCGTTCCTTCAGCCGTCATGTATGTGTAGGAGACTTCTCCCGTGAGCCATTCACCCCACTCACGCGAGATGACAAGCTCAACGCCCGATGCTTGCGCCTCCGGTGTATTCACATACTCGGCATATCCCAGATTGCCAGCGAGTTTGCTGTCGCCCGGAATGAATGTCTTTGCATCAATCAGGTTCTTCGATTGTTTCTTGAAGTACGTGAGAGACCCAACCAGGTTATGCTCGAAGCTGTACTTCAGTGCAATCTCAAACGAGGTCGTGCGCTCGGGCTCAAGGTCGGGATTTCCCGTAAGGGCGCTGATTCCCTTCGTCAATCCAACGCGGTCGAGTCCGGTGTAAAGATAATCGAACAGCGGGTACTGGAAATACCATCCAAGATTCACGAACAGATAGCCGTTCTCGGTCAGTTGCATCGCAGCGCCAAACCGCGGACTGAACTGTTGCTTCAGGCTCGCCTTTGCGGTTCCAAGGAACGTGGTGTGTGCCGTATCTCGAACCGTGATTGACTGGATAAGCGGCCGGTCTGCGGTGGGATCGAGAAAGTCATAACGAATCCCTGCATTCAGCAGAAGGCCATCCTGCGCGAGATCTATTTTATCTTGGATGTAGAATGAACCCGACTTCGGGCGATAGGTATAATTGGAACTGAAATCGAGCTGTGGTTCGTTGACAAGCGGCTTGCCGAAGTACGTCTTGCGCGGTTCGAATTTCACAATATCAGAAGAGAGATGGTAGAGATTCATCTCACCGCCAAACTTCAAGAGATGGTCGCCGCCGGGGCGCAAGGTTCCGTCGGCCTTGATGGTGTACGTCTCCTGCTTCGATCTCGCCCAGAGAGCGCTCTGTCCGTCAACGATATACCTGAGGAAAAAATCATACTGATACGGATCGTTGATGGGCACGTTGGCCTTGGAGCCGCTGCCGATCTTCGAGTTGAGAGAGAAGCGGCTGATGCTTGCCGTATAGAAAAACCGGTCATTGATCGAATGCGAGAGTATGGCAGCAATACGGTAGGAATCCTTTTTCTCGGGCGGAAGGCCGTCAAGATTGAACCGCCAGCCGAATTCATAATCACGCCAGTCGCGGTGCGAATACAGGATTTGCACACCAAGCCGCATGGTCGGCGTAAAGAGATAATCCAGCTTGCCAAACCCGCTGAAGTCACGCTCAATCGGGCTCTTGAAAAAGTACTGCATGTCCTGCCACCATCGCGTGTCCGTGACAGAAGCATTGAACGAGCCGAAATAATACAGGTTGTCCTCGACGATCGGGCCGGAGGCAGAGACCTCACCTTCAGTGGTCCTGTTGAACTGTTTACCTCCGAAGAGATTGTCCTTGTCTCCACGAAGAAAAAACCTGTGCTCGTTCGTTCCTGTCTTCGTGACAATATTCACAACACCTGAAAGCGCGTTGCCGTACTCGGGCTCAAATCCCCCGGTGTAGAAGCTCAATCCAACAATTGAACTGGTGGGAAGGTCAGTACTCTTCCCTCCCGCAAGAACATCCTGCACCGGAAGCCCATCAACAAGGTAGAGCACTTCTGTTGTTTTGCCGCCGCGGACATTGCCCTCTGTCGTGACACCGGCTTTCAATCTGATAACATCGGCAAAGTTGTCAACAGGCATCAGGCTGATGTCATCACCAGACACGATGAATGTTGTGCCGGTGACATCCTTCTGGATGAGCGGCTTCTCCTGCAGAACGGTGATTTCTTTCATCATCACGGCGGAAGGCTCAAGCGAGACATGCACACGGGTACGCAAATCAGGATTGATGACAACTCCCCTGATGAGCGACGATTGGTAGCCTATATGTGTGAAGCGGACGTCGTACTTGCCGAGACGGATGTTCTGGATTTCGTAGTGACCATCCTTATCGGTTGAGGCACCTTGCTGTGTTCCTACGACGAGAACATTGACTCCAACAAGAAGTTCGCCCGTCGTCTTGTCCTTTACCGTCCCTTCGAGAATGCCGCTGGTCCCCGCAAATGCAGGAAAAAGAAATCCACGAAGGACACCAAGAAACACGAAAATAGAAATCGCAAGAATACATCTCTTTGTCTTATTCGCGTTCATTCGTGTGATTCGTGGACAACTGTTCTATCGGGGTTCGTGCTCTTCGTGGATTACTCTTTTCGTGGATCATTTCTCGGGTTTCATCTGGGGAAAGAACAGCACATCGCGGATGGACTCTTGTCCGGTCAACAGCATTGTCAGCCTGTCAATGCCAATGCCGAGTCCGGCTGTGGGGGGCATGCCGTATTCAAGTGCGCGCAGGAAATCTTCGTCGAGCGGCTGGACTTCCTCCTGGCCCTTTGCGCGGGCATTCATTTGTTCCTCGAATCGCGCACGCTGATCAAGCGGGTCATTGAGTTCACTGAAAGCATTGCAGATTTCCTGTCCGTTCACAATGGCTTCAAAGCGTTCCACGAGTCCCGGCTCGCTGCGATGTCGCTTGGCAAGCGGGGACATTTCAACCGGATAGTCGGTGATGAATGTTGGCTGAATGAGATGGTGCTCCACCTTCTCGCTAAAGATCTCATCGATGATTGTGCCGACGCCTTCTCCAGCAGGAACTTCAACGTGGAGTTCTTTGGCAATCTGGCGCAATTCGGATTCCGACTTTCCGCGCAAGTCCTTCCCGGTATATTCCCTGATTGCATCGAACATCGTGATGCGCTTCCAGGGGGGCGTGAAATCGATTTCATGTTCGCCGAGCTTCACTTTCATCGAACCGTTAATCGCCATGGCAATCTTGCTGACCATCTCTTCCACCATGTTCATCATCCAGATGTAGTCCTTGTACGCGACGTACACTTCGAGCATAGTGAATTCGGGATTGTGCGAGCGGTCCATCCCTTCGTTGCGGAAGTCCTTGGCAAATTCATACACGCCATCGAAGCCACCGACAATCAACCGTTTCAGATACAGTTCGTTGGCAATCCGGAGGTACAGATCAACGTCCAGAGTATTGTGGTGCGTGATGAACGGTCGTGCAAACGCTCCGCCATATTGCGGCTGCAGAATCGGCGTCTCAACTTCAAGGAATCCCAGTGAGTCAAAATGGTTTCTGATCGTGGAGGTAATCTTCGTCCGCTTGACGAACACTTCCTTGACGTGCGGATTGACAACAAGATCGACGTAGCGCTGACGGTAGCGAAGTTCCTTGTCAGAAAACGGATCATGGACGACAACATTCCCTTGCTCATCTTTGGTTTCTTTGGCAATCGGAAGCGGTCGCAGGCTCTTTGCAAGCAGAACAAGCTTCTGCGCGTGAATCGAGATCTCCCCCATCTTTGTCCGGAAAACAAATCCTTCAACACCAATGATGTCGCCTATATCCAGCAACTTAAACGCATCATAGACATCACCGAGATCATCTTTTTTCAGATACACCTGGATTTTTCCTTGAGAGTCGATGACATGGCAGAAGGATGCTTTGCCCATCTTGCGAAGGGACATGATACGTCCGGCCACTGCAACGACACTCTGAGGGGCATCATCCGCGAAGGATTCGAGTATCTCCTTTGAGAATGCGGTGCGGTTGAATTCGTAGGGATATGGGTTGATGCCGAGCTTCTTGAGCGCCTCAAGTTCCTCACGACGACGTACTATCTGGTCGTTCAGCTCAAGCTGGTCTAATTTTACTTCCAAGGGAAAGCTCCGAGTGGGATTTCTTCATCCTGACGCCGCCGTATGCGGCACGAAGGATCTGATTGACCTGAATATTACAGAGCTAAAATAGCGAGAACGAGCGAGAGAAGCAAGAAACGATGAGCCAATCCGAGGTGAAAAGTGTATCCACGAATTTACACGAAGGGACACGAAATGAAAAAGAGGCTAGTCAGGTTTTTCGACGTGTTTCCTTGAGCCCACCAACAATCCCACGCCACTAACAACTGTCTTAAGAATTTGGTATTGTTAGAAAGACTCTTGTCCGCAACAGCGGCTCCCCTGCACTCGTACACTACATCAGACAACACAGGTAACACGTTCATGAGCTACTTCGATCAGCGTCCCCAACTCGTTCGGTTGTTGTTCGGTATTCTTGCCCTCTACATTTTCGGGCTCATGGGCATCAACATTTACAAGTTCGGGAAATCGCCATCGGATGAGAATGTCTTCCAGGATCCTCCTTCAACGGAGTACTTCATCGTCAACGTACCGGCGCAACTGTTCGATGCACAATCCGGGAACTGGATACCCGATTCAATCCGCATTGGCGACATGCCGACATCCGCCAATGACAAAGCATTTGCATCGCTGGAACAGGCGCGTGAATACTTAAAGAGCCTGAGTGATACTGCCCTGGTTACCCTGAAGGTGGTTCGTCCTACGGAGAAACCTTCCTATCTCTACCGATTGAGAAAGTCATCCCTCTCCATTGATCAGGTCAAGAGCCTTCAACCCACTGCATGGGTGACAGCAGTAACGGAAAGGGGCGCTTCCGACCGCGCAGGTATGAAGGTGGGCGACCTGATCACCCGCATCAATGGGCAAACGTTCAAGAACGTCAATGAAGCTGACCAGATTCTTCGCAAAGGGCAGATCGGAAAAACCATCGAGTATGAAGTCTTCCGTAACAATCAACTGCTTACTCTCCACGTTACGCTGGCATCGTTCGGCTTCCCGATAGGGTTTCTCCTGTTCGTTATCAGCGGATTACTCTACATGAGTATCGGGACGTTCCTTGTCGAGGCACGACCGCAGTTCACCGCAGCGCGGCTGTTGGCGCTGTTTTTCATGGCAATTGGATTTATCATGGTCAGCAGTCCAATTCAACGTGGGCTCGACAGTCAATTTCTCATTATCGCTCGCAACATCACGAGCGGTCTCAGTGTCCTGTTTGCACCTGCGTTGCTGCTTCACTCGTTCCATTACTTCCCAAAAGAACGGCCCGAACTTCTCAAACGCCGCTGGATACGTATAGTCGGATATGCCCTTGGCGCTGGCATGTTTCCTGCTTCCCGCCTGTTGCCAACAGTCGGCATCATCAGTGCCATTTGCGTGTACATGGCATACGTTTTTGTTGTCCCGTTGTTCTTCAGAAAGGAGGCTGCCGTAGATTATAGACGCATGAACCGTGTGGTACAGTGGACAAGTCTTGCTGTGGGTATCCTCTCCATTGCCTTTGCCTTGATGGCGCCTCAATTGGCAGACAGGGCAATCCCGCTCCTCGGCTACCTCGGGGTGGCGCTTCTGTGCATGCCTGCATCGTACTTGTACACGATCCACCGTTACCGGCTGATGAATCTCACGCTGCGCATTCGCCGGAATGTGCAGTACTCCTTTGTATCCGTGCTATGGACCGTGTTCTTCATCCTGTTCATTATGGCTGTGACGTCATGGCTTGTGCAAACACATTTCAATCTGCCCTACATTCGGATCACCGGCCAATCAATCGAAGTCGTCGATACTCCTCCCACTCCTCTCGAACAGACGATGATGGAAAAGGGGTTTCTCGTGGCCATCGCAATAACGGCAACGATACTGTTGTCGATGGTCTACAAAACCGTAAACCGCTTCATCGCTCGTACATTCCACCGTGCCCGATATGATTATCGCCGTGCAGCGAACGAACTGGCCGACGTCATGTCCTCAACGCTGAATATGACGGACCTGGCCCGGGGCATTGTTGAAAAACTCTCCACCCTCATGCAGTTGAAAAAGGCGGGAGTACTCTTCTTCCGTGATCAATCGGCATGCTGCTGTCAGGAAGCCCACGGCTTCGATGGTACAACGTGGGAAGAATTCTGTATGAGTATCGACAAGGAGATGGTGCATGGGGTTCGTCAGTTTTCCAGCGAGGTAAGTGTGGAATACTTGCCGCTTCCGCTCAAGGAACGGTTCCGCCATGAGGAATTTCATTATATCATCTCCATCCGTTCGAAGGAAAAGCTTGTCGGGACGATGTTGATTGGTGAGAAGATGTCTGAAGCGCCGTTTCATCACGAAGACCTGGAGTTCCTCTCCTCCGTTGCAAAGCAAGCGTCGGTGGCCATCGAGAACGCATTCCTGTACGAGGAACTCGCAGAGCAGGAGCGACTAAAGCACGAACTCGCCATTGCAAGAAGAATCCAACTCGAATCGCTGCCTCAATCAACGCCGGATATCGCTGGGTTGGAAATCTCAGGCGTCTCCGTTCCTGCCCTTGAGGTTGGCGGCGATTATTTCGATTACCTGAACGGCGACCCTACAACACTCACGGTGATTATCGGTGACGTCAGCGGGAAAGGAACATCCGCAGCGCTATACATGTCCAAGGTGCAGGGCATTTTCCGTTCGTTGCACGGGTTCGGACTCGGGCCGCGGGAGTTGTTCATCCGTGCCAACCATCTGCTGTGCAAAGATCTCGAGAAGAGATCATTCATCACGGCGATGGGTGCAGCATTCGACACGGAGAAGAAACAGTTTGCCCTCGCTCGTGCCGGACATCTGCCACTTCTCCATTTCAAGGCGGCGACACAAAGCATCGTTACGATTACACCAAGGGGCCTCGGCCTCGGTCTTTCACCCGAAGCATTGTTCGCCACTGAGCTTGAAGAACATCGTATCAGCTACGGCGTCGGAGATGTGTTGATGTTTGTAACGGATGGGATTACGGAAGGCAAGAAGCAGAACGGCGATGAGTTTGGAGAGGAACGGCTTGTAACAATCCTGAAAGAACATTCACACGCCAGTGCAATGACTATTCGAGATCTGGTCATCAGTGAAGTCAAGGCGTTCGCCGGTGATGCAAGCCAGCACGATGACCAGACAATTGTTGTGGTGAAAGTCAGGTAAGCAGGCGGTTTGACGGTTATCCTATGCCGTAATTTGTGGAGCCTCTGTTCCACCCTTCTCCCTGCCATGGATCAGGAACAACACCACGCCTGCAAACACGAGAACGTCAGCAAGGTTGAACACTGCTGTCCGGATGACACCAACTCCAATGCTGACGAAATCAATGACCACTCCACTCCTCAAGAGACGGTCGACGAGATTGCCAAGCCCTCCCGAAACCACAAGCGACCACGCAATCGTCTGCGCCCGATCCATCTCCTTGCTCCAGACAACGTAGGCGATCATCCCCATCAACAGTAACCCAACGGCAACAGTGAATATCCAGAACCTGACATCCGCCGAAAGCGTTGCACCGATACTTAGCATGATGCCCCTGTTCTCGGCATACTGCAATCGAACGAAGTCGTTGAGAAAGGACACCGGTGGAGAATAACGGAGAAATGTCTTCGCCATGTGTTTGAGAATTTGATCACTCCCGATGGACAGCACCAGAACGCTCACGACAACCACGATCTTCGAAGAGAGTTTCATGTGTTCAGGAATGATTGATGGAATTAACAACGCGAAAGAACTCTCCAAGTTTTGTGGCGTCAAGCATACCGTTCGTTCGCACACCACTGCACAGGTCAACTCCGTAGGGACCAACCCCTGCAATTGCTTGTGCAACATTGCCGGCGTTCAACCCTCCTGCGAGGAACAGAGGAACGTCAACGGATTCCCGAATCTTCCGGCTGATCGTCCAATCATGCACGCGGCCTGTGCCACCAAGCTCTTTCACGGAGAGTGTTGGGTTGCCTGAGTCAAGGAGGAGGGCATCCACATATCCGGACACACTCTTCGCTTCATCAACAGACTCCTCTCCTCTCACGTGAATCACTTGCACCAGGGCAATACCCGGCATTGCTTCGCGCAACTCACCATAGACGTTCATCGAAACGGCATCGACAAGCTGAATCGT
The DNA here is from genome assembly GCA_031402435.1 of Bacteroidota bacterium. GTDB lineage: Bacteria > Bacteroidota > Ignavibacteria > UBA10030 > UBA6906 > UBA11986. Next base: position 36,258 of record JANNSJ010000031.1, on the reverse strand, counting down.
GTTCGTACGGCATCGTCGATGTTGTCCTATGATGGAAGCAGCATCTTGCTTGCAGGTCAGAAGAAATGAAGCAACGCCGGGCGGAATACGTGATGCAATCAAAACAATGGTGTCTTCTGAGATTGGCCCCGGCCCGCTGGGCATCTCGGATACAAGTCCAAGAGCAGATGCACCGGCTTCGATTGCCATGGATGCTTCTTCAACGCTGCTGATACAGCAGACCTTTACGCGGGGCCGTCTTGTGACGTTCACAGCATGCTTGGCTTAGTTGAATGGATTGGGGAAGTTCTGTTCCAGACTCCAGTCGCTCGCATTTCCTGAGATCCTATGAATCCTGATCGAAGAAGATCCAGCACTATTGTCAGCAGTCCGGCCAGAGTCTGATAGGATTGAGGGGTTCCACATCAGGGAAAAGTCGTTTGTTGCACTCTTGATCGAACGACGAAAAGTCTGTGAACGTGAAGCAATCGTATCAGTCAGCGTGAAAGTCACGGAATCGAGAATCGCAAACGTTCCAAGAGGCGTTGGACCGGCTGAAGATGTGCTGATGAGCGGTGGTAGGTTGAGCAGATTTGGAAAAAGCAGTGTATCAGTCGTCTCAAACGATCCCGTTGCCGAAGTCACGCCCAACACACACACCTCCGCGTCCGGCTGTGAAAGAACAGCATAAACAGAATCATGAAACAACACACTTCCTGTTGTCATATTCCTCGAAATCATAACGCATTTGTAGACACGCGTCGGCGTCCGGACTTGAATACTAAAATCTGCTGCATACAGACCCGGCGGAATGGAGTCACTCTGGAACAGGACGGTTACCAACTGGTCATCCATATCAAACACGGAGAGCCGCACCAACGCCCGAATCGGCGCATTGAAGCGAATGGTTGAAACTGCTTGATGTCGTGTCGTTGAGAGCGGCGCTCCAATTTGAGCGGGTTTTTGGAAAACTGACAAGTCATTGCTCGCACTGATCCGGAGACCTGCAACTGGCGCACTAACGGTATTGCGCACAGTCATTCTCAACGAGAATGATTCGGGCACCACTACCTTCGGTTCTGTGGAATCGCTCTTACACGACAACAACACACCAAAGACAACAGGCAGAATTGTTCTGAGGTTCATAGCGGACATCCTGATTATTTCATACCGAATTCGACCATGGTATGCGTAAGCAGTTCGATATTCCTTATCAGTGTACTGATCTTGATATATTCGTTGTGCTGATGTCCCAGGTACTCTTCATCGGGCATGGCGGGACCGAACACGACGGCGTTCGGAAGACGTTTCGCATATGTGCCACCGCCAATGGACTGCGCCTTTCGGCGTTCACCTGTAACCGAGTTATAGATGCCCAGCAATTTTTCAACAAACGGGGATTTTGGATTGTTGTACAACGCTTTGCTGAAGTATCGTGTGAGTTTGAGTTTGACGCCGTACGTGCTATTGAATACATCATAACGTCTCTTGAGCTCCCGACTGATTGTGGCGGCGTCGATTCCTTTGGGAATACGGAAATTGAACATGAACATCGCCGTTGTATCGGTTGTATGGAACATGTTTGCAGCAACTGTCACATCGCCCATAAACGCGTCATGGTGAGCGATGCCCAACGTTCTGCCATCCAATTCAACACCGATGTTCTTTGCAGCGAACGATGCCAGAAGAGCATACTCATTCTTTTGTGGTTGAACCTCCTTGTCCAAGAAGACCAGCAAGTCCATCAGAGCGTTATGCCCTTGAGCGGGAATGCTTGAATGCACCGACTTGCCAAACGCTGACACGAGAACTGTATCACCCGAGATTTCCACAATAAGTTTCGATCCCATACGTTTTTTCACAAAGGCATCTGCCTTGGTCTCGACGAATGTTCTAAATGCCTTCGGGGCCATAGGAGAATTCGCCACCACCAGGAGCTTTGCCAATGCTTTGTCAGGAACAATGGATGCAGAGAACCCGGAATGCAAATACACAATGTACGGCCCCTTCCCTTCCTGAAATGTATTCGTTCTTGGCAATTCAAGCCACTCGCCGCACCAGCCTTTCTCAGCGCAAATCACCGGGAAGTTTGAATCCACAACAATCGTCCGATCAGGCGCTTTGTGCTGCTTGAGATACGCGGCAACATCGTCATTGGCCGACTCCTCATCCGTTCCAATAAGAAGAATGATTTTTTTTCCAAGGGGAAGGCCGGAATCAAGAAGTGCTCGCATGCCGTACATGATGGCCACGATTGGTCCCTTGTCATCGATCGCTCCTCTGCCCCAGATCGTGCTGTCATTAATTGCTCCACTCCAGGGATCGCCTATCCATCCAGTCGAATCAACTGGCTGTACGTCCGAATGCGACATCATCCCGAACGATTCCTTCCCCTCACCAATCCATATCTCCTGAACGAAACCATCGACATCGTTGAAGTGGAGTTCGAGCCGCTGGGCAAGCGTCCCTAGAAATTCCTTTTGCTTGATAAACTCAGGGTTCTTCCGGTTGGGCGTATCAGTTGCGAATGTCTTGAACTTGATCAGTTCTGATGTATATCGTATAACCGAATCCCGGTACATTTCACGAGCATAGGCATGTGTTATCCATGCAATTTCAGAACGGGGAAAATCAGCACGGGATGGAGTGGCGAATCCTTTGCTGATTCTGACCGCAAGTCTGGGATCGCCATGGCGGGAAAGTTCGCGAGTAACAACGCCAACGAACCTTTTGAATACATCCCTGCCATCACCTGTGCCTGACGACGTTGCTTCAAACATCATCTCGTTGCCGTTGTTGCGAAGCAGGTCGCGGAACGTCTCTCCGGAGAATCCAGCATCAGGAATGAAAAGAAGAACAACACATACAAGGAGTGATCTACAACTTCGTGTTGGATGAATCATGGGATGGACTAAAGTTATTATTGTACGAATGCGCAGTCAGTTCTTCACAGCGAGAGTCAATCCGTCGGCAAGAGGGATCATGCTAAGCATGATGCGTGTATCATTCTTGAGGTATTCATTAAACGAGCGGATCGCGATCGTATCCTTATCCTGCATATCAGCTTCAATGACCTTACCCGACCAGAGCACGTTGTCTACAAGTATAAGTCCGCCCGGTCGCAGGAGGTTCAGCGCGTATTCGTAGTAGCCAACGTAGTTTTCTTTGTCGGCATCAATGAAGACAAGGTCAAATTTCCGTTCCTGGCCTTCGGCAAGCAATTTATCAATCGTGTCAAGCGCCGGGCCTAGGTGCAACTCAACGCGGTTGTCAACGCCGGCCTCATCCCAGTATCGTTGGGCAATATTTGTCCATTCTTCGCTGATGTCGCATGTAGTGATTCTTCCATGTACCGGTAGCGCCATCGCCATGCAAAGAGAACTATAGCCGGTGAACGTTCCGATTTCGAGAATGCGCCGGGCACCCATCAATTTGACCAGTAACCCCATGAACTGACCCTGCTCCGGCGCTATCTGCATATTGGCCTGAGCATGTGATGCAGTCTCTTCGCGCAATTTCCTCAGAATGGGATGCTCATTGAGCGACACGGAAAGAAGGTACCGGTAGAGTTCGTCAGAAAGATTAAGAGTCATTCGGGACATGATTGACGGCCTGACTTCGTGTTAAGACTATGAAACGCTGTTACGAGAGGAGTTGAACGAGTTAGCATCAGGCTCACCCAAACCCGCTACACGTATAAAGTTGAAGAATGGAAATCGAAAAAGCAAGAGAAGGGCAGTAAAGACTCCAAATAGCAACATAATTTTGAGGAGATAATTCACTGCTACCAGCTTCCGGACGATCCGCCTCCACCAAAGCTTCCCCCGCCTCCTGAAAAGCTGTTGCCAGACGATGAAGACCGGAAGGAGCCCGAAGAAGAACCGGTTGATACCGGAAAGAGTCTGGACTTCGTCATACGTTTCATCAGCGACTCGCCTTGTAAACTTTTCTTCAGCCAGAGTTTGACGATGATGAAGCCGACCGCATAGATACTAAACAGCACAACACCGGGTGTCTGGCCCAGTATAGCCGAAGGAAACAATCCCCAGAAGGGCAGGAGAAACACGTAGAGAAACCAACCGATAAATCCTTTCGAGAATAACGCAACGGTGGTGAAGATACCCACAATCAGAAGAAAGAACACGAACGCAAAAGCCCTTCCCCACAAATCGCCGAAGTCCCCTGACCCTTCATCAGGTTTGTACGCGCCCTTGATGGCATCGAGAATTGCGATCACCCCGGAGCGTACTCCCGCATCATAATCGCCATCACGAAAGTGCGGTACGATCTCCCGCCTGATGATTGTTCCACAGGTCAGGTCGGTAAGGTCTCCTTCCAAACCTCTTCCCACTTCAATCCTCACCTTCCGATCGTCGCGGGACACCAGCAGCAGTACGCCATTATCTTTTCCCTTCTGTCCAAGTTTCCATGTTTCGGCAACCCTGACGGAATACTCTTCAAGAGATTCACCTTCCAGGCTTTGGATGATGAGCACTGCCAGCTGATTGGACGTGGAGTCTTCGTGAGCTTTGAGAAGTAACTCCAACTCGGCATGTGTTTTGGATGAGAGAATGCCAGCGACGTCATTGACACGACCCGAAAGAAACGGAACCTCCGTGGCGCTGGCAATACACCCGGCAATGATTGCCAGGCCAAGAAGCCCACCGAAGAGCCGCATGACAGCACTCATGTATTTCCCATGCGGAGATTGTCGGAAAGTTCATCCTTGTCATCCGCGCTTCGTTGCACGCCGCGTTGGGCAAGCAACCTTCCGCATTCCTTGATTGCAGTAACGAGCCCGTCTGCAGCGTTGCCATCCTTTACTCCTTTCACGATCAATTGCACAACGCCATCCCAGTCCGCTTGTTGAACTCTGGAGTTGATACCGGAGTCTCCCATCACGAGTACCTTGTGTTCAAGCAGGCTCAGAAAAATCAGTATGCCTGTGCGATTTGCTGTGGCGAAAACTTCTTCTGCAACGAACGCCTGTGTGGCCCGCTGGCGAACGCGCATATCGGTAAGCTGCTTGCCGGCAAAGAAGCGCTGGAGAATCGGAATGAAGTGAGTCAGAAGAGCGCCCGTGGCTACGGCCGACATTACAACGAGAGACATTTCAACAAAGTCGAATGGCAACCACGCTTCCGTGAATCGACGGACGAGAGCAAAGCCTCCCAGGGCAATCATCCCGCAGAGAACGCCGGCTCGCCATTCGGCAATCTCGTATGCGTCGCTCATCTCGACGACGTACGGGACAATCTCACCGGACGTGTTTCCTTCGGCTTGTTTCACCGCCTCCTTGATACGGGCGAGGTCGGATTCGGAAAAGAGTTTTGATGGTGCAATCATATTGATTGGTCCTTATTCTTCCTCACCTATGTCTTCATTCCAAACTTTGGGATGAGTTTTGATATACTTAGCAAGCATCGCGATGCACTCTTGAGAGTTCACATCAACGACGACGATTCCATTTTCCTTCAACCACTTGATGCCGCCCTGAAAATTCACCGACTCACCCACAACGACGGTTCCGATGTTGAATTGACGGACAAGGCCGCTGCAGTACCAGCACGGGGCAAGCGTTGTTACCATGATTGTCTCACGATAGCTTTTCAGTCGGCCAGCCTTCCGAAAGGCATCGGTCTCTCCATGAATCGAGGGATCATCCTCTTGCACGCGGCGATTGTGTCCTTTGCCAAGCAACGTGCCGTTCCTGTCAAACAGTGCGGCACCAATGGGAATCCCTCCTTCGGCAAGGCCGAGTTTCGCTTCGGCAATCGCAACAGCGAGAAATGGACTGTAGTCAATGCTGGGTATTGACATACTGGATTAGAAGAGATTAAAGTAAAACCCGAGCGCCATCCCGACTATGACAACCACAACCAGCATAACGAAGACAATCTTCTTTACAACCTTGAACGTGAACCACAATGCGAGTACTACGGCAGCCAATACACCGTAGAGGAGTAACTGATTGTCCATATTATTTCATCCCACGCTTTTTCTTCTCAATAAATACCTGTGCATCCACGGCTCCGGCGCAAATAGGACAGGTGTAATGTCGGGTCGTCTCGTTGAAGTCCGGCTCATGAACCTGTTTGCAGTTCGGACAACGTATCATCAGCGGTTGATCTTCGTGTTGCTTGGACATGGTCAGAGATTTGAGAATTTGATTCTATCTTGGTTGATCATCTTGGAGGATTGATCTGTTGCTCCGGTAGGGCTGGAAGTTTCTCCCCCAGTCAACACCTACCACTTCAAGATCAACCTTTTCTCCATCAACCTTGACAAGAACGTAGTGATACACATTCTCTCCAGGTTCGAAACCGGGTCGAGCAAGTTGTTCAAGCGAGATTTTATCAGAAGCGTTGGCCTTGAGATAGTCCTGAACGTCGGGTTTACTCATAAACGAATACAGTGGCGCCCCTCCACCTCCTGTGAGGACATGGTCGAGTCGCAGTTTCCTGCCTGACGCATCTACATATCGCTCCACCCAATGCTCATAAAGGTGGTCATGGCCGGTGAACAAGACGCGCACACTGTGTTTGCGGAACAAGGGGAGGTATCGCTTTCGTAGATCCGCGGTCGGAGGTTCAATCCGGGCGCCTCCGTGAGGGCCTGAGGAAAATGCAGGATGATGACAAAAGACAAAAACGAGATGGTATCGATTCCGGTCAAGGGCCTCCAACTGACTCTTCACCCATTCGAATTGGGTAGCATCGCTGGAGATGTTGGAATCGAAGGCTATGAAGAAGGCATTCCCGTATCCAAAAGCATAAGTCGGATACCCCGACAAGCGTCGGGATGCTCCATCAGGAGGTATCAACTTGGAAATCGCCGAGAGATAGTTGCGCAGGCCTTTCTGCCGGTCTGGAGACTCAAGCTCGGTTGCACTGGTCACGTCATGATTCCCTGGAGCGAGAAAGTACGGAACACCGCCTTCCCTCGTTATGCGATTGACAAGATCGATATAGCTTACGTTCCACTGCCCCGGGTCGCCGCCATTAAGAACGGCATCTCCCGTCTGCACGACGAAACGGACGGGGAACGCTGTGGTGTCCATTCTTCTGATTGCGGCCAGTTCTGCCTCAACCACGAGTGAATGCTCATACTGTATTTCCTTCCCATCACGCCTGCCACGCGTATCACCGTACACGATGAACGAGAACCTGGTTATGCCTGCTGATGCACTCTCGGCAGGCAGCGGATGAAGCGGTGGAGCAATGGTTCGTACCGGTTCAGGAGACTGAGGTTGGGCCACGGCAAGTACGCTTGCAATAACAACCAATGATGCGATCGCAATAATGATGCGTGTGGTCTGTTCTGAGAACGTCATCTTCGTCTCTCCTGTGCTTCTCTGACTGTTTTTGTTGCAAACGATCTCGGAACAAATCGAGGCCCCTGGGCAACCAGTTTGTTCCCGAACCCAGGGATGATGATCGCCTTCCCTGACATCAATCCCCTGTAACCAATTTCTGCCACCCTTCGCGCGGACATGATCTTTCTTCCTGCAACCAATCGCGAGTCTTCCATATCCGCACGTTTCTGAAACCCTGTCTGAGTCGGTCCGGGGCAGAGAACACTCACAGAGACCCCTGTTCCTTTCAGTTCATTGTCAATCGCTTCGGAGAAGTGGAGCACATACGCCTTGCTTGCATAATACACCGCCATGAGTGGACCGGAGAGAAACGCAGCCATGGACGCCACGTTCAAAATCTTCCCACTTCGCCTCTGCACCATGTCCTTGACACACATCTTCGTAAGATGCGTGAGTGCCACGATGTTCACTTGCAGGAGTTCGAACTCTGTTTTCCATTCGAGATCGCTGAACAACCCAAACGCACCGAACCCGGCATTGTTTATCAGAATCCCAACGTCAATGTCATCCTGCTGCAGTTGCCTGTAGATCTCATCAGATGCATGTGGCAACGAAAGATCTTTTGCAATACTCCTCGAATCAACTCCGTACTGGCCTGCAATTTCAGCACTTACTTCGTCGAGCTTTTGCTTGTTCCTCGCGACCAATACAAGATCGTGGCCGTTGCGTGCAAACTCCTTTGCCAACTCCAGACCAATGCCACCCGATGCCCCGGTGATCAACACTGTTTGTTTGGTGCTCACAAGCTGCTGATCCTTTTTTGTTTGTTGATGATGAACAGAACGAGGAGGTTAGCCAGGATATACGAACGTCATGTCAACTATTATTTCAGGATGGAGGCTCCTTGCAACCGGACATGTATGCGCAATGCGTTCGAGAAATGGACGACGTTCTTTGGGAATGCCCGGAGCAAATTCAAGCTTTCCGACAATCCTTGCAATTCGCCTCGGCGGATCGGTACTCATATGTTTCTCAATGTACATGCGAGAGCCATCCAGCACGAAGGATTCTTTCTGAATGGATATTCCCATGGTAGTCAAGATACACACGCCAAGTCCTGCAACAATAAGGTCGGTTGGCGAGAAACTTTCGCCTCGACCGTGATTGTCAACCGGAGCATCCGTTGTGATCTTGACCTGGCTTGGATCGTGCGTCGCTTCGCATCGAAGGCCACCGGTATAAACGATATGATAAGAAACCATGAGATTTGGGTTTTCAGATTTCTGATTTCTGATTTGGGATTGCAGAACCGAGGTTTTATGCTTCCGGCATTCCTGTCAGTTCTTTCAGTGCACGAACTTCTGAACGCGTCAGGCTTCGGGTTGCTCCGCGGGCGAGCCCTTCCTTGGTCACGGGTCCATACGCCACACGATCAAGCTTCTTCACTTCGTACTCAAGTTTCTCGAACATTCTCCGCACCTGCCTGTTACGCCCTTCGTGAATGATGATACCAATCTCCTTTCCCTTTCCCCCCGGAATCACGTACACGTCGGCGGGACCGGTCATACCGTCTTCAAGCTTCATGCCTTTCCGCAATTCAGCAACGTGTTCACGCGTCACCACCGTTTCACATGTGACGAGATAGGATTTCGGGACTTTGAATTTCGGATGCATGAGACGATTCGCAAACTCGCCATCATTGGTAAAGAGCAGGATTCCTGTTGTATTGCGATCTAGACGTCCAATGGGGAACACGCGATGTTTGCTGCGCAATAGTTTCATTACCGTCTGGCGCCCGCGTTCATCACTCATGGTCGTGATCGTGTCGCGTGGCTTGTTCATGGCAAGGTACACGTAATCATGCACTTGTACAATCTGCTTGCCATCAACATACACTTTATCCTTCTGCGGATCGATCTTTGTGCCAAGGTCGCGCACGATTTTGCGGTTGATTTCCACTTTGCCGTCAAGCACCAACTGGTCTGCTTTACGACGTGACGACACGCCGCACATGCTCAGGTAGCGATTGATGCGGATGAGTTGTGATGGTTCAGGTTTCGGTGTTCGCTTCATACTCTCTCAAAAAAGAAAAGGGGTGCCGCATTCGCACCCCGTAAATGTGATTGACCGGCGGCGGTCACTCCGGATCTTTGGACAGCTCTTCGACATCCGGCGTTGTACCGTCGTCAATCTTGCGCAGTGATCCATCTTCTGCAACAACGATGTTCCCGGGATCTGGCTCAACAGCGACATTCGGATTGGACCCATCTTCATCCTGTTTGCCTTCACGTTCTGCCAGCATACGCTTCTCTACCTCAAACTCCGCTTCCGCCAGAAGTTCATCAATCTCACGCGGCTTGGGAAGTTCGGACAGGTCATTCAAGCCAAAGTGTTTCAGGAACTCGCGTGTCGTTCCGTACAGTAACGGTCGCCCCGGCGTCGCAGCACGGCCAACAATGGTAACAAGGTTCCGCTCCATGAGCGAACGTAAAACGTAATCGGCATTCACGCCCCGGATGGCTTCGATCTCAGGCTTGGTGACCGGCTGTTTGTATGCGATCACTGCTAGACTCTCAAGAGCGGCTTGCGTCAATTTCCGCTTCGATTTCTCCTTCACCATCCTGCCGAGCCAATGCGAAAACTGTGGCAACGTTGCAAACTGATATCCGCCGGCAACTTTCACGATGCGGAATGCGCGGTTCGTATCTTCTAACTCCTTATTCAACTCGTCGATTGCCTTGAGGATGCTTTCTTCGTTGATCCTGCGGGGACGATCGGTCTGATCGAGCGTCTCCAGAATCTCATTCACCTGCTTAAGCGTCAGCGGTTCATCCGAGGCAAAGAACAGCGCCTCAAGAATCTCCTTCAATCCCAACTGATGCGACCCCAGTGTGCGTTCTTCTGTCATACGATAGCCATGCTTGTAGTGAATGGGAGGATCACGATATCGTCTACGCCTTCAACCGACCTGAGCGAGACCACCTGGTTCTTCGCCATCTCGAGCAACGCAATCACGGTAACGACAATCCTGATTTTTTCAGTCATGTGGCCGACAAGGCTCATCAGCGTGGTCTGGCCATGGACGCGAAGATAATCCAACGTAAAGCTCATTTGTTCATCAACCGAGACGTTGAGCATGTTGACTTCGTGCACGACCCGGCGGGGCATGTGGTCGAGCGCCGATTTGAATGCCGCAATAAAATTGAACAGTGTAACATCCTTCAACAGGTCTTCATCCTCTTCGATGAGATGTTCTCTTGGATCGGCGTGGAAAAACCGCCGGTAATACACCTTGCGTTGTTCGTCATCCATCTTCTCCAGATGCAACGACATTTCCTTGAAGCGCTTGTATTCGATGAGCCGGCGGACAAGCTCGGCACGCGGGTCTTCCTCCTCTTCCAATCCTTCAATCTTTGGCAGCAGCATCTTCACTTTGATCTGCATGAGCGTTGCAGCCATCAGAATAAAATCGCCGGCCACTTCAAGGTCGAGGGTTGCCATCAGGTGGAGATACTCGAGGAACTCCTTCGTGATCTTCGAGATGGGAATGTCGTGGATATCCAACTCATCCCGCTTGATGAAAAAGAGCAGGAGGTCGAGAGGGCCTTCAAATTCTGAAAGTTTGACTCTATACATTTGTTATCCCAATGCCATTGCGCTACGCACTTCAGTCATTGTCGCCTGTGCACGAATGCGAGCTTTCGTTTCGCCATCAACAAGAACATCCTTCACTTCATTCAGATGAGATTCATAATGGGTCCGCTTCTCGCGAAACGGAGCGAGTACATCGGCAACCGTCGCTGCGATTCTCGTCTTGCAATCCACACAACCAAGCGCTCCACTTCGACAGTCACGTTCAATCTCCGGCGATTCAGCTGGATTAAATTTTTGATGATACGTGAAGACAAGACAGACTTCAGGCCGTCCCGGATCATTCTTCCTGACCTTCAATGGATCGGTGACTGCCGTCCGCATCTTCTTCTTGATCTCATCAGGAGAGTCAGAAAGGAGAATCGTGTTCCCGGATGACTTGCTCATCTTCTTGTCCATCCCGTCGAGTCCGGGAAGCCGGGCAAACTTCGTCAGCTTCGGTTCAGGTTCAGGAAACACATCGCCATACTGATTGTTGAACCGTCGTGCAATCTCACGCGAGATCTCTACGTGCGGAACCTGATCCTCTCCTACCGGGACGAGATCGCCCTTATACAACAGGATGTCTGCCGACTGCAACACGGGATAGCCGAGATGTCCGTAGCTTACGTTCTCGATATTCAAATCTCTCACCTGATCCTTCACCGCTGGATTCCGTTCCAATCTCGCCGCTGTGATGAGCATGGAGAATATCAGGTGCAGTTCCGTATGTTCTTTAATTTGCGACTGGCGGAAGATCGGACTTTTGGCAGGGTCGATACCCGCGGCAAGCCAATCAATCACCATGTCAATCGAATTCTGGTAGATGCCTGACGAATCGAGGTTCGTCGTCAATGCATGGTAGTCGGCAATCAAGTGGTAGTTATTGTACTCGTGCTGCAACGCAACCCAATTCTCCAACGCACCCACAAGATGGCCGAGATGAAGCTTGCCTGTCGGACGCATCCCGCTGAGAATCGTTTTCTTATTGCTCAACTACTTAAGTCTTTCTTTAAACTTTTAGGCAAGGATAAAAAATACCCCGTCACCAATATGGGACGGGTGTCGCTCACTGCATAAAGAGGTACGGTTTCCACCGGTCGTCAACCGAACCAACAAAGTGTCTGATGAAAGTGACGTGGTTCGGGCGCATCGGGTTTCGTTTGAGAGGCATCCCCGCTTCATCCGGGGTGCGATCACCCTTCTTGTTATTACATTTCACGCAGGCACACACCAGATTTTCCCACGTATCTTCTCCTGCACGCGAAATCGGCATCACATGATCCACCGTGAGCGTAAGATCAGAGCGTCCGCAATACTGGCACTTGTGGTTGTCGCGCCGCAGGATGTTCTTTCGTGAGAGGATGATCTTCTTGTACGGAACCCGGATATATACCCCGAGTCGCACGATGCTCGGAAACGGCATCGTTGTGGATACAGAGCGAACCCTCAGCGCGTCGTTTGCCTCGATCAATTCCGCCTTCCCAAGATACAACAGCACGATGGCTTTCCGGACATTGATGATGCTCATCGGCTCATAGTTCTGGTTGAGTATCAGAACTTTGGCATTCATTTTCCCGAGCGATGGGCTTGATCGAACGTGAACGCTGAAGTCTCCCTACCTCCTTGCTGTCTGCATTGGTACTTGAATCGCCTTGAATTACTGCAAAAATATACCATTTGATGGATGAATTGTCAAGGTGTGAATGAAAACACCGGGGCACGAAGATTTTTATTGATTTAAGACCTGATCTCTTTCTCCTATGTGTTTGTACTCTGTAAGAGTTTGGAACTCTCGACGGGTTTGGTTAGATTCGGCAAGCCCGATATAATCTGGCCGAGGGTCATTGATCGGCAATCCCAAAAACTTCAAATCAAAGAAGACTCTAAAGATATGGTACAACGTCCGCCCGATACCGAATACACCCCATCCTTCTCAGGATATGTATCCCTGGCTCCCGAAACCGATGTACTCGGCGTGCTTGAGCAACAAGCTGCAGAAGTCAGGCGCCTTGCCCTCTCGGTACCTGCAGATCGGGAAACCTTTCGTTATGCAACCCGCAAATGGAGCATCCGTGAAGTACTCGGACATATCATTGATGCCGAACGTGTGTTCGGCTACCGGGCTTTCTGCATCAGCCGGGGAGAACAAGCCAACCTTCCAGCGTTCGATGAGAACGAGTACGTGAGTGAATCGGACTTTCACGATCAACCGCTTAAAGAACTCGCAGCAGAATTTGCAGCAGTACGCGAAGCGAACCTGGCCTTTCTTCGTCGACTTGACGATAAGACTCTGAAACGAATCGGAATCTCGAACGGAAAGCAAATATCTGTGCGTGCCTTGCTGTTCATTATGGCTGGCCATATCCGGCACCACCTTAACGGGTTACACAGTAACTATGGCTTTTCGATTGGGAAGTAATGCACAACATTGATCTTATCCTCACATTAACAGGCGGCCTTGGGGCTGCACTTGCCCTCGGGTATGTGACACACCGGCTTGGACTATCGCCGATAGTCGGGTATCTTCTCGCGGGGATCGCTGTCGGTCCGCATACGCCCGGCTTCGTGGGCAACCGCGCGTTGGCCAACCAGCTTGCCGAGATCGGCGTCATCCTGCTGATGTTCGGCGTTGGATTGCACTTTCACATCAAAGAGCTGCTGGCAGTCCGGCGTGTGGCAATTCCGGGAGCCATAGGCCAGAGTTTTGTTGCCACTGCGCTCGGTGCGGTTGTCGCGACATGGTTCGGCTGGAATCTTACCGCTGGCATCGTGTTCGGACTTGCCATTTCGGTCGCAAGTACTGTCGTGCTTGTTCGTGTGCTCACCGATAACCGCGACCTGCATACGCCAACGGGACACATTGCAGTGGGCTGGCTTGTCGTTGAGGATCTCTTCACCGTTGTTGTGTTGGTGTTGTTGCCGGCCCTTGTTGGCCCACAACAAACAGGGTCATCTGCTTTACCCTTAGCAATTGGCATTGCAGTTTTAAAAATTGCTGCATTAGTAGCTCTGGTGTTTATTGCTGGAGGGAAATTCATTCCATGGCTGCTCAAACATGTTTCGGCAACTCGTTCACGCGAACTCTTCACGCTCACTGTTCTGGTGGTGGCCCTTGGCATCGCTGTCAGCTCTGCAAAACTGTTCGGTGTCTCCATGGCACTGGGAGCTTTCCTTGCCGGTATGGTGGTTGGCCGATCTGAATTCAGTCTCCGGGCAGCAACAGAAGCATTGCCCATGCGCGATGCATTTGCTGTTCTCTTCTTCGTTTCGGTGGGAATGTTGTTCGACCCCGCACATTTGCTGGAAGCCCCATGGCAGGTCGCAGCAACAGTCGGAATCATCTTGATAGGGAAACCCCTCGCTGCATTGGTCATTGTCGTGGTGCTCGGTTACCCGGTGAAAGTCGGACTTGCCGTTGCGGTCGCACTGGCGCAGATTGGAGAGTTCTCATTCATGCTCGGATTGCTCGGACACCAATTGGGCGCCCTCACGACTGGAGCTATGAACACGATCGTCGCTGCCGCAATCATTTCCATCACTCTTAATCCACTCACCTACCGTTTGATTGATCCGGTTGAAGCATGGGCATCGCGTCATCCCCGCCTATGGCGTTTGCTCAATGCACGTATGAAGAACAATCTCCTCGCCGCGCCAATGACGGAGTCCGAAGGGTCATCTTCAAATTACAAAACCGTCGTGGTTGGTTATGGCCCGGTTGGACAGACAGTAACGCGCCTTCTCCGCGAAAATGAAATCGAACCCACTGTCATTGAACTGAATCTGGAAACCGTGCACAAACTCCGCGAAGAGGGAATCTCGGCAGTCTATGGAGACGCAGGCCATCGCGACACATTGGAAAACGCAGGCGTTGGGAAGTCCGTCGGTCTCATCCTCACTTCCTCAAGCCTGACCAACAGTGAAGAGGTTATTCGATTGGCAAGAGAACTGAATCCGCATATCCAGGTTCTCGCACGCTCCGCATACGTTCGCGAGATAGCAGCATTGCACAAAGCGGGTGCTGAAGCAGTCTACTCAGGCGAAGGCGAAGTGGCTCTGGCATTGACAATGGAAATTCTTCGCAGGCTCGGTGCAACACCCGAACAGATTGATCGGGAGCGCGGTCGTGTCTATTCCGATCTCTTTGGTTGAACGTAGGCTCGTTAATCCGAATGAACTTCTCTCTTCGTCAAGCGACACTGCAAGATATCCCGGTTCTTGAGCGATTGATAAAAGAATCAGCTCGCGGCATTGCGGCCCAGGATTATTCGAAGGAGCAAATTGAGGCTGCGTTGAACGGAGCTTGGGGAGTTGATACAGAATTGATTCACGACGGTACCTACTTTGTCGTTGAAGTTGAAGGCAGCATCGTCGCGTGCGGCGGATGGAGCCGGAGGAAAACGCTCTTCGGCGGGGATAAACAAGCTGACAGGCAGTCAGCGGTTCTCGATCCAACTCTTGATGCAGCGCGCATCCGGGCATTCTTTGTCCACCCGGAGTGGGCACGCAAAGGAATTGGCCGGACGATACTTCAGAGATGTGAAGACGAGGCAAAGGCAAACGGATTTCGTTCCACTGAATTGATGGCAACGTTGCCGGGGCACAGATTATACAAAGCACTCGGCTACATCGGGGATGAACGCATCGAGTTCCAACTTGGCAACGGGGTGAGCATCGAGTTCATACCGATGAAGAAGAAACTTTCCTAAACAAATGCAGAACAACTTCTGGAGCTGCCGACATATGCATCCACAACACTACTGGAGTATGTTGCAGCAGCCTCACAATCTCAAACGGACAAACCCGCGTGAATCCCAAGTCCAAAACATCTCTTGGAACTTTTGATCGCTGCATTGTTGGCGTGATGGTTCTCGCGAGTATATACCTATACATCGGTTTCTTCTTCCCTGACTCATACATACTCTCCTATGGACCCAATCCTTCGAGAATCCTTTGGGTGATTCGTATTGGTCTGCCAATCCTTTGCGTTGGCGTCATTATCCTGTACAGAAATGTACGGCTACGGAGAGTCGAATCAGGTTCCGTGCTCCTGCTGATGACCATGACACTCGTCAGCCTGTACATGTGTTATGGAATTGCAGATGCATTCTATCAACGCTGGTTTGATCGTCATCGGCATGAGTATCACCCTTTCCTCCAGCTCATGCCGACGGAATACAAGCCATTTCCGGACCACACATCAAATGCAATGACGGTCTTCTGTCTCGGAGGATCCACTACTGAACTGCCGGATAATGCAGGGCATGATTGGCCATCACGCGTGCAGACAATTCTCCGGGCCTCTCACGGTGTACGCGATGTTGAAGTGTACAACCTTGGAAGACAGTGGTATACTTCATTACATACACTCATAAACTATGAGACAAACCTCCGACAATACAAGCCATCCGTTATCCTGATCATGCAGTCCGTCAACGACCTTCTTCACAACGCTGATTTTTCCTATTTCAGTCACGGCGTCTTCCGGACGGACTATGGACATTTCTATGGCCCGGTCAACAGAATTATTGATCGGCGCAGTCTTTGGCACTATCTGCGTGATGTTGTTTCGGGTCTATGGTATGCCACGCCCCGGCGGATACTCACCACCAATGAGTTCCCCGGCTTGAAGTCCTACAAAAGGAACATCAGTACCATCATTGAACTCGCCAGGCACGACAGCACAAGGGTCGTACTGATAACGGAACCGTTCCTCGTAAAGAAAGAAATGTCTCCGGAAGAACTTGCCGCTATCGGGATGCTTCGGGTGGAAGCGATCAACGATACAATGGTATGGAGCAGCGAAACCATTCTCAATGGAATGCAGCAATACAACAACGCACTAAAGGAGATCGCCCAGAAGAACGATCTGCTTTTGATCGATCTCGAGAAAGATATTCCCAAGTCTCTCACCTTTTTCCGGGACGAAGTTCACTATCAGGATACGACATTCTCCATCATCGCACCGCTCATCGCGAACCGGCTCCAGGAATTTCTTGCTGAACGAGGACCGGGAAAATAATCGAATCCAACATTGACTGAACACCTTACCGCAACAACAATCCTCTCGGACTTCCGTTCCGGCTCATCACTCCCCGTCCTTGTGGACACTGACAGCGGAATGAAATGTGTCGTGAAGTGGAAAGGAACCGGCGAAGGCCCGCTTGCCAATGCGGTAGATTGGATTTGTCTGCATCTTGCGCGCCAGTCAGGCATCCTTGTTCCCACACCATTCCTCATCAAGATAGGTAAGCACCTTATCGCCAAGAACAGGGATCCTGAGATTAACGATCTCGTCGGCAGAAGTCTGGGACTGAACCTCGGCCTTGAATACATTGCCGATGCTCTCCCCTACAAGGTATCCCTTGCTGAGAGGTGCGATTCTGCGGCGAAAGATCTCATCTATCTCTTTGATGTATTAGTCCTGAATATCGACCGTACCGACTTCAATCCCAATATGGTTGTCTCGAACGACAAATTGTATTGCATCGACTTTGCGGCAGCAATTGCAGTAAAGATGTTGATGAGCGGGGTGGAACATTCCGAGAAGGCGCTGCTCCCCTTGATACGAAGGCATCCCTTCTTCAAACATCGTGCAGACCTGACCGTTACGGATTTTGATTTTGATGTGGCAGAGAGTATCGCTTCAATGCCGGAAGAATGGCTGGGTGAATCAACCGCAACCAGAGAGAGCATCTCTTCAGGGCTCAGAGAAATGCTTTTGGATTCACGCTCAATCCTCGAACGCAGATTGACATTGCTCAATGGGCTGACGCCTGAAAGTTCTGAAGAGATCAAAGCGAGAACACTGGAGAACAGGAGAGCGTTTGAGAAGAAGTGGGGGAAGTTTTAGATCAAGAATTTAGCTTGTGGTGTGAGAATCTCTCTCGGTTCAATCACCATCCGAACGTTGCATCAATGGAGAAGCTCAATGTGTCTTCTACAGGGATCATCAACAACGATGGCCGCTCGACATCAAACGCTTCCAGGCTCACGTCAAAGCCTCCCCGCACAATGAGTTTATTCTCTGACCACTTCAACGCTGCCGTTATGACAACGACTTTGGTGACACCATGAAACGTGAGCTTCCCCGCCACACGAACACTGTCGCCGGTTTGTGTAATCCTCGTACTTGAGAATCTCACATCGGGATAGGTAATGGCGTCAATTCTGGGTTATTGTTGCCCCAAACGTGAGCGTCCCAAATACTTGAAGAACAGCGAATCGCTTAGACAGACATGAGATACGACCTTGTGGGGGTGTCCTTCGGATTTGTCTTGTAGTAGGTTCAGAACAACACTTTCATCGTCAATGTCGGTCTCGTAAGAGAAAACGCCGCTGAAGA
Organism: Bacteroidota bacterium; assembly: GCA_031402435.1. GTDB lineage: Bacteria > Bacteroidota > Ignavibacteria > UBA10030 > UBA6906 > UBA11986. Next base: position 17,989 of record JANNSJ010000031.1, on the reverse strand, counting down.
AGTCGCTATGTCGAACCTCTCCGATTCCCGACATTCGACGTTGATATATCAACTCACAATTTGGAATCAGGCTATCAAGGGCTTGCGACAAAGTCTGACGAGTTGTTTTGGACTTAACTTCAATAATGGCACGAACTGCCTCTGGGCTAGCAAAGACGAGATCGCCCTCTTTGAAAATCAAGGCAGAAGCTGAGTCATATACGAGAATGTCAATCTGCGTGGAACATCTGTCCTGGGTAATCACAAAGCCTCTTCCGACCCGAAATCTTTCAGGCAGGTGACGCCTTAGCATGTGTCGAAGAATCGATTCCTTTACTTCCCCGTCTGTCAACCAGTGGGGCTCGTTCATCAGGTGCCGAATCCTCTGTTTGACAGCATCCATTTCATCTGCAACTGACTTATGGTACTCAATACATGTCCATTTTTCCTGCCTCATAGAGGTTTGTTTCGCCTAATCACTGTAAGTACACATTGCGTCTTACGCCCGTTTCGGCTGGCTAAACACAATGCGTTTGTTCCCATCCTGAACGACGCGAGTAAAGAACCAAGTAAGGAGGACACTAGTTCTCGTCCGCATCACCTACAACCCTTCTCACACTCACCCAAACATCACCATCCACCACCGGCCTAGAGTGAACAGTCTCTTTCTTCATCAACTTCAAAATCTCCGCCGACCTGTCCTGAGAGTTGGGATGTGTGCTGAGCAATTCAAAATTCTTGGGGATGTTCTTCTTCTCCTGAGACAAGCGGAAAAGGAAGTTGGCAAGATTCTCCGGATCAATACCGGCTTTTGCCATCATGCTTATGGCTGAACGATCTGCTTCGCTTTCCTGTTCCTTGTCGAATGCGGAGGATGAAAGCAGCTTCACCACCTGCCGCCCGATCTCTCCGCTGGATTCTCCGCCAGCAATTGTGGTGAGCATGGCAAGACCGACTTCCTTCACGAGCTTCTTCATTACGTGCCGGTGCTCCATGTGGGCAATCTCGTGAGCAAGAACGCCCGCAAGTTCTTCTGGAGAGTTGCAGTAACGAATCAATCCTGTATAGACAACGAGGTGCCGGTCAGGCAGGGCAAACGCATTGACGTCATCTTTGATGAGAATGTGGATGGAGATCGAGGAGTCAGCAATGCCATTCGCCACGCACAACCGGTTCTTGATGCTGTCGAGACACGTCTGAACAGTATCGGACTCAAGTTCATCGCCTCCCCGGCGTACCGCATCAAGAACGAACTCCCCAAGCTTGTGTTCGTTTTCCCTGGTGAGTTGCTCAATGTGGAAAAGGCCAACGAAGTCGATGTTGCCGAGGAGAAACCACGTACCGAAGAAGAGAACTGCCAGCACGCAGAAATGAATGAACGCCTTTGTCATGCTACGGCCTCACGAACGAATCCGTCAACGGACCGAACAACCACCACACAACGTGCTGTCCCTTTCGCGTGCGGATGGCGGCGTAGATGGTGGCAACAAACTCGACGAGGTTGAAGAGTACAATCGTGATGATGTAGCCGATGTAGTGGTTCGTGACGACGTGGTCGCCGAACACAATTGAGAGCGTCCAGTACACACCGGCGGCGTTCATTGCCAACGTTACGGACTGCGCCAGCAATGCCTGCGTGCAATGCCATCGAACAAAATGTGACGCCTTCCTGTTGCCGAGAAAGAATAGCACCGTCGCAACCAGGTTGATGATCGGTAGAGGCAGGCCAACCATCAGTGCAACCACGGACATCAGGTAACTGTTCGAGGCCTTCTCGGCTTCGTACTCATCAGGTGCATAGAAGAATTGGCGGGGCGGCATCAGAGACCTTTTGCAATATTCCAGAACCAGTTGAGCAGAACTGCTGCGATGGCGGGAACCGAGACCCATTTGTTGTTCCCCAGCAATCGTTCCGCTGTAACATAGAGCCGGAAAAGGCTGTCGCTCCTGCGGATCATGTCCATGACAGTCCACGATGGAACTATCATCAGCGCAAATGCAAGAAAAAGACCGAGCGGATTAACGAGAAGAGATGCTTCAACGTTTCCATTCACAAGCAACACTATCGCCCTGGTAGTTCCGCACGATGGACAAGGCAGATGCGTTATCGTTTTGAACATGCAAGTCGTGGGCGTCGTTGATTCTTCAACGACATTCCAACCAAGCCACGCGTATCCGACAAGCGATAGGCTGATGAGAAATATGTAGAGATGATTTTTTTTCATTCAGTGAATTCCTTGTACACGTTCCTGTTTAACCTTAGCGGACAGATAGGAATGTCCGTCCTACACCTAGTGCAACCGTAACCCGTAGGTCAGGCATTTGAGCGCTTGGCACCATCCCGCTCTGCGGGACCTGCCTGACCGCACAGTCCTATGAGCAATTCGGACAGACAGGAATGTCTGTCCTACACCTCTCGTGCAATCCGTAACCCGTAGGTCAGGCATTCGTGCCTGACCGCCGCGAATTACCGGCGACCCGGGACATGCTTCGACTTCGCTCGTCAAGGAGACATCAGCCGACTCGCTGCGCTCAGCATGACGAGGCCGTCGTGCTTCACTTGCTTAGTACAACACCTGCTGGATGCGCTGCATGTTGATCTCACGCGTCCTGCCCATGATCAGGAACCAATCCACCACGGTCCAGATACCGAGACCTCCGCATGTCAGGAGCTTCGCAACGCCGAGCCCGACCTCGCCCAGAAGAAACCGGTCAATTCCGAAGTGACCACCCACAACCGAGACGATGAGTATGGTTGTCGGATCCTTGAGATTGGCCGCCTGGAGTTGAATCATTTTTGAATCATCAAGCTTGAGCAACCTGTCGCGGAGCGCCATGATCTGGTGTCCTTCAAAGTACTTCGCAAAAGACATCATGAACATGTCTACTTTTTGCTGTTCCATGGTGGTATCCTTTATTATGTAGTGACGTTGAAGAGAACGAGAGAATTCGGTGGAGCATGGCAGAACCAGACTGCCGAAAGGCTGGAGCAAATTACGTGGATGAAGTTAGAGGAATCAACATCGAAAGTCAAGGAGTGAAGCGGTGAGGATAAGGGTGTGAACGCCCTCTTGGGTGTTCATTGCAATAACTAGCCCGACCCTGAAGGGTCGGGCTAGTTTCACAATCCTTGCCCAGAGCTGACGCCATTTACGGCGTTGGTCAGAGGCAAAGGTAACATGGTTACAACGCCGGTAAGGTACTCGTCCGGCCTTGGTTCACTTGCTTGAGGTACTCCATCAACGGCTGGTAGTACTCAAGCATTGCACGGGCGCTGAGGTCCTGTCCGGTTTTTTCTTTCAGCACGGCTTTCCAATCCTTGCTCGCACCGGGACTCATGATACCGCGCAGGAAATCCCCAACTTCCTTGTTGCCGTAATAATTGCAATTGCGTGGATCCTGGTGAAGGATGTTCTTTGCAATGTAGTCGTGAAGCTGATACTTCAGTACACACGAAAGAGCATAGTCATAATACTGTGCCGGATCATCGTTGATATGCGTCTTGGTTGAAGCGTCGCAATACTCCTCGCCCCGTGTGGACGGGGGAACGATGCCCTGATATTGCTCTACCAGTTCCCACCATCGTTTATTGAACTGGTCCTTCGGGAGATTTAGTTCATACAAGTCGTGTTCGAAGCGTGTCATCGTTCCGGCGGCAAACGGGATGAAGACAATGGAACTGTTAGATAGTGCATCGTTGAGCAGCCATTGAATCTGATCGATCTTCGTATCCTTGGAGAGCAAACCAAGCTCCTCCATGTACGGGCGTTGCGATGCCGCAATGGCAATCAAATCTCCCATCCCTTCGTGAAAGCTTCGGTTCGCTCCTTCCCGCAAGAGCAGCGGGACATCCGGGTTGGTGTAGGTAATATAATAGTAGATGTGTCCAAGCTCGTGATGCGTTGTGCGGAACCACTCGTGCGTTGAAATCACGCTCATGAGCGACCTGTAATCATCATCAAGATTCAAGTGCCATGCGGACGCGTGGTTGTTCTTCTTTCTTCCGGAACCCGGCTCGGCAGGATACAGATCCGACCTCTCCCAGAAATTTTTGTTGAGTGAAGGATAACCGATGCTCGTATAGAAATGTTCCGCCGTTTGCACGACCCATTCTTTTGACTTGTCTTTATAGAGGTTATCAAGGTTGATGGTCTGCACAAGGCCCGGCCAATTTTGTCCCCAGCGGTTCGGCAACCAGTGTGCAGGAAGTTTGTCCGGTACCGGCTGTTTGTATCGTTTTGCCAACTCGTATCTCGCATACGTGTGAAGCTCGGCATACAACGGACGCAGCTCCCTGACGAATTGGTCCATCAACGTCGTCATCTCTTTCGTGGACATCCCGTAATCTGCAACCTCGAGATCGAAGAACGAACTGAAGCCCATCTCGCGGGCAACCTGATTCCGCAATCCCTGAAGATCAGCGAGGCCATCCTTCAACGTCTTGCCTACTTCCTTGCTGGCTTCCCATGTAACGAGCCGTTCCTTGACGTCATTTGACTCAGTCAGAATCTTATCGAGATCGTTTGTACTTACTTTCCTGGAACCATTCTTGTCTGGAAGAGTGTAGTTGAATCCAAAGAGCAGGCTCGTCTGCTTTGTCCCGGCGTTGATGAGTTTTTCCACAACATCCGGAATCGTTGCTGGGCGGTGAGCAGCAGACAGGAAAATCTTGTTCAGTTGCATCGCCTGAAGAGGATCGAGCATGTCCTTTTGCGCCAGCAGTCCACGGACTTTTTGAATGACCTCTTTGCTGCCAACGAACGTGGCGTATTCCTTCTCTTTGGCTTCACTCAAGCTATCATGAGCGGGAGAAATATCTGTGTTCGCCAGCCATTGCGCCTTCCCCGTTTCGTAATACAACCCCTGGAACCTCTTGTTGTAGTCATTGAGAAATGTCTCAGCCTCTTTCTTCGGATCGGGGCTGCATGAGATGAACACCATGGAAAGAAGAAGGATGACCGGAAGTCGTAGCGTGAGCTTCATGTATTGTTCCTTGGTATGTAATTGTTGAACTGGGAATTCTCATGGATGGCAAAGGTGGTTCAAAGCTACCGAACAATGCCGGAAGAATCAAGCACGCGTTACTTCTTTCCCGTTTTCTTGTGCTTTGATTTGGTGACGAACTCACTCTCTGTTTCAGTATCCATTTTCACTCTCGGTTGCAACAACTTTGCTATCAGTCCGGTCCATCCTGTTTGATGGGACGCCCCAAGTCCATGGCCGGTCTCTCCGTGAAAGTATTCATGGAACAGAATACAATCCTTGAAATGTGGATCAGCCTGTATCCTCGGATTGTATCCGAACACCGGACGTTTCCCGTGTTCATCATTCAGGAAGATCTTCGTGACCCGTCGGGCAAGCTCATCTGCAATATCGTTGATCGTGAGGAGATTGCCGGAGCCGGTCGGGTATTCCACTTTGAAATCATCTCCATAATAATGATGGAACTTCTGCAGAGATTCGATGATAAGAAAATTCACCGGAAGCCAGAGAGGTCCGCGCCAATTGGAATTGCCGCCGAAGAGTCCGGAATCCGACTCGCCCGGTTGATACGACACGGTGAACGCTTCACCATCCGCATGGAAGACATACGGATTGTCTTTATGATATCGTGAAAGCGCACGCACACCGTACTCCGACAGAAACTCACTCTCATCAAGCATGCGCTTCAGGAGTTTCTTCATGCGGTGTCCACGCAACAACGAGAAGAGCTTTCGCTCGCCCACCCCGATATCACGCCATCGGGAAATCAAGTTTGCAAGATCGGGACGATAATTGAGGAACCATTCCATGTGCCGGTTAAAGGCAGGAACCTTCTCGAGCAAATAGGGGTCGAGTACTTCCACTGCAAAGAGCGGGATGAGTCCGACCATCGATCGCACTTTCAACGGCACGTGCTCTCCCTGCGGGCCGTGCAACACATCGTAGAAGAATTCATCTTCCTGATCCCACATGTTAATCCCTTCGCCGGCGATATCCGCCATCGCTCCTGCAATATAGAGGAAGTGTTCAAGGAATTTTGTTGCAGTGTCTTGATACACGGGATTGGTTGCAGCAAGTTCAAGCGAGATACGCATCATGTTCAGCGAATACATCGCCATCCAGCTTGTACCGTCCGCCTGTTCGATATGTCCGCCGGTCGGAAGTGTGGTGTTCCGGTCGAACACGCCGATATTGTCGAGGCCGAGAAAGCCTCCCTGAAAAATGTTACGGCCGCCGGCATCCTTGCGATTAACCCACCAGGTGAAGTTCAGGAGGAGCTTGTGAAATACCCGTTCGAGAAACGCGGTGTCGCCCTTGCCGCCGTTTGCCTTTTGATCGATCTTGTACACACGCCACGCAGCCCATGCATGAACCGGAGGATTCGCATCGCTGAACGCCCATTCGTATGCGGGGAGTTGTCCGTTGGGATGCATGTACCATTCACGAGTCAGCAGCACGAGTTGGTGTTTCGCAAATTCAGGATCGACGACTGCAAGAGGAAGAGCATGAAAGGCAAGATCCCATGCAGCGTACCAGGGATATTCCCATTTGTCCGGCATGGAGATGATATCGGCGTTGTTGAGATGCGTCCACTCGCAGTTGCGTCCACGGTTGCGGCTTTCAGGCGGAGGCGGCGAAGCCGGATCGCCTTTCAACCATTGACCGACATCGAAATAGTAAAACTGCTTCGCCCAGAGCATCCCGGCAAATGCCTGACGTTGAACATTCCTTGCATCAGCATCTTTGATTCCTGATTGCAATGCAGCGTAGAATTCATCTGCCTCGCTGATTCGCTGGACGAAGGCTTCATCAAATTTCTTGAAGGGCAGTTCGGTAAAAGTGTCATTCAATCTCAACCGCACTGAAACGGAACCACCAGGAGGCACGGAGAGTGCGTAGCGTATTCCAACCTTCGTTCCTTTCCTCTCCGGATTCACAGCTTCCTGAAAGTCATGAACGATATACTCATTCAGCCCATCTTTGAAATAACCAGGAACAGCATTTGCTCCGAACAGCTTGTGTGCATTCGTCTCGTTATCGCAGAACAAAAGATCGGCATCTCCATCAACGTACAGCCAGCGTCGGCGCCCTAGTCCGTGATGCTCAATCTGGACGACATTATTTTTGAGAGCAAACATCGAGGGCTTGTGCGGATCTCTCCCCCATGACCATGTGTTGCGGAACCATGCCTGCGGCACGAGATTGATTTTTGCTGCTTCGGGCCCGCGATTGTGAACCGTGATGCGGGCAAGCACATCCTCGGGGCCGGACTTCGCATATTCAATGAACACATCGAAATACTTGTTCTCATCAAAAATGCCGGTGTCGATCAATTCAAACTCGGCATCGTTTCTGCTTCGGCGACCGTTCTCTTCAACGAGCCGGCGATACGGATATTCCAACTGAGGGTATTTATAGAGCATCTTCATGTACGAGTGCGTCGGAGTACTGTCGAGATAATAGTAATACTCTTTCACATCCTCACCATGGTTACCTTGCGGACCGCTGAGACCGAAGAACCGCTCCTTCAAAATCGGATCGCGGCCATTCCACAACGCTACAGAGAAGCACAACAGCTGGTCCCGGTCGCAGATTCCTCCAATTCCATCCTCTCCCCAACGATATGCGCGACCGAGAGCCATGTCGTGAGAGAAGTATTCCCATGCATTGCCATCAGCGCTGTAGTCTTCACGAACGGTTCCCCATTGTCGTTCGGAAACGTAGGGTCCCCACTTCTTCCAGGGAACATCCTTTTCTTTGCTCTCGGCGAGGCGTCGTTGTTCAGTATTCACAAATCGCTCCTTATTACATGGTCGGCTGGCTTCTTCAACTTATAAAGATAATAACCCTTAGGCAACTGGGGATTTAAGATTTGCCATTTCGACCTTCAAGACATATATTGCATCCACTTCATTCACCTACTTCAAGACAAAAACAGGAGATGCTCATGTTCAGCAAGTCAGTACAAAATGCTATCAACGATCAGATCGCCGCAGAGTTTTATTCAGCCTATCTGTATCTCTCCATGTCTGCCTACTTTCAATCGATAAATCTTCCCGGCTGCGCGCACTGGATGCGCCTTCAATACCAGGAGGAGGTTGCACACGCGCTGAAGCTCTTCGACTACGTACACCAGCGGGAGGGACATGTCGTGCTTGAGACGATCGAACAACCGAAGTCCAAATTCAAATCGGCGCTTGACGTATTCGAACAGGCTCTTGATCACGAGAAGGAAGTATCCGGCATGATCAACAAGCTGTATGCACTGACGCACAAGGAAGACGACTACCCGAGCCAGATAGAACTGCAGTGGTTTATCACAGAGCAGGTGGAGGAAGAGAAGAACGCCAGGTCGATTGTTGAGCAGTTCCAGATGATTGGTGATAATAAAGTTGCATTGTTGATGCTCGACCGTCAACTTGGCGCACGTGGCGCAGGCAGGTAGTTTCATAGATACACCCTTGAATCTTCGCGGGACATCACTGGGTGTCCCGCTTTTTGTTCTTTTGGATTTGCATGAACCCCCTCGCTTCCACAAAAGGCCGCGCGGCTTCCTTCAACACACCCAACCGCTTCGAGAAAACTCACCTTGAGCCGATGGAGATCGACGTCGCGTACGATGACGACGTCCCTCCTATTCCGACTATCTTCTACAATGACTCGGCAAAGACAATCCTCGCAAAGAACGACAGTCCTGATTTGCAGTTCACGTACAGCATCAACCCGTACCGGGGATGCGAACACGGATGCATCTATTGTTATGCGCGACCGTCCCATGAGTATCTCGGTTTCTCCGCCGGACTCGACTTCGAAACCAAGATCATGGTGAAGATGGATGCGCCGCGACTTCTCGAACACGCGTTGCAGAAAAAGAACTGGGAACCGCAGATGGTTGCCTTCTCAGGCAATACAGATTGCTACCAACCGGTCGAACGAAAACTGCAACTGACAAGGAAGTGTCTCGAAGTGTTTCTCAAGTATCGCAATCCGGTTGGACTCATCACAAAGAACGCACTCGTGGAAAGAGACGTCGACATTCTTCGGGAGATGTCCGGGTTGAATCTTGTCCACGTGATGCTCTCCGTTACAACACTCGATGCAAACCTGGCGCGTACGATGGAACCACGCACGTCGAGTCCGGGCAACAGATTGAAAGCGATTGAAACGCTTGCGAAGAATGGCGTTGTGGTGGGAGTGAATGTTGCGCCGATTATTCCAGGACTCACTGACGAAGAGATTCCCGCAATCCTGAAAGCCGCTGTTGAGCACGGAGCGACAAGCGCGGGATATATTCTCGTACGATTGCCGGGAGCCGTGGAGCCGTTGTTCCTTGATTGGCTCCAACGGAATTTCCCTGACCGCGCAGGCAAGATCATCAACAGGATCAAAGATACGCGGCAGGGCAACATGAGCGACGCGCAGTTCGGTTCAAGATTGAAAGGGACAGGACAGATTGCCGAAGTAATCAACACCCTCTTCAAGATCAACGTCCGCAAGTACAATCTGCACAAGAGATGGGAGGGGCTTTCGATCGAGCATTTCCGACGATCTCAACCCGCTCAATTGGAGATGTTTTAGTCCTGAACCTGCTCTGTGTTGTTGCCGTCCCAATTGACTCCATTGCAATATCTTAGTAGTATTGAAGAGAATACAGATCGACCAATGAAGGATCAAAATCTTCATGGTACTGTACATTGTTGCTCTCCCCGTTCCTGATCTTGCATTACAAACCCGTTCTTTCATCGCATTACCTTGCGATTCCAAACAAGACGTGAATGAATTTTATGAGTTTAGGAGGTTCTATGAGTCACTCCATAATGTACCGCGCAATCTCGCTGACAGTATCCTATTGCCGTCGAACGAAACATGTGTGGTTGAATATCATTGGGAGCTTTGTTATCGCGATTGCTCCCTGCCAATACAGTAATGCTCAATGGTTACCACAAACGCTACCCACGAGGCCTGGCTTGCTGCTTTCGGTTGACTTCATCGACTCAAATGTCGGTGTCGCAGTGGGATCAGAGGCCCTTTACACGACAAACGGTGGATTGACCTGGGAGATGGCCCAAGTTCCGGACTCGACTCGCCACCTCAATCCGGTACAGTTAATAAATGCATCATTGGGTTACGCAGTAGGCTCCATCTCAACACCGTTCATCGACTATCGTGGACTGTTCGCTCGAACAACAAACGCGGGGCAGAGTTGGCACAAATATGGAACGCTACCAGATAGCATTTTTGTCTTTACCGGGATGTCATTCGTTGACTCTCGTATCGGCTTTGCAACCGCGGATGACGCCATTGCATTCGGAAGCGTAAAAATTCTGAAGACAACCAATGGTGGTTTGAATTGGACGCGGCTTGCGATTCCTGATTCAATCAACAGCTTCACAAGCATCCTCCTTGTCGATTCCTCCCACGGGTTTGCAACAGGGTATGGGTATCATCGAGGAGGAGGTTTTATTCTCGAAACAACTGACGGAGGATCAACATGGATTAAACACACGTTCCCGACCATGACCATTTTCAACGATGTACATTTCTCCAATCAAGCAACAGGATATGCCATCGGTATTGATACTTCCCGAGATGTGATTTACAAAACGACGAACTCAGGTTCACAATGGTCCCCAGTATCCATGGTTTCCGATGCTGCGATCAGTTTAGAAGGGATCCGATTCGCAAGCAACTCTGATTACGGCATTGTGTTTGGGTGGCAATTCTCAGGGGACACACTTTTTACCGTACCCGTTGTTGGAAGAACCACAAACGCAGGAGTACACTGGAGTTATCAAACGATTTCCGGTTTCCCTCAACAGAGCATGTTCGGTGGCGGAAAAATGATTTCGGAGATAAACGGCTACATTTGTGGTGGTAGTGCACTCGGGCGAACATTTATGCTTCATACGACAAATGGTGGTTTAACCTTTGTGACGCCACAGCAAAACCACCCCACAGGCCAATACCGCTTGTCTCAGAACTATCCCAACCCATTCAACCCCACAACGAACATCGGATTTCAGATTGCTGATTTCGGATTCGTGTCGCTCAAAGTGTTTGATGTGTTGGGGAGAGAAGTGGCAACGCTGGTGAATGAGGAGATGGGGGCGGGAAGCTACAATCGGAATTTAATTGCTGAAGGACTTGCAAGCGGAGTGTATGTGTATCGCCTGCAAACCAGCACATTCGTAGCAAGCAAGAAGCTCTTGTTGCTTAGATAAGACAGGCAGGATGTCTGTTGAGTTCACCACGCGGGAGGTTCAAATGAATAAGCGAATCCTCTATCTCAGTCTACTGACCATCCTTGCAAATACAGTTTCGATTTCTCAAGGCTGGCAGTTTGTAGGCCCTGATTCGATCAATTGGCAAGGAGTCCAACGGGTATCGGGAAAATGGTTTAGCCCTAATTCGTTCCGACTCGCGGCAGTTACGTACAATGGGATCGCCGTCTTCCCGACTGCTAATCGATGGAACTATGACATGCAGAATTGGGAAGGAAACGAATGGTTTCCGGGGTATGAATATACCTATTACGAATTCTCTCCATGGGAGAATGATTCAGTGTATTTGGGCTATGCAGACTACTACATCGAGCCGGCCTTTGGTATCTCCAAAACTACATTCCCGACCGGAGTTCGTTGGCGTCGTTTTCCCGCAGGGTGCTGGACAACGCCGTTCAGTGTTGTTTTCAGTAGAAGCGACTCGATTGCCTACGTCACCGTTTGCGGGCTGCATCGAAGCACGGATCAAGGAATAACGTGGAATCAGATCGAAGGGTCCACGAGCTTCTACTTCTCAAAGCTCCTCGGTGTGAATTCCCGAACCGGCCGTGAGATATACAACGCTGTTGGAAGCTTCGGAACGAATAACAACCTTCTTCGATCAACGAACTCAGGGGTGACATGGGATTCTCTCCTTGCCGTCACCGCCTCGTACCCCACATATCTCAATGACTCCCCTCTTTCTTTGTGGGCACACGGAGACACCATTCTTGTGGGCGTAAAGAGCACAATCTTTGACACATCACAGAGTATCGGAGTGTTTCGCTCGACAAACAACGGCGCATCGTGGGCGCATACCTACACGCAACATCGGGTGTATGGAATTGTTGCATCTGAGGTATCGGCCAACCTTCTCTTTGTCGCATCAGAAGCAGGCATACTCAAATCCACGGACTTCGGAGGTGCTTGGACGCCGTACAACAACGCGCTGCCAACCAGCAGACTCACGAGCATCATCATCAGTCCGTATTCCGACACGATGTTCGTCTCAACCGAAACGCATGGCGTACTGAAGGTGTGGAATTATTTGACCGGCGTCGGGGAAAAAGCTGAACTTCCAAATGGATTTGAGTTGCTGCAGAACTATCCCAACCCATTCAATCCAGAAACAAAAATAGGGTTTAGGATTCAGGAGTCAGGGTTCGTGTCGCTCAAGGTGTTTGATGTATTGGGGAGAGAAGTGGCAACGCTGGTGAACGAAGTGAAGCAACCAGGAAATCACTCGATGCAGTTTGACGCGGGCAATCTCTCGAGTGGTGTATATTTCTATCAACTCAAAGTCAACGATCTGGTTCAATCAAAGAAGATGATCCTGGCGCGATAGTCACACGAGGAACTTGTCATGAAAAGAAATCTCGGCTTTCTCATCGGAACAATTATTCTTGGTGCAAATCTCCTCTCGGCTCAACCATCCATCACAATACTTTCGCCCAGCGATACTGACCGATGGTCGATAGGGTTTACATACCCAATAAGGTGGACGGTTACAGGAGTTGACTCAATCAGGATTGAGTACTCAACCACAGGAGCGGGCGGGCCTTGGTACTTGATAACATCAGGAATTCCCTCCAGCAATCAAGGCTCTATTCCCCTCTCTGACACTGACGACCAAGAGGAGTTCGATAGATTCACCAAAACAGGTTCCTACTACTGGACTCTCCAGTATAATTTCTCTGACAGCTGCTACATTCGCATCTCAGATAAGTCAGACCTCTCAATCTTTGCCTTTAGGCGATATATCAACCGTTACTACTCGAACTGGACTGAGCAAGTTAGTGAGACTGATCTCCGGCTATATGCTGTCCATACAAGCAACTACCTCTTCAATTTTTTCCAGGTCGGATGGGCGGGCGGAGAGAGTGGACTGATCCTCAGAACAGTCGACAGCGGCATCCACTGGGTTGCATCTGGCATGCTTGAGGGAGACGTCCACACTATCACAGCTTTCGAAACAGACCTTGCAATCGCTGGAAGCATCGCAGCATCCGGAGCAGCAAAAATCAACAGAACAACGAATGGAGGCATTTCCTGGAACGTTGTTGATTCAACGGCCACTGTTTGGAGACGCATCCAAATGTTCAATGCCACAACTGGTTATGCCTTCGGTGATCCTGTCGGAGGTTTTTGGGTTTTGAAGCGGACAACAAACGGGGGATCCACGTGGTCTGACTTTCCAATACGTCCGTCGTCCGGCACAGGAGAGCAAGGTATATATAATGCGGTGGCTTGGATCGACGAGAACCTCGGCTGGTTCGGCACAAGCAACGGTACCATTTATCGAACGACCGATGGCGGAACATCATGGATGAGTGCTGTTTTGCAACCCGGTTCTTCAAGTATTACTGCCCTATACTTCAATTCCGGTTCGTTTGGTCTCATTGGTTGCGCGGACGGTTCAATCTATCGGTCAACAAACGGAGGCGTTAGTTGGGCCGCGAGCCCCACAGTTCTCCCCGCAGCAGTCATTGGGATTTCAGGGCTGACCAATTCATCGGAGTGCTGGGCAGCTTCAGGTCAGAACATTTATCGTACTTATGATGGCGGTCAGACGTGGTTCCTAGATCAGTTTTTTGGATATGCAGGTTCAGAACAACTGAATCACATGTCACTTGCAGGACCGTCCAACTACGGCCATGGTTGGGCCGTTGGCAACAATGGGATGATTGTACGTTTTTTTAGGCCTATTACCGAAGTGCCAGCCAATTCTCCTGAAATCCCCTCGAAGTTTGTGCTATACCAGAGCTACCCCAACCCATTCAACCCAGGAACAAGAATAGGGTTCAGGATTCAGGAGACAGGGTTTGTGTCGCTCAAGGTGTTTGATGTGTTGGGAAGGGAAGTCGTAACGTTGGTGAATGAGGAGATGACGGCGGGGGGTCATGAGAGAGCCTTCGACGGAAGAGATTTGTCAAGCGGCATCTACTTCTATCGACTACAGGCAAGCGGTTTTGTACAAACCAAAAAGTTGTTGCTGCTCAAGTAAGTCCCAGCCATGGCTGGACGCTCACACGAATAATTCCCAATTGAAAATTGACCATTTACAATTGACAATTCATTACAACCTTCCCGCCCACTTCTCCACTTCTGCCTTCGGAATTCGTACCTCGTTCCCCGCCACTCTGCTCGCTATTGGGTCAGGAAAATAATTGCCGCAACATGCGTAAGCCTCCATCGTCATCATGTCCCAATGCGACGGACAGTGCGCACAATAGATCTGGTTGTTTTTGATCTGGAATTCCGTTGAACCACAGTGGTCACTGATACTGATGGCAGTAACCAATCTGCCCTGAGGATCAATGTATGCCATGACCGGACGGACGATGTTCTTGGCCGGATATTCAAATCGGACAATGCGGTACCGCTTCACATCATCCAGCGAGAACACAATATCATCCCCCTCCTGCCTGAACTCCACGTTAGTCATGGTAACGAAGTTCGAGTCGTAGTTCATCGGCGCAGCAATAACGGGCTGCTGCTTGATCACTGAATTCACTGACGGCTTGATGTAGTTGTAGATGATCACCAACCCAACGACGATCAGGATCGGGAAAAGAATGAGTCCAACCCGCCGGAAGATGGACTTTGTTTGAGCCGGTGATGAACTGCTTGCTGCCGGCTTGTCTCCTTCTGCGGACACTGCAACGGGGACACCGCATGAAGGGCAAAAGCGTTGTGAGCCTGCTAACTCGGAGCCACAATTCTTGCATTGTGCCATACCTATCCTCCCTCTCTGAGTATTGCTGTAAGTGTTGGATCAATATACGAAAAGAGCGTGGTTTGGTGCAAAGATGTTGAGTCAGACCAAAACAGAGACACGTTGATACTCGTCCTCATTGTCGTCGCAAATAAAACGCGATAATGTACTTATTTTCTTGACAAATGTATTACGATGAAGTATATTTAATTTACAAGCAATCTTAGAAAAACGGGAGGCAAATCAACATGCCGTCCTGAGCCTGTTTTGGGTAAGAACAACTACCTTCACTTCCAACACTTCTTTTGTTTTTCAAGTCTTGCACAAGACTGATTCACGCTCAAGTTGACACGACTGTAATACATTCAAGCGGACAAACAGCAAGGCTCAAGCCGATTCCTGAGTCTTGGATCATAGCCTGAATATTTACTCGTCTTCCTTCCACAATCCTCGAACTCAAACGAGGTAAGCAGCGCCATGATTAATAACGCCCTTCCCCAATTAATGGCCTGCCTCTGCCACCAAGAAAATCGCATGGCTCAACTGATAAATCTTCAACTCCAGGAGACACTCTCATGAAACCCTCCTCGTTCATTCTTGGTGTGCTCATCGCGTCAACACTTCTCTTACTACAGCGTTCTTTTGGCCAGGTCCACCTCACGTCATTGTATCCTGATTCCGTATCACCGACTGCTGCCGTCTTTCGTGCCTCGATTAACCCGGGAGGAAGCACAGGAGAAGTGAAATTTCTTTGGGGCGTGAGTCCGGAGTATCAGCACGTGATCTCCGCAGGCACTTACAGCGGCTCGAACCCGATCCAAGTGAGGAAACGAGTTGAAGGGTTAACGCCAGACGTATTGTATGAATACCAAGCAGTGTGGATTGACCAAAACCCCGAGATCGGTGGAATTGTTCGGTTTCGCACAATCGCCGACTCCTCACATGTTGGTTATGTGAACTACCTTGCATTCTTCGGTGGCAACATTGGAAACGAGCTGGCCTTCGGTATTCATACCCAAGCAACGCACTGCCTCGATCAGGACCTCGGTGAATTGTGGATTCCACCTCCAGGGCCGCAGGGGGCACCTGACTTTCGTTTCGTTGACCCGCGTGGGTTCAATTCTCAATGCATGGATCAGGGTCTACTATTAGATTTGCGCGGGTACAGGGGCACTGCACAAATTGATACATACAAAGTGCGATTTGACCCGGGGAGTTCTGGATATCCTGCACTCATCTCGTGGTCGGATGTGACGAGACACTACAGCGGGAATGTACACCTCAGCGACCCATCTGGTATTGTTGTCAACATTGATATGAGGACACAGAGCTCTGTTCTGGTGAATGAGCCCATAACGAACCTCCTCATTATTGCCTCTGATCCTGCCAATCCCTTCATAGTGATGTCATCACTTGATGAGACCTCAGCGCAAAGCACCTTTTCTCTTAGTCATAACTATCCCAACCCCTTCAACCCAACAACGACAATAAAATACCAGATTCCTGCCGGAAGTTTCGTCTCCTTGAAGGTGTTTGATGTACTCGGCAGGGAAGTTGTTACGCTCGCCAACGATCAGAAAGAACCGGGTAACCACTTCGTCATGTTTGACGCGGGCAAGTTCACAAGCGGGGTGTATTTCTATCGGCTACAAGCAGGAGGGTTTGTTCAAACCAGAAAACTGTTGCTGCTCAGGTAAGTCACAGCTATGGTTGAATGCTCGACGAATAATTTACAATTGACAATTTATTACAACCTTCCCCGCACCACTTCTACACTTCGATCTCCGGTGCGAACCTGGCTTTCCAGCCACTCTACCCATGCCTATTGGAGGGGTACCACAAGTTCAGCATGCTTTTGTTCTGAAAACTCAGATCTGCCGCCGCATTCTTGCTTATTGCGTTCATCCTTTCGTATATTCGTGCAGTCCAGCCTCCGTTTGACTTCAATATCGCCCACATATCTGCGAGGAGCCAGTCATGAACCGTTTTGCCACCCTGGTTATTACGATTGTTCTCAGCCTCTCTTTCCTTGTTGCAGGTGTTCCGGATAAATCGGTTGGAACAAAAACATCTACAACCATCGTCAATGGGAAAACAGTCCAAAAGATGGAAACCATTGCCGAACCCAACCCTCTTCCCCCAGCCGAGAATGTTCTCGAAGAGGAGAAAGCCCTGCCCACTCCAAACTCAGGCTTGTACAATTCCAGCGTCAGATGGCAGACAACCGATGGCGCAGCAATCGGACAGGATGTAGCCGTCAGCCCTAATGGAACGAATACGTTCATTGGCTGGAACCTGAACAATCTTCGCGTGGCGTTCCATGATGACAATTCCGGCACTCCGCTGTGGGAATCTCTTTCCGACCCGAACACGTACAGGAATTTTGTCACGCTTTCCACATCCGCCAACATTGTCGCCAATGCATCATACAACAATATCTACCTCTTCGACAAGACCTCCGGCTCAATCACCTTCAACTTTCCGATTCCAGGCTCGCGGATCGGTGGACCAATCGCTGTGTCACGTGATGGTCAGTTGCTTGTCTGCGCAACCATCTCACCGCTCGCAGGCGGCACACACAGAGTTTACGCGTTCAATCCTCCGTCCACTACTCCAATCTGGACATTTGATTTTAGCGATGGTCAGAGTTCCGGCGTCACCGGAATCAACCTCAGTATCGACAAGTCCACGGTTGCAGTGAACGGGAGATTCTATGGCTACATACTGAACGCAAACAACGGCTCTGTTCGAACGTCATTGGATATTTCCAACACCGAATGCAGGCTCGCACTCAGTAGCAATGGATCTGTCCTCGCCATGGCTGAGAATAGTGGCTTCGTGAAGGCATACACGTACAATGCAGGCCAAAGCCGATACGATCTTCTGTGGCAATACCGGATTCCACCGGGCGTGTTTACGAACTGGGCATCGGCAGTTGATGTTTCCGGGGACGGGCTTTCCATTGTTGCCGGAAGCCTCATCTTTGTTGATGGCAGCAATTACGATGGCAGGGTGTACATGTTTGACACGTTTGGTGAAGGAACTCCCAACT
>JANNSJ010000030.1:35000-36375 GCA_031402435.1 Bacteroidota bacterium | reverse complement strand
CGCGGTCTGCTCGGAGAATTCCACCGCCTGATCCAGCGCCACCCGTCACGCGTGATGTTCGCACAGCTCCACGAGATGTACTAATACCGACGAAAGTCGGTATGTTGTTCTTTGACAATTTGGAAGAGTGCTGTTAGCTTGGTGGTAGTAGTTTTCAGTCACAAAACTGAAGAACAAACCTGCTGAGTATAACAAACTGACATCAAACTGAGTAACAAGATGTAAGAGTATCTAGATGTATGTTGTAAGTTTTTCCGTAATCTTATTGATGCACCTGAATCCCGATGAAAGTCGGGATGAACAGTATCCGTGTCAATAAGGATTTTTGGTTAAGTTACTAAGAGCATACGGTGGATGCCTTGGCACTAGAAGGCGATGAAGGACGTGGTTACCTGCGATAAGCGTCGGATAGGTGGAAACAACCTTTGACCCGGCGATTTCCGAATGGGGCAACCCTCTCAGAGTTATGTCTGAGAACTCCGTGCTGAATTCATAGGCGCGGTAGAGCGAACGGGGGGAATTGAAATATCTCAGTACCCCTAGGAAGAAAAAGTAATAACGATTTCCTGAGTAGTGACGAGCGAAAGGGAAAGAGCCTAAACCACTTGACACAGTAAAGGACGCAACCGTTGTGTCGGTGGTGTTGTGGGGCGCTTGTAGACCAATTTGCGTGGAGGTCGGAGAGTAAAAAACCATATTGTTAGCCGAATCTTTTGGAAAGAAGAACCATAGGAGGTGAAAGTCCTGTAGGCGAAAACAGTCTGGCTCTCTGGTGAGCGATCCCAAGTACCGCGGAATAAGTGAAAGTCTGTGGGAATCTGCGAGAACCATCTCGCAAGGCTAAAAACTCTCTAGTGACCGATAGTGAACAAGTACCGTGAGGGAAAGGTGAAAAGCACTCCTAACAGGAGGGTGAAATAGTACCTGAAACCGTGTGCTTACAAACGGTAGGAGCGATCATGGTAGTGCTTGCATTGCCATGAGAGTGACTGCGTGCCTTTTGCTTAATGAGCCTACGAGTTACTCGTACGATGCAAGGTTAAGTCTCTTAAGAGACGCAGCCGTAGCGAAAGCAAGTCTGAATAGGGCGAACATAGTATCGTGCGGTATACGCGAAACCGGGTGATCTACCCTTGACCAGGATGAAGTGAGGGTAAAACCTCATGGAGGTCCGAACCAGTGAGGGTTGAAAACTTCTTGGATGAGTTGAGGGTAGGAGTGAAAAGCTAATCGAACCCGGAGATAGCTCGTACTCCTCGAAATAGCTTTAGGGCTAGCCTCAGGTAAGAGTGTCGCGGAGGTAGAGCACTGATTGGGCTAGGGTCGTCACAACGATACCAAACCCAGACAAACTCCGAATTCCGTTGACATGTTT
>JANNSJ010000030.1:0-32500 GCA_031402435.1 Bacteroidota bacterium | reverse complement strand
GAATCACGAATAGTTGGCACCAGCAACTATGCAAAGCGGATTGGAAAGCTTCTTCCACGGCTTGCATCAGGGAAAGAGGATATCCTGATCATTGGTGAGGCAGGGTCGGGGAGGCGCACCCTTGCACTGGAGATTCACGCTGCGCGGGGCAAGAGGCGGCCGTATGTTCTTGTCGATGCCAGAACAGCCCCTGACGAGGAAATCCGTGCCAGCATCACAGGTCAACAGACAGAAGCTGCTGAGGCCACAACCGGGCGCAAGGTAGCGGTGGTGCAAGACCACGCTACGTTGGTCATGGCCGATGCCGAATTGCTTGCTCCCCAGAACCAGGAATTGTTATTGAGATTTCTCAAGGAAGGGAAGAAGCGCTACAGCACAGTGAAAGTAATTTTCACACTTCAACATCCGTTGGAGCATCTCGCGCAAAGCGGAGGGATTTCACCCGAACTCGTACCATATCTGGAGAAATGCGAGCTCGTCGAAGTGCCGGCATTGCGGGATAGGGTGGAAGATGTCCCAGCGCTTGCACAAAGTATTGCAGAGAGAGTTTGCGCCAACTTCGGTGTACCTTCAAAGATTATCGACCCGAATACGAGCCATATCCTTTCACAAGGACAATGGCCGGGCAACATCCAGCACCTTGTGGCTGTTGTTGGCAAAGCCGTGTTGATGTCAAAAGGAGAAAAGCTTGAACTTCCCGGTGACTTTCTTGATGAACATCAACATCTCGAAGATGCCATTACGAACATTGCAACGGCAAAGTCGTTTGTTCTTGATCAATCATTGGATCTCATCGAAAAATTACTCATTCAGCGGGCATTGAAACAGTTCTTGTACAATCAGTCGAGAACCGCCTCAATCTTTGGATTGAGTGAGGCGAATTTCAGATACAGATTGAAAAAGTTCGGTCTTCCAAGCATACGCAAGAAGGTATAATAAGAAAACAGGGTTCAAGACAAAGGGCCTGCTTATTCAGCAGGCCCTCGGGTATTTGTGGCTATCGGTATAGATGTTAGGAAACGCCTGCGGGCTTCTTTTCTTCCTCGACTGCTCCCAACTTGTTTATCACAGTCTGTCTGTTGAACTTCAATTCTCCGGTCTTCTTATTGATCTTGACACGGAGTATGGATTTCTCTGCGTACTTTCCTTTCAACAACTCCTCCGCAATCGGATCTTCAAGGTACTTTTGCAGGGCCCGGCGCAATGGTCGTGCCCCAAAGGCGGGGTCGAAACCTTTGTCGGCAAGAAATTCCTTTGCCTGCTTGTTTAACTGCATGGTAATACCCATTGTTTCCATCCGCTTCAAAAGATCGCGCATCTGGATGTCGATAATCTGCATGATATGGCTTCGTTCAAGCTGATGGAAGATGATTGTGTCATCTATACGGTTCAGGAATTCCGGATTGAACACGCGCTTGAGAGCATCTTCAATCGTGGATTTCATGCTGCCGTACTCGTCCTTTGCAGAATTCGTTCCGAAGCCAAATCCGCCACCGCGTTTCAGATCCCGCGTTCCCACGTTAGATGTCATAATCAGGATCGTATTCTTAAAATCGACCCGTCGACCAAGGCTGTCTGTGAGAATACCATCGTCCAGAACCTGCAGTAGAATATTGAACACATCCGGATGGGCTTTCTCAATCTCATCCAAGAGTACAACTGAGTATGGTTTTCTTCGTACTTTTTCTGTGAGTTGCCCGCCCTCCTCGTATCCGACATATCCAGGCGGCGCTCCAACAAGACGTGAGACGCTGAACTTCTCCATGTACTCACTCATGTCGATGCGGATGAGCGCTTCTTCGGTGTCGAACAAGTATCGCGCAAGTGCTTTTGCCAGTTCCGTTTTGCCGACGCCGGTCGGCCCAAGGAATATAAACGAACCAATTGGACGTGTTGGGTCCTTCAGGCCGGCACGCGTCCTTCGTATGGCCTTCGAAAGACTCTTGATTGCCTCGTCCTGGCCGACGACCTGACCGGTGAGAACGTTCTCCATCTTCAGAAGTTTTTCGGACTCGGACTGAGCGATCTTGTTTACCGGGATACCCGTCATCATTGAGACGACGTCCGCCATATGTTCTTCGGTGACTTCATGGACAACATCCTGGGCTTTCAGTTCCCATTCCCGCTTGGCAATGTCGAGGTCGCTGAGCAATTTCTTTTCCAGGTCGCGTAATCGAGCAGCTTCCTCAAAGTTCTGGTTTTTGACGACCTGATTCTTGGATTGTTTGATCTTCTCCACCTCACCCTCAAGTTCAAGTATTTCCTCGGGTACATGGATGTTGGCAAGGTGGACGCGTGAGCCTGATTCGTCAAGCACATCGATGGCCTTGTCAGGGAGAAAACGGTCGGTAATGTAGCGGTCGCTTAACCGCACTGCGCCTTCAATTGCCTTGTCGCCATACCGGACGCCGTGGTGTTCTTCGTATTTGTGTTTGATGTTTTTCAGAATCTGGATCGTCTCATCAACTGTTGTAGGGTCGACCATGATCTTCTGGAATCTGCGATCAAGCGCCCCGTCTTTTTCGATGTACTGCCGGTATTCATCAAGCGTTGTTGCCCCGATACACTGCAACTCACCGCGGGAAAGGGCGGGTTTGAACATGTTCGAAGCGTCGAGTGAACCTGATGCACCGCCCGCACCGACAATGGTATGCAACTCGTCGATGAACAGGATAACATCCTTTGCTTTTTCAAGCTCGTTCATCACAGCCTTCATGCGCTCTTCGAATTGCCCGCGGTACTTTGTCCCGGCAACAAGGGCTGCGAGGTCGAGCGTCACCACCCGCTTGCCGTGCAACACACGCGATACCTTCTTCTGCACGATGCGCATGGCAAGGCCTTCGGCGATTGCTGTCTTCCCGACGCCCGGCTCTCCAATCAACACCGGGTTGTTCTTCTTGCGACGGCTAAGAACCTGGGCAACCCTCTCTATTTCCTTCTCACGCCCCACAATTGGATCGAGCTTGTCTTCGACGGCAAGCTTGGTAAGATCATGACCAAAATTGTCAAGAACGGGGGTCTTGGACTTTTCTGCCTTCTTTTCCGATGCGGGTGTGTGTGTTGCCGGGCTGGATGGTTTCCCGCTGATGATATTGTCGAGTTCACTTCGTACTACATCATAATGAATATTGAATTGGTGCAATATCTGTGCAGCGATGTTGTCATCATCGCGAAGCAGCGAAAGCAGGAGGTGCTCGGTTCCGATAACATCTGATTTGTACAACTTTGCCTCGAGGTAGGTAATCTTGAGGACTTTCTCAGCCTGTTTGGTCAGCGGAATGTTTCCGATGGTAAGGGTTCCGCCGGAGGTCCGTACCGTATCCTCTATCGCCTTCTTAAGCTTATAGAGGTCGACGCCCAGATTGCGGAGGATCTTCACGGCAATGCCTTCTCCTTCTCGAATTACACCGAGCAGGAGGTGTTCAGTACCGATGTAGTCGTGCCCCAACCGTAATGCCTCTTCACGACTGAGGCGGATAACATCCTGAACGCGATTTGAGAAGTTGCCTTCCATCAGAGTTCCTTAAGTTTAGTGCGTGGAACGAGACTCTTCTGAATCTGTGTATATGATAACAGCAACCTTACCTACGCTGGTTCCTTAACACACACTTGGTGATGCTTCTTGCTGGCAGAATATAAAGAAATCAGCCAGGTAAGTCAACGTCAAAAATACGTACAAATGTAGTGCCGCTATCTAAACCCATGGAAGTTCGCGAGTATCCGTGAAGAGGGAAGAGATTTTCACCGTAACGAGGATGAGATTCAGAAATATTCTTCCGCGTGATGTCATTGTTGCCGATTACATGCCCACCGAGCTTGACTGAGATACCCGGTTTACGTATCATTCGTCAACATTGCTGATGATGGCTGAATGGTGTTCGCCAGAAATGATCTGGAGCTCGGGTGTCATCACTTAACGATCCATGCTTGGAGATTCTTCATGCTCATCAAACAAATACGATCCAACGATGGTACGGGAACTCTTTCATATTTGCTGATTGATGAGAAAGATCGTGCCTGCTGCATTGTCGATCCCAATACTGAGGACGTAACGCGGATTGAACAACTTGTACTGGAACACAATGCCCGCATCACACACATCGTAGACACTCACACGCATGCAGACCACGTTTCGGCGGCAGGAGTATTGCGCGAGACAACAGGGGCGCAAACGATCATGCATGCCAATACAAAGAACAAGTGGAAAGTGGTTGATCAAGGAGACAAGTTCGGAATTGGCGACACATTGCGAGCAAATGCCGCGATTGCCGTAGACCGTTTCGTTGAGGACGGAGATGGTGTGACCATAGGGTCTCAAACATTCAACGTATTGTTCACTCCCGGGCATACCGACAACCATATTTCGCTGCTTGTTGCTGACAACCTGTTTACCGGAGATCTTCTGCTGATTGGACAGGCAGGTCGCAGCGACCTGCCCGGCGGCAACCCTGAAGAACAGTATGACAGCCTATTCAACAAAATTCTCCCTCTCGCCGATCGGACCAGAATATATCCCGGGCATGATTACCAGGACATGGAGTTCGCATCCCTCGGTGAAGAGCGAAAGTCCAACCCATTTCTGCGTCAACGAACAAGACAGCAGTTTGTGGAGTTCGTAAAAGACTTTTTCCCACCCTTCGCCGAGAACGTCGCATCCGGTGGAAAGATGACCCTCCAGTGCGGTGTACAGCGCGTCACCCAACCCGGCGAGATAATCAGGAACATTACAGCACAAGAACTCCACGCAATGATGGGAAGCAGGCAGACGCCGTACCTGCTTGATGTCCGTGAGCCGATTGAACTGGCGATGGGTGGAGCAATCGAAGGTGTACACAACGTCTCGATCAAGGCGCTGAAGCAACAGCTGAGTGCGCTACCGGAGAAGAAGGATGCGCCCATCGTCTGTGTTTGCCAGAGCGGTGGGAGATCATCGGAGGCAGTGCATGTGTTGCAGCAAGAGGGCTACACAAATGTGTTGAATCTGACCGGTGGAACAAGCGCTTGGATCAAAGCAGGCTTTCCGGTTATACAATCAAGGCAAACAGTCGTATAGTGGCCTTCCCCCATTGAATGATGACGGGGAAATTCCTATGGCACTATTGGTATTATCATCTGAGGATCGTTCATGGCATTGTGGAGGCAAAAGGTGCAACCGTACCAGCTCATTTCCCCCAAAGATACTCTTGAGCGGTTACAGCATGATTCAAACGTGGTCTTGCTCGATGTCCGGACTCTTGAAGAATACAACAATGAGCTTGGTCATGTGGCGAACACTATTCTCATACCGGTCCAGGAGTTGGGGCAGAGGGTGGACGAGCTTGAGCAGCACAAGGGTAAAACAGTTATCGCGATCTGTCGATCAGGCAACCGCAGTGGGAAAGCCGCCGAAATGCTGACAAAGTGCGGCTTCACGGTGTTGAATATGGAGGGGGGAATGATACGTTGGAATGAGGAGCACTTGCCGGTGGTACGCGATTCAATGAAGTAGCCTGTCAAGGTCGCGTTCTGTTGCCGGCTACGTCGTTGATCGTGTGTTGGAGATTTCCATCAAGAGTTCGACGATAGTCTGTGCGCTTTTTTCCAGGTTGAAGTTTTCCTCGACAATCTCTCTTCCTCTCTTGCCAAATTGCGCTCGCAGTGAGGGACTTCTTACAAGTTGGAGGAGGCGATCCGCAAGGGCGTCTTCGTTATCCCCGGGGACAAGGAATCCCGTCTCGCCGTTCCGGACAATCTCTCCGGTGCCCCCCACGTTTGTGATGATGACCGGCAGATTCATTGCCATCGCTTCCAGGCCCGCGAGGGAAAACACATCCGCGCGGGTTGGCAACGCAAAGATATCAGCCTGTTGATATAATGCAATCAACTCCTCGCTGTTTGCATCAACATTGTTGTGGACAACGATATTGTCACCAGTTACCTTCACAGAAGACCGCGTCACAAGATGGAACTCGCATTCGCGGAGACCCTCACGATTCGCGACATTCAAAAGCATGTCACCACCCTTCCGTTCAAATTCTCCACCCACAAAGAGAATCTTCACCTTGCTCTCCTTTCCACCGGCCGGCGTGACAGGGTCATGCCTCCTTCTCCATTTCTTCAAGTTGATACCTGGCGGAAGAACCCTGATTTTGTCTTCGCTTACACCATAATGCTCGATCAGGGAATCCCTGACCCATCCTGACCACGGAAGCAGATACGCCGCCTGCGCGTACGTCTGTTTGACATGATTGTGTTTGATGATCTTGACAGGGTTTGCCTTCGATCCGGCAGACGTGTTATACCATTTCCCAATATCATCAAGCAGTTTCGGCGTGGCATCAAGGGAGATGATGAGTGGGACGCGTCGCTTGAATTCTCCGAGAAAAAAAACAGGAACGATATGGTTGAAGAACGCAGCATCAAAGATCTTGCCGTTCTTCTCAAGTGCATGGACTCGCGATCGCATGACCATTCCGCCCTTCAGCGTCCAGTTCATTGAGAAGGGGGGAATGCGCGAAATGAGTTCTCTGGGATTACGTTCCACATACACCCACGAGCACTCGATGTTGCTGCGCGTATCAAGAGTATCCTGCAGGTTTTGGATATATGTTACAATTCCGCCAAAGGGTGCGCTACCGAAGAGGAACCTGTAGGTATGTTCGTTCTGCACTTTCATGGTTGATTGATGTGTGTAATCGCTGGGTGGCTATCCGGGAATCCGTTGGTACACGAGATGGGTTTGGTTATCCAGGGCCAGGCTGTATTTCTTTGCCAGGAATTCAAAGAGCATGCTCTCTGACCGGGCATTGGTAAGGTGATTCTTGCCAATGACGATGATGTCAATGGTACGCTCTTCAATGAGATGTTTGAGGTCAAGGAAATCGTCAGCCGTAATTTCGTTGAAGTAGTGTCGCTGCCAGTAGTCGACCTCGATCTTCCGGTTCGAAACAAAAGCAACCAGTTTGGTAAACATGTCAAGGGCGACGACCGATTCTTCTTGGGGCCGATTCTCCAGATACTCCAGAACCGGGTGAAGGTAGTTGATTGTTGTCTTCGGCACGTACACGTTACCTCTTTCCTGATCAAGAAGCCCGACGTCTCCGGCCCCCGCGCTGATCCTTCCCAGGTCTCCCGCAAGCGATCTGCTTCCCACGTATGCCGTCACAATAATGACGAACATGCCGAGAACAACAAACAGTCGAACAGGCGGGGAGGTGCTGATCTGTTTGAGTATGACATCCGTGCAATACGCAATGGCAATGATGAAAAGCGGCAACAGGAACAGTACGTACATCCTGATTGCGATGGGGTAGAGGGTAAGATACAAAACAGCGATGAGGATAGAGATCAACAAGATGAGTTGATGCTCGTTGTTCAATACATTCTTTCTGATGACGACGTAAAAACTTATCATGGCTGTGATAATAGGGGTGATAAACAGTATCAGCCAACGGACAAAGACAATAGCGTTGCTCATTGCGGCCTCGTCCACAAACTTGAACACCGAATAGCGGGCTGCGGCAACCTGTTCTATGTTCAAGAACGAATCTCCGACAAATTGCGAGAGGCCACCACGCACAATGTAAAGAAGAAAGATCGGAAGGAGTCCCAGGGCTGCTCCAAACACGAGCGCTGCCATTTTCTGCACTGCTTCAGATACAAAACGGCCTGCAACGTCTGGAGAATCCTTCCACTTGCGAATCACGGTGTTGATTCCATAGAGCAACATGATGGCCGGCACCGTCAGGAACATTGCGATGTTCAATAACGTCAGGTGTGATCGAAGGATGAGAACAAAGAACACGAGGACCGTGATGGGGATGCTGAGGAGAACGATCATCCCAATTTTCAAAAGGGCCGGGGAATGTTTCATGCTTCGCGCGGTCGAAACGGGCAACCTGCCTGTTACGATGAGTGCCCACAGCATGAAGGAAAAGAGTCCATACAGCCCGGATGTCTGTTTCAGGGAAGATGCAATACCGAGGCACACTCCTGCGAGACAAATCCATAACCATTGTTCGCGTTGCAGCATACCCTTCCACATGAAAAGAACAGCAATCAGCAACAATGTTCCACTATACCAGGCGGGATAGATGTGAAAGTTCATTCCGTAGCACAGGCCTGTTGCGATCACGGCAAAGCCTGCAGCAACTGACCAGTCAATGGAGATTCTTCTGCAGATGAGGTACACGAGTGATGCCGTTGCCGCCATGTTCACCCCAAGGGTCCATCGTGCTACAGCAAGAGTGGAACCGAACATGTTGAAAACGTAGCCAAGAAGGATTTCGAATCCACCACTGTAGAAGTATGCCGTATCGATGTGTGGCAGTTCACCGAGCGAGCTTCTGTGGGCGGCATACAGGATCGTGCCTTCATCCATGAGATACCAAAAGTCCGATGTAAACCGGACAGAAAGCAAACTGATGGCCGGGACGAGGAACAGCATGGCGATGAAAATGACTATCGCAATGACAGTGTCACTCGTAGAAAGAGATTCGTGGTGTTTGTGTACAGGCTGTTCAGGCAATTGATTTTCGATGTATGCTTGTCTATCTTTACACATCACGACTACGGCACATTCTCAATGAAAACGGTTTTCCTTCGTACGCTGTTCATTCTCATTCTCCCCGCTGGGGGTGTTCTGTGGTGGGTACACTGGTCGCCGTCGGTGGAGACCATCCTTACACCCTTGAAGCTTTCAGAGAAAGACTTTGAACTCAAATCCACACGTGGTGCGTTAGGGACGCAGCCGGTGTTGTTGATTGTGGATTTGAAGGACTCCAATGTATACTCCCGTTATGTTGCTGAAGTCTTGAAAGCAGAGGGGATTTTCTGCTTTGAGATGATGGACATTTCGTCAACAACGATCGATGACACATTGTTACGCGAATACCCGCTTGTGATTACGGCGGGTTCCTCTTTAACCCTGCAACGGAACAAGGCAAGGCTTGAGGAGTATGTACGGCTAGGCGGCAACCTGTTAATGATTGGTCCACCCGCCGACTTTGATTCGTTGCTCGGCATACAACATACGAATCGCACGATCACTGACGGGTACATACTGTTCGACTCTGCTTCGCACATTGCACGGGGGCTGTCTCATGCCCCGCTTCAGTTCTTTGGCACTGTGCAGCTCTTCGAATCGACGCGTGCGAATATTGTTGCGCATCTTGCACGTGAACGGAGTATGGCCGGATCCCATGCTGGAATCGGCTTCTCGAGCTACGGTGCAGGACGCACCGGTTTCATATCCTACGACCTTGGACAATCGATCGTCATGACGAGACAGGGGAAGCCTCCTTTGCCCGGCACCCCCCGGGCAATTGACCGGGACGGTGATGGCGTTTTTAAAACGGCTGATCTCTACTACGACTCGTATGATTATACCAACCGGGCTATTCCCCAGGCCGACGAGCAACAAAAGATTTTCGTGAATCTGATATTCACACTCCTCGAAGAGAACACCCCCATTCCACGAGTGTGGTACTTTCCCAACGCAGTTCCGGCCGTTGCGTTGTTAACCGGTGATCATCATGGCTGGGCCTCACAACTCCCCATGTCCACTATAGCGACATGGTTGAACAGTGTCAATGGGCACTACACATTTTTTGTCTATCCTGATGAGATTGATACGACCGTCGTTCATGATCTTGTCTTGCAGGGTCATGCGATCAGTCCTCATTTATACTATCCGGCAAGTTCCAATCGGTTGATGAGAGGACGCCTCCTCCTTGCCCATTGGTTTTCTCCGACGTCTTTCTTTCGCCCCCGACTTGGCGATCTTGAATCTGAAATTGATCGCGGCGAGAGAGAATTTGAAAAGCTCCATATTGGTACCGGTCGATCCACAAGATTCCATTATCTTATCTGGTGGGGATGGACTGAAACACCTCAATTGCTTGCCCAAAAAGGATACCGCCTCGACTTTTCCATCAGCGGCATTGACCCTCGCTATGGCCAGCGTCCCAACGTAGTCAACCACTGGAATTCACCGATGGGATATGGGTACGTGAACGGTTCCGGCCAACCGATGAAAGTCATCACACCCGAAGGGAACCTCGTTGATCTGTTCTGTCAGCTCACACAATTTGAAGACGATGTGGTTGCAAGGGAATACCTGTCAATGCCACCGAATGACAGCGTCACGACTCGCCGTCTGATTGATCTCAGCACTGAATTCATCGACCAAAGCATCAACGGCTACCATGCAGTGCTTGTCTGGAATTTTCATCCGGAACACACCATCCAGCGATGGCCACCCGAAGCGCCGACGACGGGCCCATGGATTCAGGCAACAGTCAACTATCTCAAACAACACCATGTCCCCATGCTTTCCTCAAACGAGTGGCTGGCGTTTGTTCAGGCGCGCCGCTCTATCGTTGTTGATGATGTGCGGCATGATCCTTCGAAGCTCACCGGGGCATTTACAGTCCGCTCTGGCCTGGATGTCAACGGTGTGACGCTCATGATTCCTGTTCCTGTCAAACACACCCTGAAAGGCCTTGCCGGGATTTCCTACGTGCTTGTTGATGAAGTCCCTGTGGATCCCCTGCCAGAGATCAACGTTGTCAATGGAATGGGGTACCTTGTCTTTCAGGTCGACTTGCGTGCTCACCGCCAAGCTCGTGTCTCCTATAGATTCATGCAGCCTCATTGAGATGCACGTAGCACCCGGGCTATGAGATGTGTGATCATTATCGTACAACGAGTGCTGCCCGGATTTTTCCCAGGAGTTCATCCAATGCGATCGTCTTCTCAACAAAGTCCCAAGCACCATACCGGACTGCAGACGACACTGATTCCGAAGCACCGTACCCGCTCACCACAATCACGCGTGCTTTTGAATCGAAGGTCCGTATAACCTTCAACACTTCCAACCCGCTCATGCTTGGTAACCCGATATCCAGCAGCACGAGATCCGGGTACTGTGCTTTGTAGATGGCAATACCTTGAGGGCCGTCGGCGGTTGAAAGCACCTCGTATCCTTCGCTCTCAAGGGCATTGCGCATCATCATCAACACCATTTCATCATCATCTATGAGAAGAATCTTCTGCATAAGGACCCACTCCAGCGTTAGTACGGCCACCGATGTGTTCTCCACCCAAGAGAACTTCTACAACCTTGAAGAGTTCCTGTTTGGAATGTCAGGCTCGCGAGTTGTGCGAACCCATTCTGTCGTCTCACCATGCCGGGCGAGCTTCAAATAGAGCAGCATTTTCCACGCAGCATAGCGAGGAAGATGGAAAAGCGCTTTGTAAAGATCCTTGTCGGCGCGCGCTGCAAACAGGCCAATAAACATATGGAGAACGCCAAGAACAAACACTCCAGACCACAGATAAACGAAAGTCAGCACCTCGCTCAAACCTGTAACGAACATGACAATAGTGAAGAGAAGAACGCATGTTACCATTGCCATCAGGTTAATTAATGCGGGCGTGACGAGATCGATGAAGGCGTCCAGGCACTTGAGCGAGCCGCGCAGAAGGCCTTCTCGAAGAAGGGGAAGGGCATACTTCTTGATCACCGGTAATCGGCCACCCTCCCATCGTGCACGCTGGCTTTCGGCAAGCTGGGGGTTCTGGGGCATGGTCGCGAGGACGGATGCTTCTGGTGCAAACGTAACAGGAATGCCTTGGAGCAAAAGATGCAGCCCAAACTCAAGGTCTTCTGCCCGCGAATACGCATGCCAGGGGTGGGAACGAAGCACCCCGGCATCGAAGCACATGCCGTTACCTCTGAGTCCGGCCGAACATCCAATAACCCGCCGCCCCAGCGGGCGTGCATAGTTATAGAGAGTGAATCCCAGCCGCGTCATCTCCGAGCTCCAAACGCCGGGCTGTGGTTTTACGAGGTCGCTCGCCTGGAGGAGCTTCGCGCCACGTTCAAGATAGGTATTCATGATGCCAAGAAAATTCCGGGAGGCAATGCTATCCGCATCCACAACCACGAGTGCATCGTATCCGTCGGATCGGGAAAGCAGTTGGTCCATGCACCACCGCAATGCATAGCCTTTTCCGCGCAGCTCGTTGTTCGTTCGCTCGAGCACGATCGCGCCGCATTGTTTTCCTATTTCAGCGGTTCGATCGGTGCAGTTGTCGGCAATGACGAATACATCGAATCGTTCGCGTGGATACTCCAACCGGAGTAAGCTCTGAATCGTCGGGGTAATGGTGAATTCTTCATTGTGGGCAGGAATCAAGACAGCAATTCGTCGTCCGTATGTTGGCTCAACCTTCTTCGATGTACGTACAGATGCTGCCATCACAGAGAGCATGAACAAATACGCCACAAAGAACCCCATGGTGGCCAACAATAGTATTTGTGTTGCAATGAAAAGAGTGTAAAGCATATCGCTAGTTATTCCCACCAAAATAGATCAGACTAATACATGTCAGTGCCCACAGTATCGTGGTGGCGACAATCGGGAAATCCGATACGACCGCATTGGTGGGATTCTCTGTCGAGTTCTTCATGTGAATCAAATAAAGGTAGCGGAACAGACCGTAAATGACAAACACTGTTGTATAAATCATCTTTTCTGTTCCAAAGATCTCGACCGTCCGTGGTGCAACGGTGTATAACGCGTAGGAGATGACAGTGCCGGCAACCGCTATTGTCAACATCTGGTCGATGAAACCCACGCTATAACTGGTCAGCACCTTGCGCTTGATGTCCGGTCGCAGCTGTTGCGAAAGCAAAAGCTCTCCTCTTCGTTTTGCAAATCCCAGAAACAACGAAACGAACAGTGTGCACAGGACGATCCAGCTTGACACCTGCACATTGATGGCGAACGCTCCTCCCAACACCCTCAGCATGAATCCTGACGCAATGATGAATACATCCAGCAATACGATTTCTTTGAGTTTTGCCGAGTACGCAAGGTTTATGACGAAGTACGCCGCAAGCACAAGTTGAAACCGGGAGTTCATGTCGAGAGTGAGGAAGATGGAAAGCATCAGCAACACTCCAAACAAAACATATGCCTGTAAATGACTGATGGTCCCTGCAGCCAAAGGGCGATTCCGTTTTTCCGGGTGTGCCCGATCAGCGTCAACGTCGGAAATATCATTAATGATATAGACGCAACTCGCAATCAGACAAAAAGCAATCAGAGCCTTCAAGGCCGTAATCAGTGGTTCGGGCTGAAACAGTTCCTTTGAAAAAATGAGTGGCGCAAGGACGAATGCATTCTTAATCCATTGCTTTGGACGCATAAGTTGTATTGCGTTTCGAACGATCATCATCTACTCAGGAATTGTTTCGCGATGACAAGGGCTTCTCAATGACAGTGTCGCGGTGTCGGACGTTTACTTCTCATACACAAACCTTCGTAGGAGCCCCGGCCTTACGATCGTCTTGAAACGCCACAAAAACCAGGAGTATATCTGGTAAGGTGGAAGGAGCTGGAAGAGGAACTTCAACAGCCCTGTTTTGCCAAGGATGAGTGTTCGCCGGATCTCGAATGGGTCCGTTTCGAATCTAATGGGGCCGGACCAGGCTGCACACGCCATTGAATAGCCAGCATCAGCAACAAGACCTCTGATTTCCTTGTTGAGAATGCCATAGGGGTAAGAAAATGTCCGGACGGGCGAATTCAACATGATTTCGAGAAGTATGCGTGAACGGGATATCTGTTCCCAAGCTTCCTGTTTTGGCAGCACTGTGAGCTTCGGGTGCGTTATTGAATGGGAACCGATTTCGTTACCGGCGGAATGCAGTTCTAAAATCTGCTGTTCGTTCATAAGCTTTGCTTCGCTTCGACCTAAAGCCAGGTCCCATTTGTTGGTCGTCGTGCCAGTGTCTGCTACAACAAATATGACAGCCCTCATTCCAAATTTACTCAGAACAGGGAAAGCTCGCTCATAGGTATCAAGATACCCATCATCAAATGAAATAATGATTGGCTTCCGGGGGAGGTTGAGCGCGTTTTCCAGGAAAAGGCGATAGTCGGCAAAGGTGATTGTGGTGTAATGAAGTCGGTCAAGCAATGCCATTTGCCGGCGGAACTGGCTTATCTTGATTGCCCATATATCATCTTGTGGGTTCTCGTTGTCACCGATTATTCTATGGTAGAGAAGGACTCTGATCTTCTCCGGGCGACCGAGGGCCTTACGATAGTCATTTGATTCCACATCTTTGTCCATTGTGAAAGGGGTGATTGTTTGTCAACATGGTGTTCGGGTTTTCCTTCCCCGCGTCACTCTTGCTGGGCCAGGCGATTGTTCTCCTTCACGACCCTCGAATCAACGTTCTCTGGCTTTTTCCTGATTTCTTTCCAACGTACTGCTCAGCAAACAGTTTCCAATGCTTGTCCTCATACGCATCTCCATCATTCCTAATATCGTACTGCAGTGCGTATCTTTTTTGGGATCGTAATGAGAATGAGTTCCTTGAAGAACTGCTGCTCTGCACGCTCTAGTGTTCTCAGCAGGAGGATCATAGCGGCATAAACACCAACCCCGGTAAAGCCGAGAGCAACCCAATGAATGTGCAATCTGGATCCTCCCAGGACAACGGCAGCCATGACTATTCCTGCAATCAGGCATTTTGCCGGCACTTCATATCGAAATCCGTCCAAAACACCCTTTGGGAGCATAGTGAAAAACGCAACCATGACAACTATTTCGGTAATTCCTGTTGCAACAGCGGCTCCGATAGCGCCATTTGAAAAATGATCTTGCGTGTAGGGTATCATGAAATAATTCAGGATCACATTAACGGGTATCGTTGCAAGGGAAAGATACATGAGTGGTTTCTGTTTGTCTGAGGCCAGCAGCGTGGCACCGAGAATCATGTCAATATGAACAAACAGCATCCCCGCCCCTAGGCACTGAAGCAAGATCACCGACTTTGAGTATTCGTCAATCCCATAGAACAAACTGACTATCTCCCTGGCAAACAATATAGTGCCACCAGAGACAAGGACTCCAAGCATGAAGACATATTCGAGACTCTTTTGTGTCATACGCCGGTGCATGTCTGCCTCTTCCTTCCACAGCCGCGCAAGAACCGGATACACTGCAACTGTTAACAGGTAAGGAAAATTCATTGACTCAAAAAAACGGTAAGCCACCCCATAGTTGCCGACGATTTCCTCGGGAACCATTTTTGAGAGCATGACTGTATCTATCCTGTAATAAATTGTTCCAAAGACAACGAGCAGGAAGTACGGTGCTCCTCTTTTGATCTGTTGTTTTGCGTTACGCCAATTGACTCGCGGTATGGATTGAAACATCCGGTTCAAGAACATCCACAGAATCGCGGTGTTTAAAAATCCTCCTATCACAAGGATAATGACCAACACAACAACATTTGCCCCGAGCAGGATTGCAGTAATTGCCACCGCACTGATGAACACACGCTCGGCAACCGCAGCGTAAGAAGTATACTGAAGCAATTCGTGTCCCTGGTAACAGGCAAAGAGTGTTGATGTGCTTGCTTGAGACAGCAATCCAATACTGGTAAGAACGAGAATGAGATTGGTTTCTTCGTTGTAGCCCGCAATCCATCCTATGATGAGGACTCCAACAATTGAAGCAATCGCGAGAACGATACGGAGTGCCAGCGAGTCAACGAATAATTGTGCAGCATGTTCCTTTTCCCGCGAGACCTCTTTGGTGATGAGGTAGTTGGCTCCGTAGTTCACTATCACATGGAAAATTCCTACTATCGAGGTTGCCAGAAAGAGGCGTCCGTACACAACCGATCCCAGGTAGCGCGGAAGGAATAGGATGAGCAAGATGCTGGAAGCCGTCGTAATGACTTGCTGAAAAAGGATAATCGATGTGTTGCGTGCGACACCTTTCGCCACCTGCTGAAACATCAAGAAGTTCTTTCTCTACCGCGGTTAATGACTATCGTTTGAATTGCTGTATGCAGAACACTTTCTTTCAAGGCTTGCCGCAAGTCAAACCTTGTGAGGAATGAACTTGACCCAGGCCGATTGCGGACTCAAAAACAGCTATCGCCTGCTGGCCTTTGGTTTCTCGGTAATAACTTCGTCGACAATGCGTTTCACGTTCCCAACCCAAAGATCAAGGGAGTGGTTTTCCTCCACCCATTTGCGCCCTGCTTTTCCCATTTGGTCGGCAATTCCCGGATTGTTCCATAGGTGCAGAATTGCATTCTGCAGAGACGTTGGGTCATTGATTGGGACAAAAAGCCCGGTCAGTCCTTCTTGAATAACATCAACCTGACCTTCCGTCCTGGAACAAATCACGGCTTTTCCCATTGCCATTGCTTCGAGAATGCTTGTCGTTCCGTTGTCTGTGTCGGTTTCAAGAAGAGGCATCACAAGGAACCGGGAGCGTGTGTACAACTCCCTGAGTTCTGTATAGTTTTTCCGTCCGATGGTGATATGTGCCGGCAAAGGTCCTGCCCTTTCGACGGCATCGATCCAGGAATCCCTCTTGCCGGCGATTGCGCCGGCGGCAATATGACAAGGAATAGAAGAAAGGTTGCTCAGAGCCTGAATGAGCGTTCCGTAGTCGCGCATCTCTCGCCCGACTGCACAGATCATGTCTTGCCGGCCCGGCATTGGGCGCCAGAACTTTTGATCCACCGGCCAACGAAGAAGAACAACCTTGTTTTCCGGAATCCCCAACCGGGAGACTGCAAAATTTTTCTGAAGTGATGACATGAGAATGATCCGGTCTACGTGCGACTGCACCCGCTTGAGGAATTCAGCCTTCTTCCTCTTCGAGATCCATGACCAAATGGCTATATGTGGCGTTCGTCCACGAGTCAACTTTAACAACAATGCAAACGGTAACCCGAGATGTTCAGCCCAGGAGATCACAGCGTCGTATTTTGATTTGACGAGGAATGCCTCGAGGATCTGTGCCAACGCAATCGGAAGTCGATTGTAGAGCGCACGACGGGAAGCGTGAACCTTTTCAAGGAACGATTCATCCAACAGGTCGGTATTCAGCACGCGTCCGTAAAGACTTGCCCGCGGATAGGCATCGGCCACTTCAAGTTGTTCAAGTTCATGCCGCGGTGCGAGACGCTTGCCAGCCGATACGAGTGTCAGTGTTTTCACGCGTCGCGTCTCTTCGTTTGCCGGGTGCGAAACGATTCTCGTATGCGGAGAGAGGGCTTTGGCAGTAGCAATGCCCGGACTGTTCTGGCGTCGCGCAGGTTTATGATTGTCTTGTCCGGCGCTTTGATCCGACATCCTCCGAAATCATACCTGGATTTCCATTCGTTTCGGCTTGGTACAGAGTTTCGAGTTTCTTCCCGATTCCATCCCAACCATATAGATCAGCGGCAATCTTGAATGCATTGCTGGCCAACGATATCCTTAGTGATTCATCGCCAAGCAATCGAACTACTTCAGCAGCGAAATCCCTTGGTGAGTCAGCAAGGAGTACTGAGTGGCCATGCTGCACTTCAATCCCCTCACATCCGAGCGTTGTGGAAACAATTGGTTTCTTCATCGCCATTGCTTCGAGCGCCTTCAACCGTGTTCCCCCGCCCATCCGGAGGGGGATAACAAATATTTGCGATCGACTGATGTATGGACGCACGTCTGCAACGTAGCCGGTCACGATAATCCGATCTGATGCCCGCTTCAATACGTTCCGTGATGGGTTTGACCCAACAATATAGATGAGCGCTCCCGGCTCCTTCTCAAGTATAAGCGGAAATATTTCATCAAGAAAAAAGATAGCGCCATGATCATTTGGATAGTAGTTCATCAATCCTGTAAATACCAGGCTTTTGGGTTCCGGACTCTCACTTCGCGGGGTGAATGCGGCAAGGTCAACCCCGTTGGGGATGACTTGCATACGGATATCCGGGAGGTTCTCCCGAAGAAGAGACCGATCACGCTCGGAGGTTGTTAGAAGGATCTGGAACTTACGACAATTTGCCAGTTCCTCTCTGAGCAGAGACTTGAATTCCAAAAAATAGATGAACTTCCGAATGCCGAAACCGGTCTCTTTGAATGCCCGGTACGCGTTGTCATACTCCACGTTCTGTGTATCACCGATCTTCGGTGTGCCGTTTGGTAATCGATAGTAACCAAGGAGTGTCGTTGAGCAATGGATAAGGTCGAACTTCTGTTGTGTCAACAAGGAATCCAAGATCGACTGTAATTTCCTGTTGTAGTAGTGACGCGCAAGGCTTCTTCCAGTTGCCAGATACCAAATGCTCTTGATGAATCTCAAGAACATTGGCCCCCGGTTGTTTACAAAATACACTTCTTTACACTTGATAGGAGCCGACTCTTTGAAAGCTCGCTCTTCTGCCTCCGTTCCCAACGCCAGGAGCGTTACGTTGTGACGCTTGGCCACTTGCTCCAAAATATGAAAAATCCGCTTCGTTGTTCCGGCTTCAGGCGGAAATGGAGCGGCATGCACTATCATGAGAACATTCATTTGACAATCTTCGACGTGAGAAAGACATGCCGGGCGGGCCCCCCTTCATCCGTCATGAAAAAATGGCCTTGGAAATGACGGCAAAGGAAAATTGAGGGAGCGTCATCATTCGTCGCCATCGCCAAGGCTCCTTGATGAGTCTGTATAACCATTCCAGTCCTATGCCTCGGACCCAGCGCGGCGCTCGCACAGTGACGCCAGCAATAAAATCGAAAGTCCCACCAACGCCAATTGCGACCGGGACTCCAAGTCGGGATTGAGTTTTTGCGATCCAAAGATCCTGTTTCGGCGGACCGTAGGCCACCAGGAGGATATCGGGTTTTGCGGCGGCAATCAATGCGCAGATTTTGTCTTCCTCGCGTTGATGAGGTGATCCCGCATAGGTGCCGGCAATTCTCAGCCCGGGGTTCTCAGTTTGCAGAACCTTTGCTGTCTTTTCCGCCACACCGGGGGATGCCCCAAGGAGGAAGATTGAGAAGCCGCGACGTTGGGCAATATTCGCGAGTCGGTGTATCGTGTCTACACCAGCAACTCGCTCTGGAACGGGCTCTCCAAGCAAGCGAGATGCAAACACAATTCCGATTCCGTCGGGCAATGCAAGAGCAGCATTGTTAAGCACGTCTTTGAACACGGGATCGTGTTGGGCAATCATAACGAATTCCGGATTCACGGTTACTATATGATTGGCTTCCCGGCCGGCCGCCATTTCTTCCAGAAGGGATAGAGTCTTCTCCATGGTCACCCTATGAATTCTAATTCCCAGGATTTCCACAACAGGAATGCTCGCGGACAATGTCGCTGTGATCATATGTTTTTCAGAAGCTTTCCATCCTATTCCTGTACCTGATTGGTTCCCTTGAATCCGGTTGCTCCATCGGTTGACATCAAATCAGACGGCCGTGGATCCTGCAGACTTCGGTTTCCTCAGGATGAAAACGAACGCGGCATCCTTGTCTGTTTTGATTGCTCCGAAACTCAGGACGTGTGCAATGTTAGACACAAGCGTCCAGAGTGAATAGAAGACGGCGTGCTTCTTTTCCGGGTGATCAAATCCGTATGTTTCAGCCAACTCAACAACCAATCCTTTTTCATCCGCCAGACGCCGAATGGCATTAGGCGCAATGGTCCACCTATGATATGATGGAAATGGATAGTTGCCTTCGGTCCCGGCGGTCTCCACACCAACCACGTAACGTGCGTACAACACATGAACCCAGTAAGGAGTGAACTTTGTGATAATCCCTCGCAACGTGGTGACATTTGGTGATGCGAGCAGGATCATTCCTCCTTCGTTGACAGCATGGAAGAAATTCCTCAAGGCCTTTTCAGGAGAGGGCAGATGTTCCAGAACATCCCAGCAAACAATCAAGTCGTACGCGTTTTCTTGAAAGGCATACGTCTGGATGTCTCCCTGGATACGCTCCTTGAGCAACGTGTTTCGTTGCAGTTGAAGTTCCGAAATGTCAATCCCGACAACGTATGTCCCTTCCTTGAACGTCACATGGCTGGATGAGCCGCAACCGGCTTCAAGTACCTTGAAGGGATTCTTCCCGGATGCTAATTGATCTAATCGTGCCTGTAACGAAAGTGTTCCGTCCATGAATCTACCTTTCAGCTCTAAGTCTGGTTAATACACAATGGTGGTGAAATGGAAAGGTACAACAGTGATATGCTCGAAAAAAAATATCATGTGACAGATGTTCCCTCTTCCGTTGCTAATCATGTACGCTGTCCGGCATCCTTGCCAGAACGCCCTTCGCCTGCAATTTCATTGCCTGTTCTTCCGTCAGGAAGAAGTAGTTCTGTGATTTGCTTCGTTCGTGTGGTTTGCGATGTCGCAACATCGACCCATCAAGCAAATACGAACGATAGCCATATGAACTAAAGAGGTCAATAGTCTGATGACTGGTGGAATGCGTATCGTCAGGGTCCCCCCAAATCTCGATTAACCAGGAAGGATGAAACCGTGACAAGAGCGTGGTAGACCCCCGCAAGCATTGAAGTTCATGGCCTTCAACATCACATTTTACAAATACAACAGGCTTGTTCAATTCATTACAGATGCGATCGAGAGTCCGTGCTTCAACATTGACAACCTTGCCTGCTTTTTTGGAGTCGCTGTTGACAATCCGGGCTTCGTATATATTGGCGTCACCCGAAGCGGTGGAGGGAATCTCCATCTGAACAACTCCAGGTTTATCGGAGATGGCATAGTTCATCGGATGCACGTTGGTGAGGTGCAATCTGTTTTTCATGAAAACAAGAATCTCGTACGTTGCTGGAATCGGTTCTATGGCAATGATGCCGCCATTCGTACCAACGAGTTCAGACATGTATTTTGTGTACCACCCCATGTTTGCACCGAGGTCGATAGCATAGTCGCCATACCCCATGAGATGCTTGAGAATAACCATATCCGGTTCGGCTGTCTCAGATACGTTTCGCAACGCACTCGTGTAGCGTAGTTTCTTGATGAAGAGAACAAGGCGAGGCGGCAAAACACGTTTGAGAAACTCTTTCATGCAGGTCTTTGGATGTTACTTTTGAAATGAATGCGTTGCTTTTTTGTCCAACGCTTCGACAACAGGAACAATTCCCATCAGTACCCCGAGGTACACCATGTTGCGGTACCAGGTAAGTTGCATATCCACATATGAGACAACAAACTGGTTGATAACTGAAACAATACACACAACACAAACAGCTTTGAGGTATGGATCAGAAAGGTTGACAAACACACATGTTGCTTTAAACACATATGCATTGAAGAAAAGCCAGAAGAAGAACGCACCGCCCGCTCCCATGACGACAAAAAGCCATAGAATTTGATTGTGAGCAATGAAGTCTCCATTGGCAAAGCCCGATCCCCACATCTTCAATACCCTGTCAAATGCCTTGCCGAAGCCAATTCCGAGGATGGGAGATGAGCGAAATGTAATGGAAAGGTTATAGTCCTCGATCTTCCTGTACATTGTTGATTGCACATCTTTCGCTCCTCGAACTCCCTGTTCATCGGTTACAGTGGACTTGAACTGCTGTGCCACATATCCAATTCTGCTATAGCTATTCCAGAAGATCGCCAGATATGTGCCGAAAACCATGCTGAATACGACCAGGACACGTAAGATGATACGCTTTTCGCGGGAAGGTAACAAGACCACCACACCTATCATCGCTGCCATGAATGAAGCATACGTTGCACGTCGCTGGGCCGCGACATATCCAAGAAGCAGGGGAACCAGCAACCATTGCAGGGCGCGCTTTTGACCAGGGTTTCCACCGAAGAGTGAGAGGCTTATCAACAAGATGAATAGTGTAATGAAGAATACGGGGTCCTCATGATTTGTGAGTGTCTCGTAGATATTTGGCCAATACCCGAAACTGAATCCGAGTGATGCATACCGGATTGCTCCTTGAAATGCCTTGAACGAAATACCGGCAATGCAAAACCATATGAGAGTCACCAACTGCTCTTTTGTTTTGATGATCTGGGGTACGAACAAGAACATCGCCCCCATATAAAAGAACGCCCGAGTTCCCCAGAGCGCCACGATAAAGTCACCTCCGCGAGAAAGACCGTTCGCGATTGATGCAATCACCGAAACAAAGAACAATCCGGCAAGAAACTTTAGTGGAACAGGAGTAAGGTGCACGTTCTTTCGAAGGGCAGCCACAAGCACCCACACAAAAAAAATGAGCACGAACTGCAATTCCATTGGAGTAACGACTCCCTGCTCGAACTTTGGAAGGTATGGGATTCCGTTGAGATTAGTGAAATAATTGACGTCATAAGTGAAGGACCGGAATCCGGGAATTTCATACAGATCAAACACCAACACCATAAACACGAACATGTAGAATCCCCAGTCGGCCCGGTACAAGGTCATCGTTGCTATGACAAGCAGGCCAATGAAGGCACCGCTGACAAACAAGTTACCATCAGTTGAGATCAGTATGCCTGCAAGAGCGAGCGACGCAGATGTGAGTGCCATGGCATACCAAAGCTTCTTCACCAGGAGCGAGGTGGGGAAACCCGGGTTACTGAAAGAAGGAAACGTGAATAAGTGTGATCCTAGGGACATTGATGAAAAAGATCAATCAATACGTGGGGGGTTGTTCCATTGTGAACATAAAGAATACAAATATCCCAACCTGGATTAGAGTAATGAGGATAATTATGAGATACTGTTTTAAGCCCAGGTGTTTGGTACGTTGGGCAACAGCAATGAGAAGTACCATCAGGAGAATGACGCTCACAATTGTCACTATCGAGCCTCCTAGTATCGAATATTGTTCTCTCCGACGCGGTTGAATACGAAGCCAATGATCTGGCTCGGATTGACCCGTCGGAGAATACTCTCAATATCCTTTTGTTTCGTCTTCCGTGCATCGACAATAACAAGCAGTCCATCCATCTGATGCGTAAGCAGGAGGGGAATGCGCGGTTCCTGAAGTGCCGGCATATCAACAATTACAAATTCAAACTCCTCCTTGAGGGAATAGATCACGTCTCGAAATCCTGCCACTTGGTCCAACCCGATCGACGACCTGCCGGAGTTTCCTTTCATTTTCCGGTCCTTTGTCGCACCTTGTTCTGCGATCCATGGGCTTGACGTGATGTTCCCGGCCGCCAGAACATAAAGATGCTTTATCTGTGTTTTCGAAACGTAGATGTTCGGTTCATGGATCGCCTCAACGAGTCCAGGTGTCAATTTTGTACCGAAGATGGAGTGGATTTCTGGAGCATGGATGTTCAAGTCAACCAGCACGGTGTCACGTTGGTTCGCTACGGCGAGGGATACCGCCAGGTTTGAGGCAACCAAGGTCTTGCCTTCACCAGGATTTGGGCTGGTGATTCCTACGGTTAAGTTTGCAGCCGACTGATCTTTTGCTATGAGGGAATAGTTGAAGCAGTTGTAAAACTGGGCCGAGACGACATTGCTGTCGATGAATCTTCCTTGCTCCTCACTTACAACGATAGGCTTGAGAAGGCGAACCAGATCCTTCTGGCCGGAAGGGACGTCCTGTTGCCGCTCCCCTTCTTTGCCGGCTGTCTCGTGTGAACTCTCGCCCTCGATTTCCGTCATGTGCAAAGTCTGTTGTCTGAAAAAAGCCGGTTCAAATCCACTTTCAACGAATTCGTTGCCTCCGTGCATCCGGAAGGAGGGCAATGACAGGTTTCTGATAGATCTCAACCTGATGTATGGACCGAATTGTTGTGTCCAGCAGTTCTGAAATTATGGCGGCTATGATTCCCAGCAGCAACCCGA
Organism: Bacteroidota bacterium; assembly: GCA_031402435.1. Taxonomy (GTDB): domain Bacteria; phylum Bacteroidota; class Ignavibacteria; order UBA10030; family UBA6906; genus UBA11986. Next base: position 8,870 of record JANNSJ010000030.1, on the reverse strand, counting down.
ATGCTGCTCCCCCCATTACTATCATTGTTCTATTCGGTTTCGTAGGAAAACTGGGCAGGATAGCTGGATCGAGAATCACGAATTGGCTGGCACCCCGGCTACCAACTTCTTCCGCCAACCGTGCATTTTCCAATTTAAGCTTCATTTCGTTGTACAGCTTTTGGTTGACATCGTAGTTCGACTCTTTGTCCTGGTTGATTCGGGTTGAAACATTTGCTCTCTTAAGTTCTTCTATGATCTCTGCCCTTCGCCGCTCCAAGGTTGATCGCTGGTCAAGCGATTTGTACCTCTCAGATTCGATCGCGTTAAGCATGCGCTCAAGAACATTCTGGATTGCCTGCTGTAACTGGAGAACCTCGGGGTACTTGTCAGTGTATCGCCGGGAGGCGTCATCGTACTTCGCCAGAATGGTTCGGAGATCGGAAGCAAATGGAAAATCTCCCCGTTGAAGAGCCAGCAATGGTTGCTTGCCATCCTCTGTGCGAAGGATTTCAGGCGAGTTCTTCAGGAGGTCAGGGAGCGTGCGCAGCGTTATGAGTGCGTCCTGATACGATTGGATGGTCATATTCAACGAACTGATGTTCTTCTCAATCTCGTCCATTCGACTGTATAACGACCGGGTCTCGGCCGGGAGTTGATCCACATTTTGACGCATGACCGATACCAATGACTGGGTCGTTGCCTCGAAACCTTCGCGATACTCCTCCACCTTCTTTTCGTAAAACTGTACTGTGAGTGCGTTCTGCTTGTTCTCGATAGCGATCTTTGCTTGAACAAACATAGTCGCAATGACTTCAGCCGCCCGTTTGGCGCGGGCCGGGTCCGAGTCGACGAAGGCGATCTTGAATGAGTCGCTTCCAAGCCTGGTGGTTTGAATAGCCGAAGAAATCTGGCTCAATAAAGTTTGCATGCCGATCTCTGTGTGTACACTTTTTGCCGCACCGAGGCTATCGGCCAATGCCCGGAGAAACGATCGGCTATTGATAATCTGATTGGAGTTTCTTAGCTGCTCCTCAAAAGCGTTCATCAAATCAAAGCCGGTAATCTGGTTGAGCGTCTGATCAGGACGAACAAAGATCGTGGTTGAGGATTCGTATTTTCTCGGCAGCATGAATGCTGCAACCACGCATATTCCAGTCACGAGAATGAAAGGGAAGACTATCACCTTCCAGCGTCTAATGAACGCTCCGCGTATTTCATCAAGACGCACCTGAGCAGAACGCATACGATCTCCTTATTTGATAATAATCATACCATTTCGTGGAGAGAAAAGCAATCTGGATGGTTGCCTGCATCACGTCACCGATCAGAATCTATTGGTAATTTAGCAACAAGTCTGTATAAATGCTAACCCGCGAAGATATGCTGTGACGTGGGTGGCGGGTAAGTTTCGATTTCTTGGACTGAAAATAACACTGTCGCGACCTGCTCTCCTTGGACATTAAAAAGGAAAAGATGTATAATAAATGTCAGTTCTCCGCAGTTGCTGGCTTTGATGTAGCGATGTCTCACTCTACACAGAAGGTAAGATGGCAAATGAATAGCAAGATCGCGGTGGTAATCTTCATGATTGGCCTGCTTGCATTTGGATGTTCGGCCGATACAACGAAAGAGAACACGAGTTACCGCGTCCCCTATCGAGAATCAACCGCGCCTGCTCCAGCACAGGTGGAGTCGAAGGTTGTTTTGGTTGGAGACTCAGTGGCTTTTTCGGTGTGGGGATACCCGGAATTTGCGACAAGGACCGTGGTAAAGGAAACCGGAACGATTACCGTTCCACTTGCAGGAGAAGTTCTCGCTGCCGGCTATTCACGCGAGGAGTTCACCACGTATCTGAAACAAAAGCTTGCTGAATTCATCAAGGGTGAGATCAAACTTCTGCTCGAAGTGACACATCCCGTTCCTCGAATCACCGTGCTGGGAGCAGTGTCCCGCCAGGGAGGGTACCCGACAAAAACAGATGTGCCTCTTCTTGAAGTTCTGTCCAATGCGGGAGGGTGGACCGAGAAGTCGGATTTGAGATACGTCCGGATTAGCAGACAATCCACACAATCAACCGAAGGAGGAACCATCGAGGTCAACCTCGAATCCTATCTTGACACCGGAAACATGCGCGCACTCCCCGTGGTTCATCCGGGTGATGTCGTATTCATCCCGGAAAAAGAGAACGTAGTTCGGGAAGTGTCGGAGTTTCTCCGTGATGCGTTTATCCTCTTTGGTTTCTTCAATATTTTCAATTGAGGAAATGGCCGATGTCTTGTCTTCGTGAGTTTTCAGTTCTGGTCTGGTGGACGTTGTTTTTCCTGGGTTCGACCGTTCCGGAGATTTCCTTTTCTCAGATAAGTAGTACACCAAGTGACCGGCACACGGTTATTGGAGCGCGTGCAGCCTCTCTTGCAGACGCGTATATTGCGGACGCGGAAGATGTTCAGGGAATGTACTATAACCCGGCAAGCATTCCCTTCATCCGAAATCAGTCCGTACTTGTGAACGTTGCCATCGAGCGCATTTATGGGAACGACAATCTCATAACGGAGAACCTCACGTTGCCGATCCCGATGATGCAGGGCTGGGGAATGGGATTCGGCCTGACATATACTCATGTGGGGTATATCGCAGAAGATAGTCCGTTGAGTGGTCTTAGCATGAGACAATTTGGTCTCGACCTTGCGCTTGCCAAGACGGTATACAATGCATTGAGTATTGGTCTGGGCATTAACCTCCTGTACGGACCCCATGGCGGATCCGGTCTTATTGGTGGTTCGGCGATGATTGGTGCGTACTACGCGCCTTCTCCAGGAATCAGTTATGGAATATCGTATCAAACGGCAGGGAGGAGGCTTCAATACGCAGTTGAGAATGGAGTAACAGTTCTGAGTCGTGAAAATCTCCATCAGAGTCTACAGATCGGACTCTCGATTCTCTTTCCGACAACTTCCAGAGATCATGTGGCGTGTGTTTCGCTCGCCAGCCAGAAATCAATGGGAGATGTTGGCCTCATATACAAAGGAGGCATTGAGGTTCTGCCGTTCAAGGTTCTTGCATTGAGGGTGGGTTACTGGGTTGGACCTTCATCCGCAGTTGGCAAATATGGAGTAGGTTTGCTTCTTGGAAGTCTGACGCTTGACTACGCACTCTCTCCAGCTAAGTCTGAACCGCAGTATCATCAAGTATCGTTGTCGCTTAATTTCTGGGAATAGCAAGCACTATATTTGTCCCGTTGTTCGGTCCTGTCGAGGCATTTCTTTTAACGTATTTCGTTTGCAGATTGAACCCATCTCCAATTCATTCCATCTACATAAGCGAGCAATCATGTTGTCTGCATATGGAATCAAACTCGGACTCCAATCTCTTCTCCACGGAAGGGTGACAAAGGAAGTCCTGAAGACCATCATCATCCCGGAGAATTATTGGAGGACTCTGGAGTTTCGGCTTGTATTCGAGGAGCTCCGACCAGAACGATCTGATCGGATTCTTGATGTAGGCAGTCCAAAGCTCCTCTCATTGTTTATTGCGGACAAGATAGGCGCCGAGATATACTCCACGGACATCGAGGACTATTTTGTGAACGACTATGCTGCCTTCCGTGCGATCCGAAAGATTCCGGAAAATCTGTACCATCCACTCACGGCAGATGGTCGACACCTGAGCTTTCCGGATAGTTTTTTTTCCAAGTCGTTTTCCATTTCCGTTCTCGAACATATTCCGGGGAATGGTGATACTGAGTGTATAAGGGAAATCGCCCGAACGCTAAGAAGCGGGGGCATTGTGGCCCTGACTATCCCGTTTGCTCCGGTTTCAAGGGATGAATACAAAGATGCCGGATCTTTTTACTGGTCAGGCAATTCGGTGCAAGGGAAAGGCCAAGAGCAGGTCTTTTTCCAGCGACGATACAGCGAACGGGATATTTACAGCAGACTCATTGAACCTTCAGGCATGAAGCTACAAAGGCTTTCCTATTTAGGAGACCGTCTGTCTCTTTCGGAGAAGAAAGAAATAAGCGGGTTTCTCCATCCGGTGCTCGGACCGCTACACCCAATTTTTTCCCGGCTCTTTCATGCCAAGCCATCAACATCCTGGCAGTCAATGAAAAAGCCACTGGGAGCTTTGATCGTTCTGGAGAAACCCTGACGTGAGAATGATGGTTCGCACGTGCACTGCGGACCTCAGGACAACCGAATCGTTTTCAGAAACCAAAACATGCAGACAATTATTTAGTTGAATGGAAAAGAAAGTGCAGTTGCCACAAGTACCGGACAATGGTCGTTCGTTGAGCGAAAGAATTCTGGGCAGGTTTGGCAGGGTGACTTCGTCCGGGAGGTTCATTTCGGAAATCGATGGGCTACGGTTCATTGCAATCGGGACTGTCGTTCTATTCCATCTTGCGGTAGGTCTTGCAATAAAAGCCCCGGGGGCATTCGCGATGCCGGGAAGCGGGAATTGGCTGGCATCGGTTGCAAGGCACGGGTTCCACGGCGTGGAACTCTTCTTCATTATCAGCGGTTTTATACTCGCATACCCGTTCGCATCACATTTCCTTATCGGTAAACGTCGTGTTGAATTGAAACAATATTTTTTCCGGCGTGTCACGCGTCTCGAGCCGCCGTATGTTATCTGCCTGGTTGTGCTGTTTCTGTTGCTTGTTTTTGTAAAGGGGGAAAGCGCCGGGGTTCTGTTACCCCATCTTGGAGCAAGTTTGCTCTACATTCATAATCTTGTCTATGGGACAGAGAGTCTGATCAATAATGTTGCGTGGTCACTGGAGATTGAAATTCAATTCTATGTTCTTGTCCCTCTCCTCTCTCATCTTTTTGCAATTCGAAACACAACGTGGCGTCGATCCGTGATGGTCGGCCTTGGCGTAGTCTCGCTTTGCTGTGCGGGAGTATTTCTGTCGCCCGACCACAGATTTCACAACAGCATTTTCAGGTTCCTCCATTTTTTTCTCATCGGCTTTCTCCTTGCTGATATTTATCTGGCGGACTGGAAGGAGAATCCCCGGCTGCATTGGCGTTGGGATATTGTGTCGTTGCTGGGGTGGCCATTGCTGTTTGTCATATGGAACTATGCCGACGATATGAATATCGTTTTTCCGATCAGTCAGACACCTCTCGTGCCGGCATTTGTCTTTCCGTTGAGCGCACTGTTCCTGTACATGGCGGTGTTTCGCGGTCCAATAACAAACCGTGTAATGACCAACCCTTGGATTACAACTATCGGGGGGATGTGCTACACCATTTACCTTTTCCATAACCAGGTGTTGAGTGCGCTTATTGGGATCACCAAAGGGTTCGTCTTCACGGGTGACTATACAGTGAACGTTCTCATACAAGTGATAATCATCAGTCCTCCTTTGTTGGTTGCCACAGGTTTATATTTTCTTCTGATTGAAAAGCCGTGTATGCAGAAAGATTGGCCGATCCGCCTTTATGATCGTGTGCGCCTCTGCTTTTCTCGAAATTCAAGAACATCGGTCAGCCCTTGACAGAAAAGGTTGGCGGTTGGCGGCTCCAACTTGTGTATCAGCGAAGAAGTCGTTCGGGTCTGTTCATCATTAATGTGTTGCGCAGTATGTTTGATAAGGGAAAGGCAATGGAAAGATATCTCACCCTGAGCGTTGTTGTGGTTGCTCTCGTGCTTGGTTGTATACCCGTTGCTGAATCCCAAACAAACAGGCTCTTTGTCTATTATCCGACGTGGGCGGTGTATACCATGCCACCCAAAGAACTGAAATTTCCCAAGGGAATGGAAACGATATACATACACTTCTCGGCGCACGTTTCAGGTACTTCTCCTTTCTTCGGGCCAGCCATGGTAGGGCATGGCGACTCCACGGATCTCTCCAACACACAACGAGCACTCATTGACACATGCCATCGTAACGGACAGAAAGTGCTATTGAGTATTACCGCCCAAGGGGGTGATGGCACGACGTTGCAAAAAGTGGCTTTGAACACAACCGACCGGAAAAAGTTCGTATCGTCTGTTTCTTCATACCTGAAACGGAAAGGTTACGACGGACTCGATCTTGATTGGGAGAGTGGGCTTGATTCTCACGCTGTGACACTTTTGATAAAGGAATTCCGTGACACACTTAACGCATGGGCAAGACCCGGCTTCTTGATGATGGCTACACAACCCGATCCATTTATCTATCCCGGACTTTGGAGTTTCTATAACACAGCAACGATGAACTCTTACCTTGACGCGTATGTAAATATGAACTACGTGTTGAACTCATCTGAGAAAAGATGGGGAAGCCTCGGTGCAGCAAATAGTGTATGGCGTTGCATGTTTGATTGTCCATACACCTATCCCACGCAGCCGCCCTGGAGTGGCTACGCTGGCGGGTACTGGGCAGCAGATTTTACGCACAACGGAATCTCGAAGTGGATTGCGAACGGAGCGGCAAGAGAAAAGGTTGGTATTGGACTTTGGAACGGAGGTACCACGATGCTTAACTCCAGTACAAGCATGACTCCCGGAAGCCCTATTAGCTATGGGACACAGGGATATGTTAGTTATTCGGTTGTACTTGGCGGCACTAAAAATTATGTCCCTGAAGCAGACTGCTATTGGGGGATTGTCAACGGCTTGTATTGTTCATGGATTGATTCGGCGGGTGCATTCAAGCGGACGAAGTGGGCAAAGGATACGATGCACACGAACAACTTTATGTTATATGATGCCCATAGCGGGTTCATTCCGACCGGTCGCCGATATGGTCGGCAACCTCACTTTGACGCCATGGTCAATGCTATCCGCTTTTAAGAAACTCCTATTCGCATTTTTTTTGCCTCACACTCTGTAATTCAAGGCTATAACGTCAATTTTCTCTTGTTGCCAACTTCTATAGTTTTTTTCCTTGACATTTCACAGAAATCAAGTAAATTGGGTAATGGTGATAGAACGCATAGTGACTCACATTATCCGGGGGAGAAATGACTAGGAAATTCATACTAAAACTGATTTTGGTTGTTTTCGTGTGCTCTTGTGCGAGCATTAGCCAATCCCAGACTAATAAGCTCTTTGTGTATTACCCGACATGGGCGGTGTATACTATGCCCCCAAGGGATCTTAAGTTTCCATCGGGGATTCAAACAATCTACATGCACTTCTCTGCTCACATGGCAACAACGTCACCATACTTCAGCGCTGTTGTTCCGGCGGCCAGCGCCGACTCGGCAGCTCTTGCGTATTTACAGAGAGCACTCATCGACACATGCCATCGTAATGGACAGAAGGTATTGCTATCAATTACTGCTCAAGACAATACGATGGGTAATGTTGCTGCTAACGTGACGCAACGAAGAGCGTTTGTTTCTTCTGTCTGTTCATACCTCAAACGCAAAGGTTACGATGGAGTAGATTTGGACTGGGAAACCAATCTGAACGCAGCAAATGTTACGGCCCTGATCAAGGATTTCAGAGATACTCTCAATACATGGACAACTCCGGGCATTCTGACAATGGCAACTATTACAGATCCATTTATCTATCCCGGTGTTTGGAATTTTTATAACACGTCAACAATGAACACGTATCTTGATGCATACTTTGGCATGAATTACGTAATGAACACGGCTGAGAGAAGTAGCGGCAGCTTGGGGAACGCCAATAGCGTGTGGCGTTGTATGTTTGATTCCCCTTATACTCAACCGACGAGCGCACCATGGAGCACCTATACTGGTGGCTATTGGGCGGCAGATTTTAAGAGAAACGGAGTTGCGAAGTGGTTGGCCAACGGAGCCGATACCACAAAAGTTGGGATAGGTCTTTGGAACGGTGGGTCCACGATGCTCAACTCCAACTCAAGTTCAGTTCCCGGAAGTCCAGTTTCTTATGGTACGCCGGGGTATGTCGGGTATGCATCTGTGCTCGGCGTATCCTCAACCTATGATGTGCAGGCCGATAGTCGATGGGGAGTCGTTAATGGACTCTATTGTTCATGGATAGATTCGGCTGGCGCGTATAAGCGGACGAAGTGGGCGAAGGATACAATGCGCACGAACATCTTCATGCTGTACGATGCCCATAGTGGGTTTATTTCAACAGGACAGCGTTATGGTAGACAACCTCATTTCGACGCGATGGTAAAAGCAATCAACGCTCCACAACTTCCGCTGCCGACAGGGACATTCTTTGTCACGCCTGATACACTACCGGTTGGCGGTGGCAGTGTGAATCTTACATGGACATCAAGCGGGGCCACGGGTGCCACCATCAATCAGGGTATTGGCACTGTTGGATTAAGTGGAAGTACAGCGCTGACAGTGGGTCAAACAACCACATATACGCTGACGCTTTTGAACGGTTCGGGTAGCAGGTCGTACGTGGCGCGTGTTGGTGTTGCACTTCCAGGCGGTCAAGGACCCCAGGATATCACATCACAAGGGAGTCCGGTTGCTCTTATCACTGCCCCAACCGGAGGTGGCAACAGCAACATCGAAATCATTCGCGACGGAGTCACTCCTCAGGTAGGAGGCAGCAACCCACTGGACCAGTTTGATACATACAACGGAGGTGGCGCCAGAGTGTTTGACTGGATCGGATATCAATTCACTTCGTCTCGAACATTCTCCAGCATTATCTATCAAGAGGGACTTGACAACCAATGGGGCGGGTGTTTTGTAACACTACAAGTGCAGGTACGGAACAACGGACAGTGGACCAACGCACAGGGATTGGTGAGCACTCCGCAATATCCGGGGAGCAACTTGGCGAACTTCGAAACCTATCAATTGAGTTTTGATCCAACAACAGGCGATGGAATACGCCTTGCAGGAGAGCCGACAGGGCAGGGACACTATATCGGTGTTGCCGAGTTGCGTGTGATGGGGACAGGTACTACCTCCTCTGGAACACCTCCC
>JANNSJ010000029.1:0-110022 GCA_031402435.1 Bacteroidota bacterium | reverse complement strand
CGGAATTCCCTTTGTGGTCAACGTACTCCAGAGTTCCGTTGACAATTTGCAGGTTTGAAAGCAGAAGCCCGTAGCTTGACTTCACTTCGAGAGTTACCGTTGATTTTGACTCGACGGATTCGTTTGCTGTTCCCTTGTCAGAATAATTTGCTTCGCCCTTCTCGTTCACCTCAAGGAGGATCTGCGGATGTTCAAGTGTTACGGTGGAAACTTCAACATTCCCGTTCAGCAGCGCAATGAGCCGCACATCAAGCACGAGCCTGTCAAGCTGCAACATCGGCTTCTCTGAAAATCCCTCTCCTTGTTTGTTCGAGATGGTCAAACCTTCGACATCAATGGCCAGAGTTGGGAAGACAGAGAGATTCATCGAGTGTACTGTAACGGTCCGGTGGGTTGCTTCTTCGATCTTTGGAATAATATATGACTTCAGCCGCTCACTTGTGAAGAGCATTTTCAATGCTATCGCACCCCCAACGATGAGCACAATGGGAATGCTAAGAACAATCAACCAGGTTTTTGCCTTGCGTGAGAGAGCCATGGTATTCCTCGTGAGGTGCCTTGAGTCAAGATTACGGTCGGCAGAATTCATCAGAAATCAGCGGCGGCAATCTGTGCATTTCCTTGAAATCGCTTTCAATATAGACAAGTGTGTTCGGAATGTCAACGAAACTCGTTGATTTTCAAGGTGAAAATGGTTAGTTTGCCTTTCAGATCTTACTCACCATCAGCGGATTGACCATATTCATGTCCGACGAAACGCCACAGCAGTTACCCGAACAACAAAGAAATCAGTCTCCCCAGCAAGTTCCCGAGCAGACTGCGCAGCAATCCGAAGGTTCGGAGATAAAACCATCCGAAGCCTCATCACAATCTCAACCGGGCAGCGAACAGCCGAAAGGCGGTCAGCAACAAGATCGTCGGGGAAGAGATCGGTTTCGACCACGACATCAATACAGACAGAGACCGCAGGAACAAAAGAAGCAACAGGTTGATGGCTCTGGCCCTGAAGCCGAAGAGAAACGCACTGAAACTCCTCGATCACCCAATCCCCCTCCTCCACAAAAACCAAGGCAGGTTGGACAAGAGCCCCAGCGAAGAGATCAGCAGCAACAGCGAATGGACCTCACCGTTGTCATCCCCCTTTATAATGAAGAGGATTCGCTGAAGGAGTTGCACCAACAGCTTCGCACCGGCTTAAGCAGGGTAACAAACAAGTATGAAGTTATTTTTATTGATGACGGTAGCACTGACAAATCATTCGACGTGCTTCGCGGATTGAAGCGGCTCGATAACCGCATGAAGATCATCCGCTTCCGCCGGAACTACGGGAAATCCGCGGCACTTTCAGTGGGATTTGAAAACGCGCAAGGAAACATCGTCATCACCATGGATGCCGACCTGCAGGACGATCCCGCTGAGATTCCAAGCCTCGTCAAACGAATAAATGAGGGTTTTGATCTTGTTTCGGGATGGAAGAAGGTTCGCCGCGACCCCATTACAAAGACAATCCCTTCCCGCTTCTTCAATTTCGTTACATCGATGATGACGGGGATTAAGATCCATGATTTCAATTGTGGATTCAAGGCGTACAAGAAGGAAGTCGTCAAGACTGTAAAGGTATATGGGGAGCTTCACCGCTATGTTCCGGTGCTTGCCCATTGGGAGGGCTTCAAGATCGGTGAGATGGTGGTGAACCACAGGCCAAGGAAATTTGGCAAGACCAAGTTCGGCATCGGAAGATTTTGGAAGGGGTTCCTTGATCTTGTCACGGTACTGTTTACGACGCGATATTTCCGCAGGCCGTTGCATTTATTTGGCTTTTGGGGAATAGTCGCAGCGGTTGTCGGGCTCGGGATTGATGGATGGCTTACTGCCGAATGGTTCATGGGGCAAACGTCTCTCAGCAACCGTCCGTTGTTTCTTGGCGGCGTCCTGTTAATCATTGTCGGCATACAGTTCATCTCCATCGGGCTGCTCGGCGAAATGATCAGCAAGTCGAAACAGACCGAGGAGGAATACGCCATACGTGATTTCATCCGATAATCATTCCGTTGTTCAACTCGGGTCGTAGCGCTTCTCTGAATGTCGAAACCCTTCGCGTCGTTCGCCTCTCTCAACGTTGACTATTGCCAATTCCCCGGCAACGTCCCGTGCGACCTTCACAAGCAGTGTAGTACCGTTACAAGGCGATGCACATCATGACTAAACAACAAACTAAAAAACGAAGCTCTCCCGGCAACGTTGTGCATGATCCTTCTTCAGGGATGCGTGCTTTCGTTGAGCCGAAGGTGTGGCATTGTGTTGGGGTCATGACTGGCATCGTGTTTCTGTTGTTCCATGAGATCCTTCTTGGCAATGCATGGCTCTGGGAGGATATGCTGTATTACAGCTATCCTGTCCGCAGTTTTGCATCAACATCAATGGCATCGGGACAGATGCCTCTCTGGAACCCGTACACGTTCAACGGCATGCCTTTCCTTGCTGATATTCAAACTGCCGTTTTTTATCTCCCGCTCACAGTGCTGGTATTGTTTGTGAAGGACGGCCATTTGAGCTTCTACTGGCTCCAGTTGGTTGTCATTCTGCACTTCCTGCTTGCGGGAACAGCAATGTTCTTTCTCGCTCAATCCTTCGGACTGCGACGGATCCCTTCATTGTTTGGCGGCATCGCATACATGCTGTCGGGATTCATGATTGTCCACACAATCCACCAGCAGATTATCACGCTGGTAGCGTGGTATCCCCTCGTGTTCATGCTCTTCAGGAAATCACTTCACGGTGAAGCATGGGTTCCCGTGTTCCTGTGCTCTTTGGTTCTCGGGCTCTCAACACTTGCGGGCTACCCGCAGCTTTCCCTCTACCTCTACTTCTTCCTGTTTCTCTACTTCCTGTTCGAACTTCTGACGACACACCGGGGCGGCAATCTCCTTTCGAAACCCGCGTTGAAAATGAGCACGAAGGCTGCAGTTGTTGTTATCCTTTCTCTTACTGTAGCAATGATCCAATTGCTGCCGACAGTTGAGTTGGCGGATCTCTCCCAACGCGCGCAAATCACTTACGAGAAGTCAACCGAAGGGAGCCTCGCCTGGTCTCAATTGCTGACCTTGTGCTACCCGAGGTTCTTTGGGTCCGCTGGAGCGAATGGCTATAATTACTGGGGGCCTGGTACATATTGGTACTATTGGGAGACATGCATCTACCTCGGTGTTCTCCCCCTGTTGTTGACGCTCATGTCCATCCCTCTGTTGAAGCAGAGCAGGCATGTAGCATTCCTGATCGGCATGGCGGCGTTCGTCATGCTCTTTGCCCTCGGTGACAACTTCTTTCTCCAGAAATTATTTTTTGATTTCGTCCCAGGATTCTCAAAATTCCGCAACCCGGCGCGTATGGGAATCTGGTTCGTGTTTGCAACGTCTCTTCTCTCATCGTTTTCTCTTCAGGCTCTCATGGTTGGTTCTCTTTCTGAAAGAGAACGAACCCTGCGGAAGAGAATCCTGCTCGGCGCCGGAACGCTCAGCGCATTTATCGGTATCCTCGTCTTGACGGGCTCGCTTACGGACTCATTCCCTTTCCTGGCAAACGGTGAAGCGTTCCAGACGGTAAAGAGGGAATCCATGATATCGATCCTGATTCTCGTTGTTTCAGGGTCGGCGTTGTTTATGATGCTTACGCAGGGGAATTGGAGGCTTGTTGTGGGTGTCGCGTTGGTGTTGGTGTTTGTTCTCGACATGCTGCACTTTGGGGCAAGTCAAAACACAGCCAAGGTCAACCCAAGTGAGTATTTTCAACGAGCAACGAACATTATCCAGTTCTTGAAGAAGCAGGGAGAATCAGACGTCTTCCGTGTGAACACACGGAATTCGCGTGGTATGATCATGGACCGCAACCAAGGGATGGTGGACAGGATCGCGATCATGGAGGGCTACACACCCCTTGTCCTACAGCGTGCGTATGCACCATATGGCACGGCAGATCAAACGTACGACCTGTTGAACGTGAAATACAAAACCGTTGCCAACGAGCAAACAGGAACATTGACGCTTGTTAATCATCCATCATATTTTCCGCGGGCGTTCTTCCTTTATGGAATCCATGTAGCGAAGAACGAGGAAGAGCTTCTTGCGTTTCTCAGGAACCCCGCATTCAATCATCGTACGACCGCTGTTCTTGAGAAAGAGCCCGGCCGGAGCTTCGCAGTGCCTTCGACCACACCCGTTTGGAAGGCAAACATTACGGGTTACCAGAACAACAGCATCACGCTGGACGCTGAAACAACCCATGATGGGTTGCTGGTGTTGAGTGAGATTGAATACCCCGGTTGGAAGGCGTTTGTGGATGGAACTGAAGCAGAAATCCTCCGGGCAGACTACAACCTGCGAAGCATTGTTGTTACTTCAGGTGTCCACAAGATCGAGTTCCGATTCGAGCCGGCTTCCTACAAACTTGGCGGCATGATTACGCTTGCTTCGCTTCTCATATGCGGGGCCGGCATTGGTATTCCTTTCCTGAAGAAGAAGCGTGTGATCAATACAAATGAACCAGCATAGCATGTACTCAATTATCATCCCGATTTTTAACGAAGAGCAAACGATCTCTGAACTCCACAGCAGACTCATGGCGGCAACAGCGTCACTGCAGGACCTGTTTGAAATTATTCTCGTTGACGACGGAAGCACCGATGGATCATTCGACCTGATGAGCGAAATACACACGAAAGACGCTCGCGTGAAGATCATCCGGCTCTCGCGTAATTTCGGACATCAAATTGCCATCTCTGCGGGGATGGACTTGTCCAAGGGGGGGGCTGTGATTCTCATGGACGGCGATCTGCAGGATCCTCCTGAGCTTCTTCCGCAAATGGTGCGGCTGTGGAAAGAGGGTTACCACGTTGTATACACCGTGAAGAAGAGCCGCAAGGAAAGCTCTCTGAAGCGGCTCGCATTCAAAATGTACTACAGGATATTGAAGACTCTATCGTCGATCGACATTCCCGTGGACGCCGGAAATTTCTCACTCATGGACCGGCGTGTCGTCGAGGTGCTGCACAATATGCCCGAGCGGAACAGATATATCAGCGGTATGCGGGCATGGGCAGGGTTCAAGCAAACGGCGGTCTATTATGATCGGAGCGAACGCTTCTCCGGCAAACCGAGGATGAGTTTCAACCGGCTCACGCAGCTTGCGCTTGACGGTATTTTTTCCTTTTCAAACGTTCCTCTTCGCCTTGCTATCTATCTTGGGTTGTTCACGGCAGCAGCATCATTTGTGGGGGGACTCGCCGTGATTTACGCGAAGTTATTTACCGATAAGGCAATTCTTGGCTGGGCATCGACTATCATCTCCATCCTCTTCGTTGGTGGCATGATCCTCTTGACCCTTGGCGTCATCGGCGAATACATCAGCCGCATCTATGAAGAAGTCAAGAAGCGCCCGCTCTACGTCATTCGCGACACTGTGGGGTTCTGATGGAAGAACATGTCTATCCCCACATGTACAAAATCGAGAATGCACATTGGTGGTTTGTTGCCCGCCAGCGAATCATCATGCAATATATCAATGCACGGATTACAACGTCGCCAGAGACCACAATCCTTGATGTCGGCTGCGGAACCGGTGCTGTGCTCGAGTTGTTTTCCAAACGATTCAGAGCGTACGGACTTGATTTTTCACGGCAAGCAATCGATTTTTGCCATCAACGGGGATTGGTAAATCTCTTCCACGGCAGCCTTGCCTCCTATCCAAAGTCACAACATTTCGATATTATCACCATGCTCGACGTCGTTGAACACATCGACGATGACGATGGACTCTTGCGTGATGCATACGCACTGCTCAAACCCGGTGGATATCTCCTGATTGCCGTCCCCGCCTTCCCATCTCTTTGGAGCGCTCATGATGTTGTTCTCCATCATAAACGACGATACACTAAACGGAGGCTCCAGCAGATAGTTGAATCTGAGAGCTTCGAGATTGAGCATCTCACGTTCTTCAACATGCTGCTCTTTCCAGTGGCTGTAATGAAGCGCTGGCTCACCAAATTGACTAACTCGGACAAAGCTAATGACCTGGAAATCCCCGGCCGGATAATCAACGGGATTCTCAAGAGAGTGTTTGAGCTTGAAGCAGATATTGTTCCCCGGTGTTCTCTTCCGTTTGGCTTGTCGCTCCTGTGTCTTGCGAGAAAACCTGCCAGATGAACATCATTATTGTCGGTCCTGCATATCCGTTGCGAGGAGGAATCGCGCATCACTCTGCGCTCCTAGCTCGGGAGCTTGGCAAGAAGCACACCGTGCAGATCATTACGTTCAAACGACAATACCCGAAGTTGTTGTTCCCGGGAAAGACTCAAAAGGAGACGGGGGGGGAATTGCTTAGCGTTCAGAGCGAAGAGCTCCTTGATTCGATCAACCCGCTTAACTGGATGACCGTTGGATGGAACATCCGCGCACGGGCCGCCGACCTGATCATCTTCGCCCATTCCATGCCTTTTTTTGGTCCTTGTTATGGAACAATCGCTGCAATTGCACGATGGAAATCAAAGACAAAAACACTCTTCCTCTGTCATAATATTATTCCACACGAATCCCGTTTCGGAGACGTGGTGTTCACGAAGTATGCGTTCATGTTCGCGGACTTCTTCCTCGTCCAGTCACATGAAGTGGAACATGATTTATTGAGTCTGGCCCCTGGTGCCCGGTATGTTGTTTCTCCCCACCCGGTCTACGAAATGTTCGGCTCACGCTTGCCGAAGGGAGAATCAAGAAATCGCCTGGGCATCTCAGCGACGAAGGTTCCGTTGTTTTTCGGCTACGTTCGTCGATACAAAGGGCTTGGGGTATTGATCGAAGCCATGAAGCAGGTGAAGATCAGCATCAGCGACCTGGTGCTGTTGGTTGTTGGGGAGTTTTACGAAGATGAGTCTTTGTATCGAAAGCAGGTGAAGAACATGGGACTCGAGTCCAGTATTCGGTTCGTTTCGGAATACGTGGCCCAGGAGGATGTTGCAACATACTTTTCTGCAGCGGATATTGTCATCCTCCCCTACCTGTCAGCGACACAGAGCGGTATTGCACAGATCGCCTACAACTTCAACAAACCGGTGATTGCCACCGATGTCGGCGGTCTGAAGGAAGTAGTGCGTGACAATTTCACCGGATTTCTGGTTCCACCGAATGATCCTGATGCTTTGGCAAAGAGTATCCTGCGGTTTTATTCGGAACACCGTGAAGACGAGTTTACCATGAACGTACAGCAGGAAAAGAAGAAGTATTCGTGGGAAGCAATGGCAACTGCAATAGAACAACTTGTTACACGTATTTTGCCGGACAACAATGTCTAAGAACCACACAGAACGGTATTGGCAATACGAATATGATGTCTCGGCAAAGTACATGGTTCCTTTGCTGGAACAGTGGGGCACGGCGGTGAAAAGCGCAAGCGTGCTCGATGTTGGTTGCGGCGAAGGCGGGGGGCTCTGCGCAATTCATGATGCTGGCGCCGACTGCGTCGGGTTCGATATTGACGCACCGCGCATTGAAGCAGCGAAACTGCTCATGGGCGATCGAAAGATCCCGCTTACCACGGGCAACCTGTATGAGGCATCGCTACCTTTCCACGACAGGCAATTCGACGTTGTCATTCTTCATGATGTGTTCGAGCATCTCGAACAGAAAGATGCGGTGTTACAGAAATTGATGGGTTATATCAACCCCAACGGCAAGATGCTCATCACATTCCCGCCATACTACTCGGCATATGGAGCACACCAACAAT
The DNA here is from genome assembly GCA_031402435.1 of Bacteroidota bacterium. Classification (GTDB taxonomy): domain Bacteria; phylum Bacteroidota; class Ignavibacteria; order UBA10030; family UBA6906; genus UBA11986. The sequence goes on along the minus strand of JANNSJ010000029.1, from coordinate 102,249 downwards.
TGTTGCGTGCGCCGTTTCTGAAACTGCCATTCTTCCACTTGATTCCCTTTTCGCTCACACTGATCCTGCCGTATGTGAAAGGAGAAGCACCGTATTTCGTCGAGGAGGTGCAAAAACTCGGGCGATTGAAAATGGGGATGCGGAAGTTCGAGAAGATTGTCACACGCGGCGGCATGAATATCGTTGGGAAACAGGCATACATCATCGGACCAAACCATATACGCTTCGGGTTGAAACCGATCCCAGCCGGACCCATTGCCAATGTCCCGGTTGTCGGGGAGGTAGTGTGCACCGGTGTTGTCTATTTGCTCTCAAGGGGTCCCATCAATGATGTCAATGAGAAGGAACCCTAAAAATCGGCTTGGGCCAGGCAAAAAAAAGGCCGTTAAACATATGTCGAACGGCCAGGATCCGGAGTTACGATGCCGCACAGCGGCTTGAACAATTCAAGACGCTTCAGTCAAGCATGGTCAATGAACTACTTCCACCAACACATTATCAATTGCTGGCCCATAGATTGAGGTAGGAGCAACGAGACTGTAAAACTCAAGCGTTGTTGATGGCCCAACCGCCACGAAATTCCACGTCTTGATCTGCCAGCCCATGTTCGTGATTGTCTTGCCACTAATATCAAAAGTAAACTGAGCAGTTGAGCCTGCAGCACTGACAACCATAGTCTTTATTGTTGGTGCGCCTTCCGGGTTACCCGCAAGTGCAAAGACAACCCTGTAAGTAGCTCCGGCACTGGTGGAGAAGGTCTGCTTCATCCCACCCCGACCGGGGGTGCCATTGAGATCAATGCTTCTGTCTCCGTCAAAACTATGCCAGTATCGAACTATGTCTATCTGCCCTCTCGACACAACCCATCCATTGATCGCGGTGGATCCGGAGTCAATGGGAAGATAGGTCCCCAGCCATGGACCCTGTTCAAAGCTTCCATTGACAAGAAGGTTGTTCGCATTCGGCCAAGTAACAACGATCTGAATCCCACCACCAGTTCCGGGAACCAATTGCAAAGCTACTTGCGAAATCTGTCCAGCTTGAACATTCACATCTGTCTCGCCCGAGAACCGGACCACCTCGCTGGAATCCAATGCCACAACCCGCAAATGCCACACTCCGGGTTCAACGTTTGTGAAATGACCCGATGCGCTACTTGTTGTGTCAGAGATAGTCAGTTGCAATACCCGAGGAGGGAAACCATTACGCGATATTGTCGCAACAATGTCGGTGATTTCCGGGGGAGGATTTGAGAAAGCAAGCGATACCCTCCCAAGATCAACGGGCATGGATTGAATAGGAACTTCGGTTGCCTGGTTCGAACAGGCTTGAACCAGAACACTCACAAGAATCAACAGAAGAGATTGGAATAACCTCATAGAGCCTCCGCGTTATTGTAAAAGAGAGTGGTTGAAGAATTTTACTGTGGGGGAAAGAACGAATAGAGCAAATGTCGGATTGGACATGTGGTAATATACGCTCCGGCTATTCTAAAGTCAACAAGTTGTGGCAAAAATGTCTGGAAAAGCTTCTCTCCGGCGGTTGACATCACCGTTTGAGATGCTATATTTCAGGTGACACTTGCGTGTGAACAACTGAGAGTAGCCCATCGGGGAACAGAATTGGCTCGTCCTGTACCGTAGAAGGAAGACTGCAATTCAGACATTATCGTCTTCAATTGTTGGCCGGTGTTGTTCGGACCCTTGCAGCCGCTTGGGTGACGAGCAAAAAGAGCACGCGTGAGTCTTACTATTCATGACAACAAAGAAGCAGTGCTATGGGGAAACGCGATGTCCTTCCAGCATTCCCCGGGCAAGGAATTCAGAATGAACAGGCTCTTTTCATGTCCTCTCAACCTTTAGTCTTCATCATCATTATAAATTGGAATGGCAGGGATATAACCCTCGACTGTTTGAATTCCCTCAGCCGAATCACATACAAGAACGTAAAGACCATTGTCGTTGACAATGCTTCTGCAGATGGTTCATCCTGGGCGTTGAGAGAAAAGTTCCCCAACGTTGTTGTCCTTGAGATGAAACAAAATCTACGGTTTGCAGGTGGAACGAATTTCGGCATCCGCTATGGCCTTGAGCATGGTGCAGAAATGTTCCTTCTTCTCAACAACGACACAACGGTTCATGAGGAGTTCCTCTCGGCAATGGTGGCACGCATAACCTCGCGTCAGGATATCGGCATGGTAGCACCGAAGATCTATTACGATGCGGAACCAAACAGAATCTGGTTTGCCGGCGGTACGATCTCTCTATGGACAGGAACGATGAAGCACATTGGATTACGCGAGATTGACAATGGGCAATATGATGCCAGCAGAGACATAGAATACTCAACCGGATGCTGCTTCCTGACATGGCGTGACGTAGTGGAGAACATAGGACTGCTGGACGAATCGTATACAATGTACTCGGAGGATGCGGATTGGTCCATGCGTGTTCGCCGTGCCGGCTATTCGATCGTCTATGAACCAAAAGCAAAAGTCTGGCACAAGCTGTCCGTCAGCTCGGGCGGACACGTCTCGTGGTTCAAGATGAGACACAAGTTTGTGAGTAACCTCCGGTTCTTTGCCCGCTACGCAGCGTGGTATCACTGGCTGGTATTCCCGTGGGCAAATGTACTTGTAAACGGTTATGCTGCTGTAAAATACAAACTCACAGTCTCAAAGAGCAACGAGCGATGAGTTTCTTATGGTTCGCAATGACTTTGCAATACATGTAACGCGATCTAATTGGAGAATGAAATGGCAATTTTAGTAACGGGCGGAGCGGGGTTCATTGGCTCCCACGTCGTGAATGATCTGCTGGCGATGGGGGAACATGTTGTCGCCCTTGATGATCTCAGCGGGGGGTTTCGCGACAACGTCAATCCAAAAGCAATATTTGTGGAAGGAAGCATCACCGATGTTCCTCTCGTGGCAAAAATATTCAAGGAGCACCGGATCGAGTATGTGTTCCACCTTGCAGCCTATGCGGCAGAGGGGTTGAGTCATTTTATAAAGCGATTCAACTACGAGAATAATCTTATCGGGAGCGTGAATCTCATAAACGCCGCAGTGAACCATAACGTGAAGTGCTTTGTCTTCACTTCTTCGATCGCCGTGTACGGCCCCGGCCAACTTCCGATGCGGGAGGAGATGATTCCCACGCCGGAGGATTCATACGGGATCGCAAAACTTGCGGTCGAGCAAGAGTTGAAAGCAACCCATCACATGTTTGGACTTGACTACATCATTTTTCGACCACATAACGTGTACGGCGAATATCAGAACATCGGTGACAAGTATCGGAATGTTGTAGGCATATTTATGAACCAGATCATGCAGGGGAAACCCTTGTCAGTGTTTGGTGATGGGGAACAGACGCGCGCGTTCAGCTACATACGCGACATTGCGCCCGTGATGGCAAACTCGATTCGAGTACCAGAAGCGCGCAATCAGGTTTTCAACATCGGCGCAGATGACGTCTTTACGGTGAACAAACTCGCCGAAGCCGTCTGCAAGGAATTTGGTGTGAAGCCCAACATACAGCATCTGCAAGCTCGCAACGAAGTGACGCACGCGTATTCCGATCATACCAAGGTTCAGCGGGTGTTTGGAACCGGAACAAACCATTCGTTGAACGATGGCATACACGCAATGGCGGCGTGGGCAAGAGCTGTTGGCTCGCGCCAAAGCAAGAAGTTTTCCAATATTGAAATCACCAGGAACCTGCCACCAAGCTGGGCGGAATAGCAGATGGAACTTGGCAAATACCTTGGCAAGGGAATCTGGGGACTTGCCGACAAGGGGCTGCCGGTGTTCTATGGCGTTGCATTCATCGTCCTCGTTATTCGTGTACTGCCGGAGGAAGAGTTCGGGAACTTCGTCCTGGTTCAGGAAATCTTTCTGATCATTTCGGGACTGGCGCAGGGGTTCGCGCTGCAACCACTGTTGAAGTTCGCCTCTGAAGAAAACAACGAAAGCGGCGGCATCGTAAGTGCCGGGTTTATGCTGCATGCGGTCTTTACACTCGCTTGCGCCCTGATCATCGTTGCAATTCGGTTGCCGTTGAGCGTCATGCTTAATTCACCGATGCTGGCTCCGTTATTGCTCTACGTTCCGGCAATGCTTATTGCTTCACTGATGCGTAATTTCACACTTGTGTTGCTCCAGGCGCACTTCAGGATCAAAGAGATCTTTTGGGCTGATGCTGCCCATTTCATCGGCGCCCCCGTGCTTGTGTATGTTGTTTCAAAGATGAACAAGTTTGACACCGCTCTCGATCTGATTGTCATCAACATCATCTCCCTTTCAGCCTCCTCCATTATCAGTACCTGTCTTTCGTGGTCGATGCTTTCAGTAAAGCTGCGCGTGAGCCGCAATGATGTGAACAAGTTGTGGGACTACGGCCGCTATTCCCTGGGGGGTATTGTCAGCTTTCTTTTCAGCACGAAGTCGGACTCATTCATTCTTTCTGCATTCGCAGGACCCGTACAGGTCGCAGTCTACAACTCGGTCAAGGTGTTTGTCAGGGTATATGACATGGCTACTCAAGTCGTGCAGATGTTCATTTTTCCCGCAGTATCCCGGTTGTCATCCAAGGGAGAGACCGGCATACTCAAGGTGCTGTTGGAAAAAGCGATCCTATTTTCCACCATAGGAATGCTGCCTGTGTGCGTTCTCTTCATTGGTGCAGCGTTGCCACTCGTCAGCATTGTCTACCAGGGGCGCTACATTGAAGCGGTTCCCATGCTGCAGTTGTTTGCAGTCCTGGCGTTCATTGTTCCCATTACCGCGGTTGCAACAAACACGTTGCTTGGGCTGGGACAAGCACGCGTGGGATTTGTCGTCAGCATTCGGTCGTTGATCGCATCCGTTGCGCTGTATTTGATCTGCATTCCATTGTTGGGTGTGTTCGGTGCAACGCTTGGCTACATCCTCTCATCGTTTGTACTGGCCTGGCTAACCATATACCAGATGAACAAGCGTATTCCCCTCAACATTCGTGAAGTCCTTGGACACACCAAGGACATCAAAGAGTTTCTGAAAAACCGTCTGGGCCGCGCCTGATGACTTCTCAAACCAGAAAAATAACGCTCGACACAGCCGCCCTCTTCTTCGGCAGGGCGGTGGGGCTGTTGCTTGGAATGGTGCGATTGAATTATCTCGCGACGTACCTCGGCGTTGCCAACTTCGGTGTACTCAACTTTGCCGCGTACTTCACAGCCCTGTTCCAATCTCTGTTCGATCTCGGGATGGCACAACTGATGACGCGCGAGATTTCGCGTAATCCTTCCCGCAGCAATGAACTCATGGGCAATGTAATTGTTCTGAAGGTCTCGATAGTGTTTGTTGCGGCTCTTCCCGTCGGGCTTGTTACGCTCCTTTCGGGATTCGATACAGTGACTAACTGGGCGGTGTTACTAACAACGGTTGCGCTTGCGATCAACGGTATCTCGATGGTGTTCCTGAGTGCATTCCAGGCACACCGTAGAATGATCACCGTTTCCATTGCCAATATTGCCAATGATGCGATTATCTCCGGCGCGATCATTTTGATGATACCGTCGTTTCCCAGTGTCATCATTGCGCTGACATTGACTGTGGCAGTCTCACTCATCAATCTTGGGATTCTGGTCGGCTGGTATTATCGGCTCATCGGTCGTCCAAAGTACGGTTTCGACTCTGCTTCCTGGAAGCTGATGCTGAAAGAAGGAACACCAATGGCTGTGAGCGCTTTTGGAATATCGACCTACACATTCATCGGACCGACGGTCTTAAAGTACTATAGTGGAGAGAAAGCGGTGGGGCTGTATAGTGCAGGCTTCAAACTGATTTCCATTCTCACTCTCATACCCACGGCGTTTATACAAATCATATTTCCTGTCTTTTCAGGTTTCCTCACAACTGCTCCTCATAAACTCTCGAAAGCCCTTCAGGATTCGTTGCGCGTCATGCTCGAGATTTCCATCCCCCTTGCTGTCGGCACGATTATTCTTGCACCCAGGATCATCGCTGTTTTTTATCCGCCAGAATTTGCATCCGCCGTTCCTGTCCTTCGGTTTCTTATTGCCGGGAATTCCCTGGGATATCTTGCCTGGATTGTGTACGCCTTTCTGCTTGCGCTGAACCGTCAGAAGTTCTGTATGTGGAACTCGCTTGGCGTGGCGGCCTCAGCATTGATCGCCAGCATCCTCGTTATTCCAATATTTGGATTCGTTGGAGTAGCCGTGGTAACAATGGCAACAGATGTGGTTCTATTTATTACCCTGATGGTTTATGCTGCACACATTGGTTATACGTTTAGCGACGTTGCTCTATTTGGAAAGGTCATCGGATCGGCAATCGTTATGGGAATCTCGGTGTATGTTCTTCAAAGTCTCCCGCTTGCCCTGGTCATCATCATTGGAGTCTGCATCTACGGATCGTTGCTCTTTGTTACCCGTGTCTTCGGCGACCAGGAGCGGGAAGTCATCTCAAAAGTTCTTAACAGGTAATTACCATGCTCAAGATAACACCAACTGATCGTGTCCTGGAAATTGGCAGCGGCAATAGACCGCGTAAACGATCCGATGTTCTTTGTGACAAATTCATTGCAGATAATACGGAGCGGTCCGAAGGAGATGATATCGTAATCGACTCCCGCCCGTTTGTCATTGCCGATGGGCTGGCACTACCATTCAAGGGTAAGAGCTTTGATTATGTCATCACATCACACATTCTCGAACACGTGGATGACCCGCATGGATTTGTTCGAGAGCTTACGCGGGTGGCAAAAGCAGGATATATCGAAACACCATCAGAGCTTGGAGAAAAAACATTTGGCTGGCCATTCCACAAATGGATTGTGCATTGCGAAGCTGACACGATCGTTATGCGCCCCCGCAAGGAAGATTCCTCGTTCGGTGACTATTTCCACAGAATGTATGCGAGCGATCTTAACTTTGCAGAGTTTGTCGACACTCACTTTGAGGACTTTTACGTCCAATATGAGTGGGCGGGAATGATAAAGCTACGGGTTGAGGAGAATGATTCTTCCGCTGTTCGATTCAACACGAAAATGCGGTCAGTGAACACCAGGACGGTACTCAAGAGACTCGGGTTGGCCATTTCAATTCTTCTCTCCTCATTTCTACTCAGATTGGGCCGCCATTTCCGCAAATTCGAGTAAGAGCTGAAGGGCAATATGGGTGCTGTCCCAAACCATAATAAGACCTGCGATGTTGACATTGCCGTGCGCAAAATCTATATTCTAACAGTCTTACGCCTCAATGCTCTTTCTCACTCCCCTTAATTTTATCTCACCGCCGCCTGAACAATAGTTCAACACACAGGACTAGCGTCGGTTAATCGTAATGATGGCGGTCTGCCGGCAAGGCCGGTTCGTGTATTATTCCGAGAAAAAAACAGGTGGCGCAATAACCAAGGAGAAACTCTTATGAAAATAACAGCGCTATGCTTATGTGCAATGCTATTCGTTACCATCTCTTGTAACGACACCGGCACCATTCCCGATCCTTCTGTACAAACAGAATCTATTGGGAATATGCTATTGAAATTTGCTGACGCCCCCGCTGGAATTACCACCGTGATTGCCAAGCTCTCGCGGTCAGGCTATTCTGATCGCACTCTGAGTTTGTCTGTCTCGGATTCAGGCGCCTCTGGAAGTTTCGACGAAGTGCCGGTTGGGCGATGGCATCTCAGGATTGATGCGCGAGACTCAGCCCAGGTAGTGCGATACTCGGGTGAAACGGATGTCGATGTTCTTCCGGGACAGACATCCAATGTTTCCCTCCAGCTTATGCCAACAACCGGACGCATCGTCATTGCTGTTACGTGGGGAGGGCCCCCTCCGGATCCCACTCTTGTGCTGTACTTCCCCTTTAACGGTAACTCAAACGATCAAAGTGGACATGGTAATCACGGAATCGTCAGCGGGGCCGCCCTGACAACAGATCGGTCAGGGACTCAGAACCGGGCATATGCTTTTGACGGCTGGAACAATCATATAGACATTCCCGATATTATCCCTGCCGGCATTTCTGAGTTCAGCATCTCGGTCTGGTTAAAACCAAACGACATTGTCAGACGAAGGTTGTGTGTGTATCTCGGGGCACGAACCGGAGAGGCATGGCTCCAGGTCGGAGACTCTTCCTTTACCTTTGGTGCTCATCCTGCAGATGGTTCGGAACCAAAGATCGACGCACCTGCGATCATGGGAGAATTTGCACACGTCGCAGCAGTTTATCGTCGCGGTAGCTCCATGCAGCTCTGGGTCAATGGGACATTGCGCTCACAAATCGGTATTGGCAACTCCCCTCTCAATAGCGGAAGAAGTACCCATGCAAGTTCTGTCGGTTCTTACGCCCCCGAATGGCTTGACTGGTGGAGGCAACACGGCTTCGGAGCCTGGCAGGGAACCATCGATCAGGTTCGTATCTATACGCGGGCTCTTGGTCAAACTGAGATTCAGTCGCTATACCAATCGGGTCAATGATTTTTCAACGGCAATTATTTCAATGGAAAGTTTCGCCACGACAAAAAAGGATAACTAAAGTAGCGGACAACAAAATAGGAAGAGACTTCCATGAAAACAACCTTGGGCATTTCCATAGTAACCCTGATGTTCGCGATCTCATGCAATAACAGCGGTACAATTATTGACCCTTCAACGGGGCAGCGGTCGGGCTCGGGAGATATGTTTCTCAAGTTTGAAAGCGCGCCACCGGGAATTACCAGTGTCCTTGCCAAACTCTCGCGGTCAGGCTATTCTGACCGAACTCTGAGTCTATCCCTTTCGGATACAGGCGCGTCAGGAGGTTTCGACGAAGTGCCTGTTGGGAGATGGCATCTCAGGATTGATGCACGGGACTCAGCCCAAGTCGTGCGATATTCAGGTGAAACAGATGTCGATGTTCTTCCGGGACAGACATCCAATGTTTCACTTCAGTTGATGCCAACGACCGGACGGATTGTCATTGCTGTTACATGGGGGGCGGCGACCCCGGATCCTACCGTTGCCCTCTGGCATATAGACGAGACCGCTGGATCCATTGTTGGTGATGTTTCGGGATATGGGCACAATGCATCGGCTTCGGGGACAACAATTGTGCAGGGTCGCTTTGGCAATGCGAGGAGTTTTAATGGCTCAGGCGATTATCTTAATGTTCCAAATCCTTCTGATGGTATGTTTGATTTTGGAGTTCATCAAAGTTTTACAATTGGGGTTTGGTGCAGAACTTCATCTTCGAACCTCCAGGAAATCATTCGAAAAGGGTGTGCCCCCTTACCCGGCTATCTTATCGAAATGGTGAATGGGAAGATTCGGGTTCTAGTGGGAGAAAACGCTAGTGGGCCAACATTGACAAGCAATAGGCAATACAATGATGGCGAATGGCATCACGCAGCATTGGTTCGCGATAGAGGCCAGGGAAAGCTCTTTCTATACGTTGATGACTCACTTGCTGTGCAACCGATTACGGATAACTACTCTACAGCATTGGCAAACACTGAGCCGCTGACAATTGGACGATGGGTGAATTCTACTTTTCCAACCTATTTTACGGGCAGCATTGATGAGATTCGAATTTCAAGAGCGGCTCTTCATCCAATTCACTGAGCGCACATTCCTTTGATTTAGAAAAACGCATGTTTCTGCTGAAGCCATCCATATGGATGGCTTCTTTTTTCTTAGCTGAATTCTCCGTACTTTGGCTCGTCATTCTCAAGAACTCCGAACTCGCTTACGTGAAAAAACGTGTCGCACTTGTCAGGGGCCCCAACCTTAATAGTTGGGAGATGCAGAATTTTGTTCCACTGATGGACTCGTTTGATTTTGTGGGGTTTACCAGTAAAGGGCACAACTTCGATGTCCGGGAAATCCCATTCGAAGTCCGAAGACTGGTATCGTTGGGTCAACTCGCTACACCGCGGGTACTCAGAAAAGCATTCTACAACATTCTCGGCGACTATCACGATCTCCAGGGCCTCGCGCCGGCGCTTCGTGGTTTTGACATCGTCCACACGGCAGAATCGTATTATTATTGTTCCTATCAGGCTGCTTGCGCAAAACGAGCACACCGGTTCAAGCTGGTTGTCACGGTGTGGGAGAACATCCCGTTTCTTTTCAACCTGCCGGCAACACGACACTTAAAGAGCATCGTGCTTCAGGAGGCGGATTTGTTTCTTGCCATTACTGAGCGGGCGAGGGAAGTGCTCATACTTGAAGGTGCTCCTGCCGAAAAAGTTCGGGCACAAATGCCGGGTATCGACATCCAGCACTTTCGTCCGATACCGAAAGACGAGAGGTTGCTTGGGCAATTTGGCTGCACTGTGGATGATACGGTGGTGTTGTTCGTTGCCCACCTGTACGTACAAAAAGGGATCTATGATCTCCTCTGTGCGTTCAAACGTGTGTTGCAACGTGTGAAGACAACGAACATCAAATTGTTGATTGCGGGGAATGGTCCGGAGGAACACACCGTGAGATCATTCATCGCACAGTTTGGCCTCCAGAATAATGTCCGGCTTATTGGTCAATACCCATACTCGCGGATGCCCGCAATTCATAACCTCGCAGATATGTTCGTCCTGCCAAGCCAGCCCGCGAGAGAGTGGCAGGAACAATTCGGGTATGTATTGGTGGAAAGCATGGCGTGCGGCAAACCGGTGATCTCAACGACAAGCGGATCCATTCCGGAGGTTGTCGGGGACACCGGTATGCTTGTTCCACCCAACGATTTCATCGCATTGGGCAATGCTATTGAACATCTCGTCACTGCAGACCAGCTACGGGATGAACTTGGGATAAAAGGAAGAGCGAGGGCCGAACAACTCTTTGATGCAAAAAAAGTGGCGCTCCAGATGAAAGATCACTACGAGGCATTGCTGCATGAATGAAAGCGTAGCACAAGAAGGTTACTATGAGAACGAACGACCGGAGATCGCCCGTCTGGTTCCACAATCTGCTATGATGATTCTCGATGTCGGGTGTGGCAAAGGAAGACTCGGCGCATCACTGAAAACCGGGCTACCGGGAAGAAAGGTCTTCGGCATTGAATATGTTCCTTCTGTTGCGGAAGAAGCAAAAGCATTGCTGGACGAAGTGCTCATCGGCGATCTTCAAACGATGACGATACCGTTTCCCAAAGAGACTTTCGATTGCATGGTGTTCGGCGATATCCTTGAGCATCTTTTAGACCCGGAAGCCGTGTTGCGCAAGCTCAAGCTACACCTGAAACGGGACGGCGTTATCGTGTGCAGCATTCCGAACATCAGACACTACACCTCCTTCCTCAAGATACTCAGCGGATGGGAGTATGATGACTATGGCTTGTTCGACCGGACCCATCTTCGCTTCTTTTCGCTCACGACAATGAAGGGACTGTTGCACCGCTCAGGATTCAGAGTGGAATATCACCAGCCAAAGATCGTTGCAAGCAAAAAGATGAAGCTTGTGAATGTCCTCTGCTTCGGCCAGCTTGAGGATTTCCTCACATTTCAACATCTCTTGCGCGCCCGCCCTCTTTGAAAGACTATCCCGTACAGATGCTGCCTCTCCCATGATGCCCAAAGTTGCTATCATCCTGATTAACCTCAATCAGGAGGAACACACTCGGGAATGTATCCACTCCCTTCTTCAGGTTTCGTACAATTCCGTTGAGATCATCCTCATCGACAACAACTCGGTTGACGGCTCCGGCCAACGACTTCATGAACAATTCCCCTCGGTTACGTACCGATGCCTTGAAGATAATCTCGGCTTCGTTGGCGGTAACAATATCGGGATGGAGATTGCTCTCGCGCAAGGGGCAAAATACGTCTTGTTGTTGAACAATGATACGATCGTGGACAAGGATTTCATCCAACCTCTTGTGGAACTGGCTTCTTCGGAGCCGCGACTTGGCGCACAGTGCGGCAAGATCTATCTATTTTCAGCTAAACAAAAATTGTGGTACGCGGGTGGCATCCTTGACGTCGATAAGGCGTACGCGAATCATCGAGGGATCGGAGAAACTGATACCGGACAGTATGATATAATTGAAGACACCGGCTTTGCTTCGGGCTGCATGCTGTTTGTACCGCGCACCATCATCGAAGAGGTAGGGGTGCTTGATCGTTCTCTTTTTATTTATCAAGAAGATACCGATTGGTGCATCCGTATGAAGACGCTGGGATACCGGATCATGTACAACCCACGTTCGAGAATCTGGCACAAGGTCTCCGTCACAAACAAGATCGACAGTCCGTTTTATTTGTACTTCTCCATGCGGAACAAGATCATGCTTGTCCGGAAACATAGTCGCGCTTCACGATGGTTATGGCACCTTCCGTACTTCACATACTACTTCGTTCGACACCTCATTAGAATGAGCATGAAGTGGCATTCAGCCCTAGGTACCCGGGCTGTCTGGTATGGCATCGTTGATGGATTACGTAACTACACCGGCAACAATGGTAGGGGGCGGCTTGAGGAGTTGCTGAAGAAATGACGAATCGGGTCTTCATATACAATGCAAGTTGGCACACCTTCGGAGGAGGCGAGAAATATATCTGCACTCTCGCCGATGTGCTTTCTAAAACCGGCACGTATGACGTGACTCTCCTCGTCGACCGGCCTTCTCTTACAAAAGAAACTCTCGCCAAATATTTCAACCTCTCACTCGAACGCGTGCAGGTACAGGCAACCTCTGCGAGACAAGTACCCGCTTTTCTTTCGACGGCTGATATCGGAATCGTGGTGTCCAACTTCAAACCCTTTGGCAACCACGCGAAAAAGAATGTGTATGTGCTGCAGATTCCTTATGGCGAAATCAGGCAGGCCACGATCCTCGCCAAACTGTTGAAGGGAAATGTCAAAGAAGCGGTGAAGGACATCTATCGCCGCGTATTGTTGAACGATGCACGGGCGTCAGATATCACGCTCGTGTATTCGGAATTCGTGAGAGAGATTCTCCACGACAGACATGGCGTCAATGCCCACGTGTTGTACCCCGCAATTGATGACTTCGCTCAACAGGAAAAGAGGGAAAATACCATTCTCAGCGTGGGGAGATTCTTCAGGGGACTCTACAATGATAAGCGATATGACTTCATGGTCGAGGCATTCAAGAAATTGCGCGAGCGGCTGCCAAATACTTCTTGGACCTACCATCTTGCAGGAAGTTGCGGAACGGATAGTGCCTCGCAACAGTATCTGGAAGAATTACGGGCCGCTGCAACAGGACATCCGATCTATTTCCATGTCAACAGTTCATACCAGGATCTTCAACGCTGTTACAACCAGGCAGAAATCTTCTGGCATGCAGCGGGCTATGGGGTTGATGAAAAACGATTCCCCGAGCGAACAGAACATTTCGGAATGTCAACGGTAGAGGCGATGTCTGCAGGCTGTGTACCCGTTGTCGTGAATCGTGGCGGCCAAAAAGAGATTGTTTCTCACGGCAATTCGGGCTATCTTTGGAATACGCTGGATGAGCTTCTCGAACACACCACGCTGCTTGTCAGGGACCCCGCACGAAGGGACACCATGCGCCGCATTGCACGTCAACGGTTCCAGGATTTCGACCGACAGCATTTCTCCAGCAAACTCATTTCCCTCTTCTCACAACTAGACTCAGACTGAAGATGGCAAAAGCCAGAAAAGCACCTGCCCGGCAAGGGCAGCAAAACACATCCTTTTTTACATCACTCTCACCCACGAAACAGGATTTGCTCTGCATTGGGTTTCTCTATCTCATCACGCTCGTATTGTTCCGGGGGATTGTCTTTGACAATGCGGCATTTGCTGATGCCGGAGATACGGCAACTGCGCTCAGTTATGCTCATGCCGGCGATCAGATAAAAGAAGCTGAGGGTGTCGACGTACTGTGGATGCCGAACTTCTTCAGCGGCATGCCGACGTTCGGCAATGTTGCGTACCTCCCACACAACGTCAACTATCTCGGCACTGCCGCATCAAAGATCTTCAACGTACTCTACCTCAACGCCAAGTGGGGATGGATCATCGTCCACTATCTGTTGGGTGGGATATTCATGTTTTTCCTGATGCGTGTCTGGAAGTTCTCCCACGCCATCGCGCTGTTCGCTGCCATTACGTTCATGCTCAGTCCAAACGCCATTGGATTGGCCGGTGAAGGACACGGCTCAAAACTGATCGCTCTCATGTACCTCCCCGTCGTGGTTCTTCTGACCCACGTACTTCTGGAGAGACGGGACCTGCTCAGCTTCGGACTTCTCTCCGCTGCGATCGGGACACTGTTGTTTGCCAACCATATGCAGATCGTGTATTATGTGTTCATTGTATTGGGGATGTATCTGCTGTACACGATCATCATGGACTTCAAGAACGACAAGCTTCTTGTAGCAAAGAAGACTGCGCTGTTTGCAGGAGCGTTGCTTATCGGGTTGTGCATCTCATCATATGTGTATCTCTCTGTGTATGAGTACACCACGTACTCCATCCGGGGCGGCGGAACAGCGGGTTCAACAGGGGGTCTCACGTATGAGTATGCGACGAACTGGTCATGGAATCCCTGGGAGACAATCAATTTTCTCATCCCTTCGTTCTTTGGATTTCAGTCTCCTTACTATTGGGGAACGATGCCGTTCCATACAACAACTGAGTACATCGGCATCATACCCATCCTTCTGGCAGTAATCGCTCTCGCGTACAAGCGAAACAGGATGACCGTGTTCTTCGCCTTTCTCACATTGATCATTTTTTTGATGTCGTTTGGCAAGCACTTTTCCGTCTTTTATAATCTGCTGTTTCAGTACCTGCCGTTCTTCAACAAGTTCCGGATACCATCGATGATCCTTCACCTCGTCCCGTTCACCGTCGGAGTACTCGCGGCGTATGGGATGTCGTTCCTCCTTGAGAAATCCAGGGCAGCTGAGATCGAAAAGCTGAAGAAAGGATTATCATATGTTGCCGGCGGATTGGCGGCTCTGATGATCATTGGGTTTCTTTTCAAATCATCGATCTTTGAGACGCTTTCGGGATCAATGTTTTCGAGGGAGGGGGAATTACGGGAATTGCAACAACAGTATGGCCAGCAAGCGGCTCAAATCATTCCACAACTGAAGCAAATGCGCTTTGATTTTTTGTGGAAAGATTATGTCAAATTTGTATTTCTCTTTGGGGCCTCAGCAGCAACCATCATTGCATTTCTGAACAAGAAGATTGGTGATACAACATTCAGCGCGGCACTTATTGCCATCCTCCTCATAGATCTTGTTATCGTGGATACGAAGTTTATCAACCCCAAGCCCGCTCAGGGATTGGAACAGAATTTCCAACCCGATGCAACAATTCTATTCCTGAAACAACAACCAGGGTTGTTCCGTGTTGCACCGCTGCCGGTTGGTGGCGCCTTGTTCATGGACAATACATTCGCATACCACGGCTTGCATTCCATCGGCGGGTATAGCCCGGCCAAGCTCAAGATTTATCAGACCATGCTCGATTCTTGTATTGGACAAGGGCCGGACCCGAGCTTTCCGTTGAACATGAACATCCTCAATATGTTGAACGCGAAGTACATCGTCGGCCAATTTCAACTTCCTGAGGATCGGTTTCAACTCGTCAACGTTGACCAGGCAACAAAAAAGGCTACTTATTTGAATCGTACTGTTTTACCGCGTGCGTTCTTCGTGAAGCATGTTGACGTTGCAAAAAACCAGACCGAGGTATTTGGCACCCTCAACTCCGCTGGATTCAATGGGGGCGAAAAGGCTGTCATAGAGAAACCGTTGCCTCAAGAAATAACGGCACCGGACAGTACGTCAGCAGAAATCACAGACTATAAGTCGAGAGAGATTGCCATCAAAGCATTCACGTCGTCACCGGCATTACTTGTACTCAGTGAGGTGTACTATCCTGCCGGATGGAAAGCGTACGTTGATGGCAACGAAACAGAAATCTTCAAGACAAATTACATCCTCAGGTCGATAGTCGTTCCCGCAGGCAAGCATGACGTTGTGTTCAAGTTCGATCCTCCTTTGTATGAAACGGGATGGAACCTTTCACGTGCTGCGTGGGGTGTTGCATTCTTGTGTATAGTGGTAGGACTCTGGCAAACTCCGGCTATTCGCTCCAGATTCGGTGGAAAGAAGCGGGAGCAGGTGGCACCGGCACAAAGTTGACAATGTGCTCCCCCTTGGGTATATTCAGAGTGTTCTAATTCGAATCCATTCGCTCATCTCATCCAATTAAGGAGAAACTCCCACATGGCGGATATGTCATTAGATGCTCTGGGGATGGTTGAAACCAAAGGTCTCGTCGGCTCCATCGAAGCTGCTGATGCCATGGTAAAAGCAGCGCGGGTAACGCTGATCGGCAAGGAAGTTATTGGCGGCGGATATGTCACCGTGATGGTGCGTGGCGACGTCGGAGCGGTAAAAGCCGCAACAGATGCCGGTGCCGCAGCAGCACAGCGCGTTGGCGAACTGGTTTCCGTCCACGTCATTCCACGTCCACATGCAGACGTGGAGATGATTCTTCCGAAGCGTCCCGCTGCAAAGTAGCTGCGACCTTCATTTCATGCTGCGCCCCGTCTGGCGCAGCCTTCCAGGATAAGCCCTCATGGAGATGCTTGAATACGCGTTGGGGATGGTTGAGACGCGCGGTCTCATTGGATCAATCGAGGCCGCTGATGTCATGGTAAAGACCGCCAACGTTCACGTTCTCGGCTCGGAATACATCAAGAACGGCTTTGTCACAATCAAAATCATCGGTGAAGTGGCAGCGGTTAAGGCAGCGGTTGATGCCGCCAGCGCTGCAGCAGCGCGCGTCGGACAGGTCATCGCAACGCACGTCATTCCGCGACCCGCCGCAGAAATCGAACACATTCTGCAAAATGTCCGGAGGCCGGAAAAACTTCACGAAGAAGCTCCAGCAATTGTGAAGGAGAAGAAACAAAAGGAGAAGCAGGCGGATCCGCCATCCGATCAACAGACATTATTTGTGCCGAGCACGGAATTCGACGAGTATAGGAAGCAGTTGGAAGGAATGACCGTACCGCAACTGAGAACGGTGGCGCGCAATGAAGGGGGACTCGGTATTGCAGGACGGGAAATCTCAAAGGCCAACAAAGAACAATTGATCGACGAGCTTCTGAAGAAACGATCTGGACACTAACGTTGTCGAGAAGAGCATAACTCCATCGGTGCACATCGGTGGAGTTTTTTTGTGTTGAGACATGCGGGTGATGACGAAGAAGCGGATCCATATTATTCTGGCCACAACCCTCTCTGCAGCCCTGCTTTGGGTATCGGTCAACATGAGTTACGAGTACCTGATCACTACCTCAATGCCTCTTGTGATCGAACATCTTCCCGTAGACAAGGCGATTGCCTCGCCATTCCCGAAAGCTGTTCAGGTGAAACTTCGTGGCAACGGGTGGCGTAGCGCGGCATTCATGATCGGGGCCGATCCGCTGTGCAGAATCGATTTGAATTCACTTGAATCTGACAGACGTGTGCTGACGCTCGGTGACATTGTCGATCGTATCACGATGCCACATGGAATTCAAGCTGTCGACATGAAGCCCGAGTCAATATTCATTGCCTTTGACAGGTATGCGCAGCGGCGAGTACCTGCAGTGCTCAATGCAGCTATCGTGTTCCGCTCAGGGTATGGACAGGTCGGCCCGGTCATGATCTCGCCAGAAAGTATCACGGTCGGCGGCGCCGCATCTCTCCTCTCGACAATTTCCTCCTGGCCGACTGCACATGCAACGTTTGCTGATATCACCTCTTCTCTTGATGCAGAAATCATTCTCGCCGATTCCACATCTCACTATCTGACTCTTTCGCCACGCGCCGTGCGCGTACGAATTGATGTACAACAATTTGCAGAGAAACCCATCACGGGGTTGCCCGTGGCAATTCTTGCCGTTCCACCGAACAAAGAAGTGATCCTCATTCCTCCAAAAATGGACATCGTGGTCCGGGGGGGGATTGAACAGCTTGCCGTACTTACCAACGATAGTTTCCGCGCATCTGTTGATTATGGCACCATCCTTAGTGATTCCACTGGATATACCGATGCAATGATCGTGTTACCCGCCGGAGTGCAACTGGTGAGCAAGAGACCGGACAGGATGCAGTTTATTGTCAGAACGAGGTTGTAAGGAGGAACGAGTGAAGGCAGGCATAGACGAGGAGATTATATGAGACTCACTGTGAACATTGACCACATTGCAACTCTTCGCGAAGCGAGAGGGGGGGTTGAGCCTGACCCTGTTACTGCCGCACACATTTGTGAACTTGCAGGTGCTGAGGGAATTGTGTGCCATCTTCGAGAAGACCGCCGGCACATCAACGACCGTGATCTGCGCTTGTTGAGAGAAACAGTCAAGACCAAACTTGACCTGGAGATGGCTGCAACGGACGAGATTATCAGGATTGCCATCGAGACATTGCCGGAACTGGCAACGCTGGTGCCGGAACGGCGGGAGGAACTTACCACGGAAGGCGGACTGGACGTTCGAGGACATAGGCACCATCTCCGCGACGTCATCAAGGAACTCCAGAAACATGAAATTGAAGTAAGCCTGTTTGTGGATCCTGTCCGCGAACAAATTGAGGCCGCTCGCGAGATCGGCGCGGACAAGATAGAAATTCACACCGGAGAGTATGCCAACGCACGCAATGAACGCGAGCAACACGAACGACTTGACATTGTATGCTCTGCTGCAGAGTTTGCTGTTGGATTGGGCCTTGGAGTAAACGCCGGGCATGGACTGAATTATCTCAACATCATACCTTTCAAACAGATTCAACACATTGAAGAGGTGAGCATTGGCCACGCGTTGGTCTCACGAGCGGTGTTTGTTGGATTGGAAAGAGCAGTGAGGGAAATGGCAAAACTGGTCAAGTCCACATCCTAATACATCAAAGCCCTCGACATGGAGGGCTTGGGATTGTTTCAGATTCACGCCGACATCAATCTCGCAATTCGAGCTTCCTGATCTCATCCCTGATCTGCGCCGCCTTCTCATAGTTCTCCTTCTCGATTGCTTCCTTCAACTGTGCATTCAACTGTTCGAGCTTCGTCATCTTGGGCGGTGATGAAGATTGCTTCGCTTTCTCTTTCTTGGGCAACGCTGTTGCCTCTTCCTCCTCCTCCTCCGGAAGAAAAGACGCCTCTTCCATGACGCTCATTGCCACATAAATCTGTACGCCATAGCGGACCGCAAGAGCGATTGCATCGCTGGGTCGCGAGTCGATAAGCTGGCTGTCGATGCTAAGTTTTGCGTAAAATGTCCCATCACGCAGTTCATCGATGATGATCTCGGATAACTCCGAGCCAAACGAGGTGATAATATTCTTGATAAGGTCATGCGTCAACGGTCTTGGGGGTTTGATGCCCTCCATTTCAAGCGCGATGGATTGCGCCTCGGCAGCACCTATAATGATCGGAAGCCGACGGTTACCATTGACTTCCTTGAGGATGAGCGCGTAGGCTCCACCACTGGCGGGGTTTGTCGAGAGACCGAGTATGTCAACCTGTACCTTATCCACTGCACACTCCTCTCAATTCATTACGGGTGTTGCTTGCGCCGCGAGACTGCACTCGGTCTAAAAACTATTTGCCCAGCATTGTCTTCAATTGCGCCGTCAATTCCGGCAGAATCTCAAACACATCTCCCGCTATGCCGTAGTCCGCAACCTGAAAGATCGGCGCGTCCTTGTCTTTGTTGATGGCAACGATGCACTTCGAGGAGGACATTCCAGCAAGATGTTGCACCGCGCCGGAAATGCCGCACGCAACGTACATTGTTGGAGACACTGTCTTTCCTGTTTGGCCCACCTGTTCATCATGCGGCCGCCAGCCGGCGTCAACAACAGCGCGCGATGCCCCAACACCGGCACCCAGAACATCAGCAAGAGACTCGATGAGATGGAAATTCTCCGGACCTTTCAATCCACGGCCACCAGAGACAATGATGTCAGCCTCTGTAACGTCCGGGCGACCTGTGGCAACTTTCACTTCTTTCACGGTGCTACCGAAGTCACCAGGATCGAGACTCACGCTTACCTTTTCAATGTTCCCTGCAACACCTTGCGGCGCACCGGCGGTAAACACATTTGGGCGAAGAGTGAACACCTTGATGCCCGTCTTCACTCGCACATCAACCAAACCCTTTCCTGCATATACGGGGCGCGTCGCGATAATATCGCCACCATCCGCCTTCAACGCAACGCAGTCGGCAGCGAGGCCAGCCTTGAGCTTGATGGCAACTCTTGGCGCCAGGTCTTTTCCCATCTGGCTGGCGGGAAGAAACACAATCTGTGCACCTTCTTTTGATGCAACTTCGGCAATGATCCTGGAGTATGCCGTGTTTGAGTGCTGAGCAAGTTTTGGATCATCCACAACGAGCACACGGGATGCCCCGTACTCGCCGAGAGCACCGGCAATCCCTTCCACACCACTTCCAACCACCAGAGCTATACACTCGGCACCCAGTTGATCGGCTATGCCTTTGGCCGCTTTGACGGTTTCAAAAGATGATTTCTTGAACCTGTTATCGCGCTGTTCAGCAAATGATAAAATCTTCATTGTATCCGTTATGATTCTTGTTGAAAAACTATGGTCTCTGAACGGCTGCCGTATCCGGCAACTAAATCACTTTTGCCTCTTCGTGAAGTAGGCGGATAAGTTCGGGTACAGCGGATTTATCGGTACCGAGGATCTTCCCTGCACCTTTCGCCGGCGGCTTCTTCATCTGCACTATTTCGACGCGTATTTCAGTGGGTGCCGCAGGTTTTTCCTCAATCGGCTTGCTCTTCGCCGACATAATACCTTTCAGTGAAGGATACCGTGGTTCGTTCAATCCTTTCTGCGCCAGAAACACTGCCGGAAGCTTTGTCTCGACAACCTCGTGCCCACCCTCAATCTCGCGCTCACACACAGCTTTTCCTTCCTGAATATCAAGCTTCACGACAACGGCAACAGATGGAAGGCTGAGCATCTCTGCAACCAGCGTTCCCACTTGAGCATCGTCGTAGTCAATGGATTGCTTCCCGAACAACACCACATCGGGATTCCGCAGTCTGATTTCTTCAGCAAGTCCAAAGGCAACAGCAAACGAATCCCGTACGCCGTCATCCTTCAATAGCACCGCTTTATCAACGCCCATCGCCAATGCTTTGCGCAACGTTTCCTTGTGCGTATCACCACCGAGACTGATTGCCACGACTTCGCCCTTGAACTTCTCGCGAATCCTCAAGCCTTCTTCGATTGCAAATTCATCATACGGGCTGAGCATATAGTTGACGCCCGCCTTGTCAATAGCGAGGTTGTCTTCCGCAACTTTGATTTTTGTTTCAGTGTCAGGGACGTGATTAACACAGACAACGATGTTCATGATATCTCGTTCGTGTGAAATGATACGTTCTATGGGGTAAATATAGGGAGTCAGGGGAAGAAATACAAGCCGCGACAGACTGGCTTCATCACTCTTCGGATCGACTACTAGAGGTAATGTCGAGATGCCTTCCTATCTCACACTCGGCGCATCTGACCGGTGCGCAGAAGAATTTAAAAAGATGAATCCCGCCCTGCTGCGCGAATGCAGAAGTGAACCGCGCTTTCTTTTTGAGCAGTTGTTGCTGCAACAAACGGGTAATGGAATTCTTTTGTGGCGAGGGAAGTGATTCAAGCATCTTGAGAGCATTTGTCCGAACGTTCTGATCTTTGAACAGACGAGCATACAACAATACGATGGGCAGAACGCCGTTCACGAGAAGGTCGTTGATGCGCTCTGATCCAATCGACAGTCCCATCGAAGACGGTCGCTGGTCAAGACGATAGTGATGCTGCCAGAACTCATCCGGCGTTATTGTGAACATGGCACGGCAGGACTCAAGACGTTCTCGACTTGTGATGCCATCCTTCTTAACACTGGAAATAAGAGACCGGAATCCATCTTCGCCAAACATGGCAGAAACGAGGAAGCACATTGAAGCCAGTCTTGCGGTTGGAAAGTTTGACGGTCGCAACCGGAAGAAAAGCCAATCGCCCGGCTGAAGCATACGTCCCTTGAACGAAGGGCGAAGAACTTTCCAACGATGGCGCAATGCACGAACATACAGGCGCGCATCTTTATCAGAGAGCAATCGTTCTGAGGGAAGCAATCCTGCTACACCGAACAGCAAGGCCATAACGGTACCGGTATCCTCCAGATCGTGTTGACGCAGTACGCTCAGTCGCATTGACCGGGCAAGAATCAGAAACGGCTCCGTGTTCTTGGAATATCCAAGCCCTTCCATGATCGCTTCGTAGAGTAGTTGTTCCCACAACGATCTGTTCGCGTAGTCCCGTCGTGTGTATTCTCTCGTCGGCGGAGGGATTTCATCCGGGTTTCCATAGTACCGTGGATACGGCTCACGAATGACGAGCTTTCGTTCGTCAATAAGTTCTTTGAGACGTTCTTCAAATCGACGGATTTTCAATTCCATGCGCTCGTGCGCCAACCGCTCAATCCAGCGATCCATAAGGTCGGCAGGTACTTCGTCGTTGAGAGTATAGCAGGGAATTGTTTTACGATGATCATCGCGTTCATCGGAGATCGCCTTCATCCATACGGCGCGAAGCGTGTCATCAAGGTACGGGTGAAGAACCAGGAGCGGAAGGTGTCGCTTGCTTGCTGTCCGTGCCGGCGGTGCGAGAGGACGAGCAGTCAGAACCACGTGGAGGATCACACGATTATAATGCTGGTCGTTTTGATGGAGATGGGAAACCCATTCGTCAGCATCCTGATGCAATTCCACGTCGCCATAAAACGTGATATTGCCGATGCGGATACGGGCGTTGGTAAAGTCGGGCCCGCCGTCAATGTTTGATATGCCGGGAGAGAGAACTTCCACCTTCCGGCCGTCGGACGTGTGAAGGTGTGTTGCGGTGAACCGTTGATGCTGCCAGATCTGGCGAATGAATTGCTCGGGGATATGCGGTGCTTTCATGAACGTCCTCCATTCACGATGTACGGGTGACTACGGAGACTTCACTGGAAGGTCACAATATTTTTCGCGGCAGGAATTCATTTCATTTCTCATCGCAAACGCTGCACGGCGCGCCGCTTCTGCAAAGTCTTCACCTCCCGAAGCGTAGATAATGCTCCTGCTTGCATTGATGACTGCCATCTCTCCGTGTTTGTCGGAACCGTATCGCACGGCAAGCGTGAGATCGCCACCCTGCGCACCCACTCCCGGAATGAGTAACGGCATCTCGGGAGCAAGTTGCCGCACACGCTTCAACTGCGAAGGACGTGTTGCACCAACAACGAAGCCGACGTTTTCATTGTCGTTCCATTTCTTCGTCCGTGCAATGACACGTTCGTAGAGGGGCTTCCCGTTCACCTTCAGATACTGAAAATCCTTGGCTCCTTGATTCGACGTTAGTGCCAGAACAAACGCTCCCCTCTCGGGGTCGTTGATAAACGGAAGAACAGAATCCTTTCCCATGTAGGCATTCACTGTTGAAGCACTGAACTTGAAATCCTCAAGCAAAGACCGTGCGTACATCTCCGCCGTATTGCCTATGTCGCCCCGCTTCGCATCGCCGATGGTGACAACCTCCGGGGGAACGCAGGAGAGCACCCGATGAATTGTTGACCAGCTCCGTTCTCCAAGCGCTTCGAAGAATGCAAGATTCAACTTGTACGCACACACAAGATCACGTGTAGCTTCGATGATGCCGCGACAGAACTCACCTACTGGGTCCTTGTGGTCAAGCAGATGCCGGGGAAGTTTTTTGATATCGGGATCAAGGCCAACGCACAACAGGCTGTTGTTCTTCTTCTGGATTGCACGAAGTCTGTTGTAAAAGCTCATGGGAAGAAAATCAAAGATGCTGAGATCAGAAACTCACCCAATCGGGAGCACTGTCTCCCCTGGTCGAAATGGTCACTTCTTTTTGCGTATCAAGAGAACGTGAATACAATCCTCTGTTCTTTGAATAGATAATTTCTCTTGCTGAACCTCTCCATGATGGCGTCCGGCAATCTTCATTGGGTGGAGTAATATCTTTGACGTTTTCCCCGGTAAGCGTCATTGTGTAAATGCCTGTATGGCCTGCATGGGATGCAGAAAAGAGGATGAGCGAGCCGTCAGGCGAAATCCTAGGGGAAGCGGCGTTGTATGACGATGGCGTCAATCCGGCAACGTATTTGTCGGAAAGCCGGAGCGAGGCAATAAAATACCCCGTGCGATCATTGATGGCAAACACCACCGAGCCTCCATCCTCCGTCATTACTGGCGAGTCCTTCACTGTGGAATCCCGAGTGAGCCGTTCGACGTTGCTTCCATCAGAGTTCATCATATACAACTCACCGCTCACCGCATCCCGTGACGAAACAAAGAGAATTTTTGTTCCTCCGTTCCCCCACGATGGAGCGGTGTTCGCCCCCGGAGGGAACGTGAGTCGTTTGACATCCTCGCCGGTTGACCGCATCGAAAAAATATCCCAGTTGCCCTCGCGATCCGATGCAAACAGAATGCGCGAACCATCCGGCGACCAGGATGGTGACACATCGTACGATGGGGAGTTCGTGAGCCGTTGCAGGTTGGCGCCGTCGTCTTGTATCGAATAGATTTCAAAATTGCCATCGCGGTTTGACTGAAAGACGACTTTCCCTTTCGGTGCCTTCCCTGAACATCCCATCAACAGCAAAACACCAAGCATTGCAGACGCAGAGCGCAGCATCATGGTTCCACAGCATAAAATAATTGTTACGAGAATTGGATAAAGATAGAGCAAACAACGCCGAGAAGCAAGATGAAGAAGAGCGCCAATTATCGTTGGCGTTCGAATGTTCTTACAAAATCATGTTGCGGTCCTCGCTCGCGAGAATGACATGCAACGCAATTCGTACCCCGGCGCGTCAGTGAAATGAACGGTGTGCCGTCAGGGTTAAATTCCGCCCAAAGCCAGCCGTTACCTGCGAGTGGATTATTGCCTGCCTTCAATATCACGGCATACAACACAATACTATCACCCATCATGATTTGTTTGAAAATCACTGAACAGTCCGGGAAGCCGGAGCCTGCGGGCAACGAATCATGTTGTAGCGCTGACATTGCCTTTGCATTCATACTGACACGCACAAGTGGTTGGTGAGCGGTAGAACCATTCAATGTCCCGCTTGTTACCGAGTCAACACGTGGGAATAACGTATATGACGCGAAAGGGTCAACTTGAGTAATGTGGTGGAACAACTCCCCGTCGGACGAAATCTGTAGGGCGGTTTCGGAAGGCTCCCCTCCCTGATCTTTGCATGACAACACAAGACAAATCAGACAAAGAGAAGTCGATGCAATTACCTTGAAGGACATCATCATCGGAATTTCCTCCTCACAACATCATTCGACAAACTGCGCATATTGTTGTATCACCCGTTCAGGGACTTCAACTGAACGTCCCGTGTTTCGATCAATCATGGTGTTGATAAAGTAGCCTTCGGCGGAAATCTTCATGCCTTGTTTCTTGAAAATCTGAAATCCCACCTTCACGTCGCTCTTCTCAAATGATTCCAACCACGTGCGTACGATGATCTGTTCGATATTCAATGGCCGCTTGAACTCGATGTAACAGACCTTTACCACCCACAACCATCCCTGTCTAATGAATTCGTCCATTGCCATGCCGTAGCATCTCCCCATCTGGTCGTACCTGGCAAACAAAACATAGTCCATATACTTTGAGTTGTGGACATGATTGTTCATGTCGATATCATCCGGTCGGGCAATCATTTCAGTATCGAAGCGTTTGTAGGGCATGGCATTCTCGAAGATGTATTCCAATTCTATACGCCAGCCGCTTTGCGGGCATCAATTCTTTTCGTCACCACAGCGTACACAAAAAGGGCTATTGCAGAGAGAGAGCCGATTGCAACAAAGTAGTACCAGATGTAGTTCGCGTTAACGTACGCCGTTGCGAGCTGTTCCGGTTGCAACGTTTTCGGGTCCGGACAATACTTCGTGAGCAGGTATCCCGATAGTCCGAAGCCGAGCAGATTCGCTACGAACGAATGTAGGTGACCGAAACCGAGGTACAGGCCTTCTTCCCCCTTTGGTGCTTGCTTCGAGAAAAATTCCAGATAACGGGGGGAGATGAAACACTCTGCAATTCCTTGCAGCACTATTCCTGTAATCAACATAATGGTGATGGGGTGAGCTGAAAGACCGAACGGGAGCGAAACGGATATACCAAGTAGCGCTTCCAATGTCGGACTCGATGCCATGCACAGCGCAGACAGGGGCATGATCAACATCCCGATGGTCATTGATGTAATGGCCTGTGCCTTTCTCATGAGTTGCGTGATAATTACAACGAATGTGACAACGATAAAGGGATTGACGTTCGCAATCCATTCCGGCGACGCCTGCTGGCCAACCGTACGCAAGACATACTTCGGCATTGTCGCGTACATCTGGTGTTGGATCATCCAGAATCCGGACACAATCAGTATCAGCGTCACCAACCGCGGGTTCGAGACAATACGAACAAACCCCTCCCATACTTCCCGAATGCTCTTGCCCTCACCTTCAGCGCTGACATTCTTGTAGAACAGGAACACGACAACGACCGCCAGCAACGAGAGTGCGGCAGAAAAGTAGTTGATGTATTCAAGCCCCAGGTTCAGTCGCAACGGATAGGCAATGGACTTGCCTGAGAACGATCCGACATTGACCATCCCATAGAAGATCGAGAATGCCCGTGCACGTTGGTCGGTCGTCGAAGTTTTTGCAACGGTTCCTGTTATCAACCCCTTGATGAACGAGCCACCGCAAATCAACAGCACAACAGCCGGGATAACAACCGGTTTGAACGGCATGGCCCCAAGTGCGAAGAAGCCGATCGCAAGCAGCGAAAATGCGAGCAGCATTGCTTTGCGGAATCCCATTTTGTCCGCAATGGCTCCGGTAAACGGCGGCAGAAAATACATGCCCGCTGCATAGAAGCCTCCCAGCCAGGCTGCCTCGATGTCATCAAATCCGACGACGTTGGAAAGAAAGAGTGTGAACGTGATGAACACCGCATAGAACGATGCGCGCTCGAACAATTCAACAACGTTCGCTACCCAGAACGCCTGGGGGAATCTCCATGATGTCATGCGTGTCAATCCTTATGTTGTCGGGTGAGCGATGGTGGTGATTGATTTAGAACTGACTGATATCTCTTCCAAATACCTGTGTCTTGATCCAGTCAAAGAGTACAAACGCACGGTATCGATCTCCTGCGCGATAGAAAAGAACGTTCTTCTTTGCCTGTCGTATCGGTTCAATGATGCTGCGGAACTCAAGCGTACCAACAGTAGTACTGGGAAGCAGCGGCGTAAACAAAAAATGGTTGCGGGGACTGACGACAATAACGGTGTAATCATCCTTGATGTGCTTGACAAGGTTGAATGCACCAAAGCCGGTGCCGAGAACAACCAGACGAGGCAGAGACATACCTGGAAGAACTGTGAGAATTTGATGACGCGCTAACCGGTGTATTGGAGCTCCAACTCAACCGGTAGTACCTCGTTATGAGTCGAGAACGTCAATGGCAACCTTCACAAGCAGCGTACTGTCAACTCCACCGGAATATCCAATAACGACACTTCCCATCTCCCGCAGGATTGTTTGAAGCGCACCGTATTTATCGAGAACTGCCTGAGAAAGCATCCCTCATCTCCAAACCATTATGTAAACAAAATCCCGTCGCCACGAGTTGTACGACGGGATAGAGTAAAAAAAATTCTCTGCTCACCAACAATCCCACTGCCAACGTCATCTACTCAAAAGCTTTTTGAACTCCTTGAGCGACCGAACACCGGGAAATTCGAGTTCGAATTCTTTTTTCTTCTCCGGATTCAATTCAAAGGATTGCTTGAGCGATTCGATTGCATCAAATGTTCGATTGAGGACGAGCAACACTTTTGCCTTCGTGTAATACGGATCGGCAGAGCCCGGGTTCGATTCGATGGATTTCTCAAAGGCTTTCAACGATTGCTTGTAGTATCCCAGCTCAAGAAGCGTTTCACCATAATCCAGCCAGGCATCGGCATTCGTCGGTTCGAGTTTTGTCACCATGCGGTAACTGATAAGAGACTCTCGCATACGACCCATGTTGTACAGGAGATCGGCCTTTGCATACCACAGCTCAGCATAGTCTTTGCAAAACGATAGAGCCCTGTTGTAGTCACTCAGCGCTTTGCGGTATTGCTCCAGAGAATCGTAGCAACTTCCCCGCCCAAAGAACGATTCATAATGTTCAGAGTCGTGGCGTATCGCCTGGCCAAAACACTTGATCGCTTCTTCGTATTCACCAAGTTCTTCGTAGGCATTCCCGAGATTATGCCACGCCGGCACATCCTTCTCATCCAACCTCAATGTTTCCTTGTAGCATTGCAGCGCGTCGTGAAGGCGGCCTATGTTTGCATAGGCGTTCCCCTTGTTATACCACGCCGCCGGAAAGTTCTCATGGATGGCCAGGGAAATATCGTAGCTTTCAATGGCCTTACTATACATCACCATCCGGTTCAGCACAATCCCACGGTTATACCAGGCGTTGTAGTTGTACGGGTCAAGTTTCAGGTGTTCATCATAGCACTTCAGAGACTCCTCGGGCTTGTCCAGGTAATCGTAGCAATAGCCAAGCTCATACGATGCATCGCGGTGGTTGGGGTTTCCTTCAAGGACAAATCTGAAAATGCGGACCGCTTCCTCAAACTGGCCGGTTTTTTCAAGTGTTATTCCCTTGTTAAAGAGCGCATCATCATTGGAGGGATCAATATCAAGCGCCCGATCGAAGCATTGCAGGGCTTCATCATTTCGACCCATATCGTCGAGGGTGATTCCTTTGTTGCACAGAAGCTCGGGGTCAACGGGATTGAGGCTCAACGCCTTGTTAAAGCACTCGATGGCTTCGTCGTACTTGAGAAGATTGTTGAAAATCAGACCCTTGCGTTGCCATGCGTCGGCACTGTAGGGTATGAGTTCCAACAATTGGCTTGCAAAATGGAGAGCATCTTCGTACTTCTCTTTCTCATAACAATAGTTGACCAACTCCTCTAGGACTTCGACACTGGAAGTTCCGGAGGTGCCGTCTTTGAGCATGTCCTTGTACCGATTGAACTCGTCATCACCTTTCTTCCTCTCCTCATTCTCCGGGTCGTCATCGTAATCCCACGAATCAAGTATGCCCATTATGTCCTCATAAAGTAGTCGGTACAGTAAGAGACACGACTTCTCATTTCATTGGAAGCAAAGTAAATCAAAAATCCACGCTAAGTCAAGAAACCGGGTTGTGGCGTTGGACTGAGAACAACGCAAAAGGCTTCGGTTTGAATTGATTTTGAGGCGCCATTGGGTTATATTGGACGTTTAGTTTTCGATGATCTGCGATAGTATAGAGCAAATACGGGGTCGAATAGCCAAAAGATGTCGGGTTGCGGGAAGAGACCCTGCAGATGTAGCACTTTTGGCCGTGAGCAAGACCTTTTCTGCAGAGCATGTTGCAGAGGTCGTCCGACATGGTGTAACAGACGTTGGTGAGAACTATGTTCAGGAATTGCTCCAAAAAAGGTCCTCCCTGAATGATGATCGCATCCGATGGCATTTCATCGGGCACTTGCAATCGAACAAGGTCAAGCATGTCATCGACTGGATCCATTTGATCCATGCGGTAGATAGTGTTGGACTTGCCCGGGAAATAAGTCAGAGAGCAGCGAAAGCAGGACGAACGATCGATATCCTTCTCGAAGTGAATACGACGGGTGAGAAATCAAAGTTCGGATTAGCGCCCATTCACACCGTCGAGTTTGTGAAGTCGCTTGCAGATATGGAAAACATCCGGATATCCGGACTGATGACGATCGGGCCATTCCTTCCTGATCCGGAAGGGTCACGGCCAATGTTCCGGCAGTTGAGACTGCTGAAGGACGAAATCTCCAGACTGCAGCAGCCCAACGTTTCGATGAAACATCTTTCCATGGGAATGACCGGCGACTTTGAAGTGGCAATTGATGAGGGAGCGACAATAATCCGTATTGGAACAGCAATCTTTGGATCTCGAAGAAAGCCAAACTAACCACCCGGCAACACAGAGGGGCACTCTCCCACAGGAGGCAATCATGAAACTCACGCCACTCGATATCAAGAAGCAGGAATTCAAAAAGGTCATGCGCGGCTATGATACTGTCGAAGTCGATACGTTTATGGACATGATGGCCAGCGAGTTTGAGGAGTCCCTGAAACAACAAAAGGAATTGCGGGACAAGGTGGTGGAGACCGAAACCCAGTTGAAAGACTACCGGCAGATCGAGAAAACGCTCCAGCAAACGTTGCTCCAGGCACAGGAGACCATGTCCAAGACGTATGAGTCCGCGCGCCGTGAAGCAGAGCTGATAACACGGGAAGCAGAACTCAAGGCAACCAAACTTCTCGACCAGGCGCATAACGATCTTTCAAAACTCAATCACGATGTTGGTCAACTCAAGTCAAAAAGGGATTCTCTTATCGGCAGGATGCGTGTGTTGCTTAGTTCGGAACTTGATCTCATCAAGACACTCGAAATGGGGGGCGATGCAATGGAAAGCAACAACGGATCACAGGGAACCGGCAAAGATTCGATTCAACTTGATGATATCCTAAAGACGATTGAAAATGACAGAATTACGCAAGCAGATTGATGATGCGGTTTCGTTCCTGCGAACGAAGACCAAGGCGCAACCTCCCATCGGCATCATCCTCGGCACCGGTCTGGGGGGACTCGCGAAAGAAATCAAACCCGAAGTCATTATCGACTACGGCAACATTCCCCATTTTCCGATCTCGACTGTCGAATCGCACCAAGGCAAGCTGATCTTCGGGACTCTTGGAGGAAAGAGCGTCGTTGCCATGCAGGGGCGCTTTCACTATTACGAAGGATACACCATGCAGCAGGTGACATTCCCTGTACGCGTGATGAAGTTCCTCGGAGTCAAGACGCTGCTTATCTCCAATGCCGCAGGCGGAATGAACCCGCAATTCTCCCGTGGTACGATCATGATCATCACCGACCACATCAACCTGCTTGGCGACAATCCATTGATCGGACCGAATGATGACACCCTGGGGCCTCGCTTCCCGGATATGTCGGAGCCGTATACGAAAACGCTCATCGCTCTTGCCCAGCAAGTCGCGTTGGAGATGAAGATCCGTACCGAACGCGGCGTCTTCGTTGCCGTGCCCGGACCGAATCTCGAGACACGCGCTGAGTACCGGTTCTTGCGGCTCATCGGAGCCGACGCTGTGGGAATGTCAACCGTTCCTGAGAATATCGTTGCAAACCACATGGGTCTGCAGGTGTTGGGATTCTCCATCATTACCGATGAATGTTTTCCTGATTCGCTCCAACCTGCCAACGTCGAAGAGATCATTGCGGTGGCCGGCCAGACAGAGCCGAAGCTCACGGCAATCATGAAGGGTGTTGTGGAGAAGTTGTAGTACTATCCGATCCGGTTTCCCATTTCAAAGGAAAATAATTCTATGAAATTTCTTCTCGCGTTATTAATGTGCGCAACGACAGTGTTCGCGCAACAGGACAAGCCAACCGGTGCACGTACAATCAACGTGCAAGGCCTCGGCAAGTTGTCTACCGTACCCGATCAGGTGAGGTTGAACGTGCAGGTCAACACAAGAGCCGAATCTGCTTCTGAAGCAATGAAGCAGGCAAGTGCGAAAACCGCTGAAGTTCTAACTCTCCTCAAGGGATACGGAATCGATCCAAAAGATATTCAGACCTCTCGCGTTACGGTCTCTGCTATTCTTGACTACCAGAGAAACATCCAGCCTCCACCGATTATCGGGTATACCGGCGTGAATGAATTTACGGTGCTCTTCAAAGGCAAGCTGATGGACAAGGTGGGAGAATTTCTTGACAAGGCAGTGATGAGCGGAGTGACAAATTTCAGCGGGTTGATGTATGAGTCGTCCAAACAGCGCGAGCTGGAACGCGACGCTCTAAAGCGGGCAGCCGCTGACGCACAAGCGCGGGCAGATGTTCTTGCAAAGGAGCTTGGAGCAACACTCGGTAAAGTCATGACTATTACCGAGTCGGTATCGTATCCTTCACCTGTCATGGGACGCGCTATGATGATGGATGCCTCGACTGCCGCAGCACCCGTCATGAACGGCGAAGTAGCCATCAACGCGCAGGTTTCAGTTTCGTTTGAATTGAAGTAATTGATGTTTAAAGAACTTACAGAGAAACTCTCCTATCCGGAAGTCGAGAAGGGCATCCTCGCGTTCTGGAAAGAGCATGGCATCTTCGAGAAGAGCATCACCACTCGTGAAGGGAAGCCCGGCTTTACCTTCTACGAGGGCCCGCCTACAGCCAATGGACGTCCCGGCATTCACCACGTGATGAGCAGAGCGCTCAAGGATCTTGTGTGCCGTTACAAGACCATGCGCGGATTTCAAGTACACCGGAAAGCCGGCTGGGACACGCACGGGCTTCCTGTCGAGATTGAAGTCGAGAAGATGCTCGGCTTCAAACACAAAGACGAGATCGTGAAGTACGGCGTCGCGGAGTTCAATAAGAAATGCCGCGAATCGGTGTGGAAGTACAAAGGCGAATGGGAACTGATGACGGAGCAGATGGGCTACTGGGTCGATATGACCAGGCCGTACATCACCTTTGAGAACAACTATATCGAATCTGTCTGGTGGGCGCTCAAGCGGTTCTTCGACGAGGGGATGATCTACAAGGGATACAAGATTCAGCCGTATTGCCCGCGATGTGAGACGCCGCTGTCTTCACACGAAGTCTCGCTTGGTTATCAGGATGTGAAAGATCCGAGTGTGTATGTGAAGATGAGGCTGAAGAGCCAGCCCGACACTTCCTTCCTCGTCTGGACAACAACACCCTGGACGTTGATCTCCAACGTCGCTCTTGCCGTCGCTCCAAAAGTTGACTATGTCAAAGTCGAGCACAAAGAGGAGAAGCTGATTCTTGCTGAAGCGCGCCTTGGTGTATTGGAGGGCGAATATACCGTATTGGA
Source organism: Bacteroidota bacterium (assembly GCA_031402435.1). Taxonomy (GTDB): domain Bacteria; phylum Bacteroidota; class Ignavibacteria; order UBA10030; family UBA6906; genus UBA11986. The sequence continues at coordinate 69,219 of JANNSJ010000029.1, read as the reverse complement.
GAAAATAAAAGGAAAGGCGCTTGTGGGCATTGAGTATGAGCGCATCTTCAATTATCATCCTGTTGATCAAAAAGCCCACTACGTTGTTGAAGCGGATTTCGTCACGACCGAAGACGGCTCCGGCATCGTCCACCTCGCGCCAGCGTATGGCGAAGACGATTATCAGACATCGAAGAAGTACAGCCTCCCAACCATCCACCCGGTGAACAAGAGCGGTGAATTCGGTCCCGAAGTGACGGACTTCGCCGGAAAGTTTGTGAAGGACGCCGACCCACTCATCATACAAAATCTCAAAGCGCGGCACATCCTCTACAGGAAAGAGACGATCACGCACAGCTACCCGCATTGCTGGCGCTGCAAGACTCCTCTTCTCTACTACGCACGTGAATCGTGGTACATTAGCACCACGAAGTATGCCACCAAGATGGTCACGATGAACAAGCAGATCAACTGGGTACCTCCGGAAGTTGGCGAGGGTCGTTTTGGAAATTGGCTGGAGGAGAACAAGGACTGGGCGCTCTCACGCGACAGGTTCTGGGGTACACCGCTTCCCATTTGGGTCTGCGAAACTTGCAAAGCACAGAAATGCGTAGGAAGCATTAAAGAATTGTGTGAAGGTAAGAATGTTACAGAACCTCTTGACCTGCACAAACCATCCGTGGACGCGATAACGTTCGCCTGTGTATGTGGTGGGGCGATGAAGCGGACGTCGGAGGTGATTGATGCGTGGTTTGATTCAGGATCTATGCCCTTTGCCCAGTGGCACTATCCGTTCGAGAACAAACAACTCCTTGATTCCGGTGAGCAGTATCCGGCAGACTACATCTGCGAAGGAATCGACCAGACGCGCGGGTGGTTTTATTCTCTGCACGCCATCGGCACGTTCCTTTTCAACAAACAGGCGTACAAGAACATCCTCGTCAACGAGTTGATCCTTGACAAGGAAGGACAGAAAATGTCCAAGTCGAAAGGCAACACCGTTGACCCGTTTGCCATTCTCGCGAAGTACGGCGCGGATACAACGCGATGGTATCTGGTGACAACGAGTCCGCCGTGGCGGCCCACCATGTTCGATGAAGAAGGGCTTGGTGAAGTCCAGCGAAAGTTCTTCGGAACGCTCGTCAATACGTACTCGTTTTTCGCCCTGTACGCCAACATCGACAAGTTCTCATATTCGGAACCTCCCGTTCCGGTTGCGGAACGCCAGGAGATCGACCAGTGGATCATTTCCGAACTGAACTCGCTTGTGAAGCGGTACGTTTCGTACATGGATGCGTATGATGTCACGAAAGCAGCAAAGGGCGTGAGCGAGTTCACAATAGATCAGCTCTCCAACTGGTATGTTCGGAGGAACCGGAGACGATTCTGGAAGAGCGAAAAAGGGCGCGACAAGACCGCTGCATACCAGACATTGTATGAATGCCTGAGCACAGTCAGCAAACTCATGGCGCCCTTTGCGCCATTCTTGAGTGAAGAGTTGTACCGTAATCTGAATATCGTTGCACAACATGAAGATGCTGAATCTGTCCATCTTGCATATCTTCCCACTTCCAACGGACAGCTCATCGATGCTGCGCTCGAAGAGAAGATGAAACGGGCGCAGAAAATCGTTATGCTCGTGCGTGCAATGCGGATGAAGTCGAATCTGAAAGTGCGGCAGCCGTTACAGCGGATCATTCTTCCGGTCACCAGTGACCGCGAACGGGAGATCGTCAGCCAGATGGAAGGCATGATTCTGGACGAGATCAATGTAAAGAAGATTGAGTATGTTACCGACGAGTCCGGCATCGTCAGGAAGTCCGCGAAGGCAAACTTCAAATCGATCGGACCGAAATTCGGGAAATCAGTAAAGCAGGTTGCGGAGCGTATCAAGCAGCTCAATGCGACAGAAATCGGTCAACTCGAAGCTACGGGCAATATTGAGCTGGCGGTGAATGGCACCACCTTTTCAATCGGCAAGGAAGATGTCGAGATCATTCGTGAGGACATCCAGGGATGGCTCGTCGGGTCGGATGGTGGTGTCACTGTTGCACTTGATACGGCGTTGACCGATGAGCTGGTTGCCGAAGGGTTTGCAAGAGAGATTGTGAATCGTATTCAAAACATGCGAAAGGATGCGGGGTTTCTGGTGACCGACCGGATTGCGCTCTTCTACCGCGGTTCTGAAAAACTTCACCGGGCGGTTCAACCAATGAGTAGTTACATCAAAAGTGAAACCCTTGCCGTTGAGTTATCTGATGTGTTCAAGCCTGGTGAGTATTCCCAGAAGCTTGATGTCAACGGTGAGGAAGTTGAAGTAGGAATTGAACGTCGTCCACAAGGTTAAAAACACAAGGAGAGTGCATGGCAGCCAGGGGATCGAAAGCAGTTGTCAAGTCCACCGTTGAAATCATGAAGGATCGTGCATCCAAACGTGCAAAGCAACTGAAGAAGGCAAAGACAAATCTTAAAAAAGCAGTGGCGGTTCGGAATGCAAAACTGGCCACGAAGAAGGTCCAAGATGATAAGATGGCCAAACTTCTCGGGCCCAAGAAACATACGGCCGAAGAAGTGAAGGCATTCAAGGAACTCATCATTGAGAAGAGGAAGGAGACGATCGAAGAGCTTGACACATTGAAGGAAAGCATGATGGACGTTACCACTGGTGAGTATGTCAGCGAAAGCTCAACATATTCGCTGCACATGGAACAGGGGACCGATGCCATGGAGCGGGAGAAAACATTCCTGTTTGCATCCCGTGGGAGCAAGTTTGTTAACCAGCTTGACGATGCGCTGGTACGTATTAGTGAGGGAACCTACGGCCTGTGCAAAACCTGCCAACTGCTTGTTCCCAAGGAGCGCCTTATTGCCGTACCAACAGCAACAACATGTGCCGAGTTTAAGAATACCGGCCTTCCGTGTGAGCGTGGACGCGCCGCGCTTGCAAAAAAACGTCTAAGCTGATCGGAGACCTGCCGAGTGCGCGTGTTGATTGTTTCTGCCCTCATCGTCATCACCGATCAAGTGAGCAAGCTGCTCGTCAAGGGAATCTTTCTTCCTTCGCTTGGGATCTCAATTGACGGGATGCAGTACGGTTCAAGCAGACCCATCCTCGGAGAGTTCTTCAGACTCACCTACATCGAAAACCCCGGCATGGCCTTCGGTATCGATATCGGCGGAAAGCTGTTCTTTTCCCTTTTCTCCATACTGGCAAGCATCGCTATATTCTTCTATCTCTATAAAACACGGGATGAATCACTCGGCTTGCGCCTCTCCCTTGCGATGATTCTTGGCGGAGCCATCGGCAACCTTATCGACCGTGTGTTTTACGGAGTGTTCTATGGTGAAGCTCCCCTGTTTTATGGAAAAGTTGTAGACTTCTTCGATGTGGATTTCTTCAATATTGATATTCTGGGATACCACCTCTCCCGCTGGCCCGTGTTCAATGTTGCCGATGCAGCAGTCACAATGGGCGTGCTGTTGCTGCTCTTCTTCCATCGAAGCGAGACTGGCACCGAGAATTCATCCATCCCCATTGCGGCAGATGCTCAACCGGTCTCCAGCGACTCCGGACATTCCGACCCCGGACCCACATAGGTTCCTTCAATGCCGTATGAGTTCGAGATAGTCGTTCCTGCCGGCAAGAAAAAAGAACGCCTTGATGTGTTCCTTACGAACCACGTTGAGAACGCCACACGCAACAAAGTCCAACAAGCAATCATCAAGGGTGCCGTGCTTGTAAATGGCAAGACTGTAAAGTCAAGCCACCCTGTCGCTCCGGGCGAAATCATCCACATAACACTGCCGAAGTCTCCTCCACAGAAAGCTCTCCCCGAGAATATCCCGATTGATGTTGTCTATGAGGACGATGATCTGCTCGTCGTCAACAAGGCTGCCGGTATGGTAACACATCCTGCATACAGTAATTACACGGGAACGCTTGTAAACGCGTTACTCTATCACTGCAATAACCTCTCAACGTTGAATGATGAAACACGACCCGGCGTTGTACACAGACTGGATAAAGACACTTCCGGATTGATGGTTATCGCAAAGACTGACAACGCGCATGCAAAGCTCGCAAAACAATTCGCCACACGTTCAATCAAGCGTGAGTACCAGGCAATTGTATGGGGCACTTTCAAGGTGAAGAGCGGCATCATCGAAACGCTGCTCGGAAGAAGCAAATCCGACCGGAAGAAGATGGCCGTGGTGGATGAAGGCAAACAAGCTATCACCGAGTACACTGTGCTCGAACAGTTTACCTACCTCTCCCTTGTGAAGCTCAAATTACGTACAGGCCGCACTCATCAAATCCGGGTTCACCTTTCCCATATCAACCATCCTGTTTTCGGCGACCCGACGTATAACGGGCGGCACCTCGTTGCTGGCCCCGGAACGCCAAAACAGAAGGCCGAGGTTCAGCATCTACTGAAGCTCATCCCTCGACAAGCACTTCATGCCAAAACAATCGGCTTTGTCCATCCATCATCACGGAAAGAGGTATTCTTTGATTCTGATCTGCCGGCCGACATGAAATCAATCGTTGACCTCCTCCATAAAACCCCCATTCCGGGTAGTGACAACGTACCATAGATTTGCCATCCTGTTTCGTGGTGCTTCACATCACCATCTTGAGGTTGCCTGTCAAAAAGAGAATACATATATTGCTGGCGATCCTATATACCCCTATCCCCATAACCCTTGATGGAGGTCCAATGAGACATTTGCGACTGTTTCTAAAGTGTATTGCACCTGCCCTGTTCGCGATGACAGTATTGGTCGACCTGAACTCTGCTCGTGCACAGTCTGACCTTGAAAAGGCAGTCAAAGCATTCAAACAGAACGAAGTGACCGGTTATATACAACCCATGGCTGATTTTTTTGGTGCGAACATGAGTGCGGGATGGTACCATTCGGCGGCAATCCCTCAAATGGGGTTCAGTCTTTCCGTAAATGTTATTGCGATGGGTTCTGTTGTTGGGGACGATAACAAGGTGTTCACGGCAAATGCACCTACCGGGTACAACCCTCCGACATTTCAGACAGCAACCGTGTTTGGTGGCCAGGGCGGCACAGCAACGGATCAAAATACCGGACTCCAATACCGTGGCTCTGATGGAGCACTAAACGCAACGATGTTCCCGCTTGCTGCGTTGCAGTTACACATCGGAAGCATCTATGGAACAGAAGTCATCATTCGTGGGCTACCGATTCCTGAGGTCAGCGGTGCGCCAAAAGTCACATTCTTTGGAATCGGCGTCCGCCACAGTATCAGCCAGTATCTTCCGGACGCACCCGTTGATATCGCTGCCGGTATTTTCTGGAACACGATCAAGTTCGGCGACCTGATCAATATGAAGAGTCTCGCCTTTGGTGCACAGGCCAGCAAAAGCTTTTCTGTTCTTGAAGTGTACGGCGGCCTCGCATACGAAAGCAGCTCAATGGAACTGACCTACACAGCCACCACGTCGGGTTCACCGAACGTGAGCCTCGATCTCGATGGCGCCAACACGTTTCGTGGTACTATTGGCCTTGGTCTCAATCTTGCCATATTGCATTTGTATGGCGATGTTAATCTTGGTTCGGTGACAAATTTCTCGGCCGGACTTGGATTCGGGTTCTAAACAATGGCATTTACGGTCTCCCCAGACTATCATACAATCAGGAGAGTGATATGAAAAAAACAATGGTATTGGTGACCCTGCTCGTCGCATTGACAACGATGGGGTTCGAGTGCATCAACGATCCGATCATCGTGTCCATAGCAATGGATCCAATCTCACGGTGCTACAACATTAACGCCGGCCCAGACATCAACTACACTGGCTCTGCAACCATCGACCCGAGCACACTCATAGATGATAGTTACGAGGACAAGATAGTAGACGCCAGAGTCTACGACATAACAGTTCAAGTTACGGGCGCATTTACAGGGAGTGTTACAAATGGTGTAGTTCGCATCAATGGCACACCGCTCTTAACGTACAGCGGAACCTGGGCTGATTTTTCCACACCTCAATCTCTCCTTGGAACATCGCCACATGTCATACCCCAGGCGGCGGGCATAGCCATATTGATTAATGCTCTTAAGCAAAAACCATTGCCCCTGATAACTCTTTCATCCACCGGTACTCTTACGGGAGCCGGCGTCCCGCCTGTTCCTTCGGGCTTATCGGTTTGTGCGAGCATTTATGCTCAAGTTGACGGAAATGTGAAGGGAGAATAGGCAAACTACCCGCTTCATCAAAATATCACGGCCCCCGCGGTGTACCACGGGGGCTTTTTTTGTTTTTTCCGTGCAGCTTGCTTGCCTTCTCCGTCTTTCGTAGATTTGGGTATATGAACACAACGAACCTTCTGGGCCTTACACAACAAGAACTTGCCGATTTTGCCGAATCCATCGGTGAGCCGCGCTATAGGGGGAACCAGATTTTTCAGTGGATGTATGGCAAAGGCGCCACAGATGTTGAAGGGATGACTGACTTGGGCAAGTCGTTCAGGGAGGTTCTCCGCAACTCGGCCTCTCTGTCCGGCATCAGCCTCATTACGCAGCAACACTCCAGGGAAGACTCAACAACGAAATTTCTCTTCGGCCTTGCGGACGGAACAAAGATCGAAAGCGTCCTGATTCCACCGGCGGCTGCATTTAAAGATAAAGAAGCCGCGAATGAGGATGAACAACAACGCCTCACACTTTGCGTGTCAACACAAGTAGGCTGCCCGCTGGATTGCAAGTTCTGCGCAACCGCAACCATGGGGTTTGTCCGGAATCTTACACCGGGCGAGATCGTTGACCAGGTGCTTCAGGCAAAAAGACTTTCCGGCAAAAAGATCACGAACATTGTCTTCATGGGGATGGGTGAACCCATGATGAACTATGAGAACGTCATGAAAGCAGTGGAGATCATCTCCACTGGCATCGGCATTACAACACGGCGCATTACAATCTCCACAGCAGGATGGGCAGACCGGATACGGCAGATGGGCGAAGAACGCCGTCGCGTGAAACTCGCCGTCTCTCTCCACAGCGCCAATAACGAAACGCGCACCAGTCTCATGCCAATCAACAAAAAATTTGATATCGAAGCGTTAATGACTGCTCTCGAGTTCTACTATGAGCGCACAAAGCAACGGGTGACGTACGAGTACATCTTCTTTGACGGGGTGAATGATTCGGAGAAGGATGTTGCAGGCCTCATCAGACTGGCGCGGCGCGTTCCAAGCAAGATTAACATCATCCCATTTCATTCCATCGACTTTACATCGCCGGGAGGTCTCTCCGCGAAGCTGAAGCCATCTCCACGCATGGCGCATATCGTGGAAAAGCTTCGCACAAGCAATCTCACGGTGTTTGTCCGCAGCAGCGCCGGCCAGGATATTGATGCCGCGTGCGGTCAGCTTGCGGTCAAGACTGAACGCAGACAGCGCGCACGGACGCCGGGCCCGGCCCATCGGAATACCGTAGAAGGCGAACGCTCCGTCCGTTTGACAGTGTAGAACACCACCATATATATAAGGCCATCGAATGCGATTGATACTGTTTGGACCACCGGGTGTTGGAAAAGGAACTCAAGCGAAGCTCCTCAGCGAAGAATTCGGCGTACAGCACATTTCCACCGGCGATATGTTGCGTGAGGCGGTCGCAACGGGTTCCGACCTCGGTAAAAAGGCCAAGGCGCTAATGGATGCTGGCCAGCTTGTCCCAGATAACGTCATGATCGGTATTGTGCGCGAGGTGCTTTCGTCACCACAGAATTCACACGGCTTCATGCTGGACGGCTTTCCCCGTACCATTGCGCAGGCAGAAGCGCTGTCGAAGATATTCAAAGACCTTGGGGTCAAAGAATTCATCGTCGTCAACTTTGAGCTTGACGATGAAGAGCTTGTGCGCCGTTTGAGCAACAGACTAGTGTGTAAGAAGGATGGCAAGATTTTCAACACCGATCTCGACAGCCTCACCGTCAAGTCGCCATGCCCGAACTGTGGAGGAGAACTGTTTCAGCGAGACGATGACCGCGAGGAAACGGTCAGGAAACGGCTGAAAGTGTATCATATCTCCACCGAGCCAGTGATCGAATTTTACAAGAAGCGCGGCCTGGTGGTAAACATCGATGGTAATAGTTCGATCGACGTCGTTCATCGAGAAATAAAAATGCTGCTGTGAGGATGACCCCTCCCATTAAGAAGCCATTCATTGTCGCTCACCGCGGCGCTTCGGGTACAGCCCCGGAAAACACGATGGCCGCATTTCGCAAGGCCGTTATCGCAGGGTCAGACATGATCGAACTGGACGTGCGCCTGACGAAGGATTTCCACATCGTTGTACACCACGATCGCAACGTCAAGCGTACAACCGGCGGCAAGGGCAATATCTGGGACCTTACACTGCAACAACTGCGCATGCTTGATACGGGATCGTGGTTTGATCCAAAATTTCATCGAGAACGCATCCCCACACTCCGCGAGGTAATGGAGTTTCTTCTTCCCACCAATGTCAATCTCAACATCGAGGTCAAAACGGACGGCGATCCTCGCACACGTACACGCTTCGAGGAATGCGTCATCCTTATCATCATGGAGAAGAGATTCGAAGAGCGTGCGCTTGTGTCTTCATTCGACCATAAGTTTATCAAGCGCATGCATGACCTCTTCCCCGAAATAAAAACCGGCGCGCTGTATCATCCCGTGCGCGATATCCGGAAGAAGCCCTCGAAACTCTGCTCCAGGATCGGCGCCAGTGCATTCATCTGCAGCCGCACACAGTTGAATGAACGCATGATCGCCGACGCCCGCGCCCATAAACTCACGCTTGCCTGCTATGGCGTGAACACTCCCCAGCACTTTGACAAGGTGGCTGCTCTCGGCGTTGATGCTGTTGTAACTGACTGGCCGGAGAAGATGGTGCGGGCAGCAAAAGGACTGAAAACCAACATTTAATCTTCTCTCGCAGCGTTTCACTCATACAGCAGTGCAATATGCAAGCTGCCGTATAACATGCGGGATTTAGGAATATGGGGTGTGCGGTATAATCATATGTTAGGCAGCGGCATCAAGGAGTTTTCTATGCAATATAGAGTCTTCATGATATTGAGCCTTCTCCTTCCCCTCCAGCCCACAATTGGGCAATCTGGCGATGCGAAAGTCTCAACGATGAAAGGCTGTCTTGTATCGTGTGTGAATAATTCTAGAATCACCACCGGTCTCGTAAAGTTAAAAGGGACCAGGCTTGCAAGTATCCCAGATAGTCTCGGGCAATATATCATTCGGGAAATTCCCCCAGGCAAACATTCGGTTCAAGTCATGGGGTTTGGGTACAATAATATCGATACTGTCGTGTCATTCTTGGCCGGCGATACGGCTTCTCTGGATTTTGCATTGAAGACCAAATGCTCACACGATGCCAAAGTGGCAACTATCGATATCAGAGAAAACCAGATCAAACTTCTTCTCGCTGGAGGAATTGCTCCTGGAGCGAGCACTTCTGAAGACGAGGCCTTTGAAAAGAAGTATGATATTCAGTACTTCGACTTCGGTTGTGTTCCCCCAGCAGATGCATGCATCGAAGAGTATAACAAGGTTATGTTCAAGTACCTCGATCAGAAATTTGGCAGGACGTGGCGGAAAGAAGTACGGCGGGATGTTTGCTTCCTATCAGAATGACGCCGCTGCCTAACCTCTTTAAAAAGGAAAAGCCCCGCCTCAAAGATGGCGGGCGAGCAAGAGACGGTGGTCTCCCGATGCGAGTGACATCAGTGTATAATTGCACGAACCCTAAACCCTCCACCCTATAGCCTGCCTTTATTGTTTCTCCCCTCAAACTTCTCTATATTTGCCAGCAAGAAATAATCACTTCATTCCTGATGAGATTGAGAACCACCATCACCTTCATTGCATTACTTGCCATCGCGCTGGGCATTCTCCTTGGCGGCTGCGGTAAAGAACTCACGCCGGAGGAAAAGCAGGCCGATAGCACGCTCGTGCTTGCAAAAGCGCAACTGGACAATGGAAAGTACCGCGAGGGACGTCAGCTTCTCCATTCCGCTCTCGCGTTCGATCTGAAGCTCAGCCGCGCACAACAACTCGCCGAAGAATACAGCCTCCTTGGCCGCATCAGTTCGCTCGCCGCCGACTTTGACAGCGCAATCTGTCACTACACCAAGGCCATTGAACAATACAAGTCCCTTGCCGACCGGGCAAACGCGCGAGCGTTGCTTCTGGAAGTGGCGTCGCTTCATCGTCAAATGGGTGAAGACCGCGTCGCCTATGCCATGTATACGGAAGCGCTGGGGCTTTCCCATGTCTTCAATGATGTAACCGGAATGCGTGAGATCCAGTTCGCCATGCTGCCGGGCAGCCGGGCACTGGAAAACACGGAAAACCAGGCACAGACGATCAACGATTTGTTGAAGGTGTACATGGAATCCGGCAACCTGGGCATGCAGGCCCGCGCGCATTATGAATCCGCACTTTCGTTTCTCGAACGGCGGGAATATCAACAGGTGACCGAGCCGCTCCTGCGTGCCCTGACGTTTGCAGACCAGGCAAAGGAATCGCTGTTCGTCATCAAGATACTCTCGACACTTGCAACCGCGTACGACCATGCAGGCAATCCACAGCAGTCATTCGAAACATTCACCGAGGCGCTCACCCGCACGGACCGTACATCCGGCGCTCAGGATATCCGCCTTGAGATGCTTATCCGTGTCGGCAACATCTACATGCGCAATACACAATTCGCCGATGCGGGACGCTTCTACCGCGCGGCGCTCAGTGCTGCCATCGTCAGCAAGAACAAGCTCGCCGAAGGATATCTGTTTGTTCAACTGGGACATTGCGCTCTCGGCGACGGAAAGACTGATGATGCAATCAAGAGCATACAAAACGCTGTGGAGCTGTTTACTCCCGTGGGCTATGGTTCCGGGATTGCATTCGCCAACCTTGGCATGGGGATGGCCCACCAGCGCGCCGGTCGCTCCAACGACGCTCTGACGTACTTCAAAAGTGCGGTCGAGCAGAAGGAACGATGCGCAGCACAGCCGTCGGGTGTATACGCAGAATCCGAACAGATTACTCTTCACCGGTTATCGTATTATGATCCCCTGATCGAGTTACTCTTCCAGGTTGGCCGGAGCGATGAAGCATTCTGGTATGCCGAGCGAAAGACAGAACACAGGCTGTTCGAAGAACTCAACGCACTCAATGCACATACCCGCAGCAACGAAACGAATACTCTTCTTGACCGTCTTCATCATGCACGTGCGCTAAGGATAGGAGCCGAGAGACAACTGGCAAACGTCCTGATGCGTGGCCCCGATGACAGGATACTCCGTGAAGAAATCGTTGCCCAGAGAAAGAGCGCCGAGAGTGCGTTCGACGTTACAGCAACGGCAATTCTCATCGCAAATCCGCGCCTCGAGCCGGCAGTACGGTTTGATGGAACAACAATCGCCGAAGTGCAACGGCTCCTTCCACAGGGCGCCGTGTTGCTGCGGTCGGTTCCCACGGGCAGATCGCTGTACACGTTTGCCGTCACCAATTCACGCGTCACTATGCAGCTTGCAGCCATTGATCGTGAACGCATGCGGGGCCTCGTAACGGATTACACGTCAACATTCCGGCAGCTTGTGGCATTGTCAGACTCACCAGCCGTGCAGCGAAAACCTCTTGAGCAGCACATGCAAGACCTGTCAACACAGATGTACGCTGCAATGGTACGTCCTGTAGAGAGTGCTCTCTCTGGCGCTACGAATGTGCTGGTTGTGACAGATGAAGAACTTACCATGGCCCCCGTGCATGCTCTTCGTAAGGGGTCAGGGACACCGTATTGCATTGAACGGTTTCCTGTGAGTTACCTTCCCTCGCTTACGATCTTGAAGTTCAAAACTCCCCCATCAATTCCTGTTCGCGACATTGTCGGGATGGGTCATCCCGGCACAACGGCATGGGATGTGGAGTATGAGCTTCGAGATATACGCGCATTCTATAAAGACACAAGGCTGTACTTCGGGCAACAGGCGTCGCTTGCCACATTGCAACGCGAACACGGCGATCTCCTGCATCTCGCCCTTGACCTGCGCTTCACGAGTTACTCTCCGGGAAATGCCCACGTCCTGATGTCGGATGTGAAAACCCGCGGCACTACACGGGATATCCTGTTAGGCGATATGTTGACGACACCGGTCTTCCCGACAGTGATCGTCTCCCATCTTCGAGCAGATAGCATCAACGTGGACGGTCTTCTGCCCGCTCTGTTTCTTGTGAACGGGAGTTCCTCTTGTATGATGAATGCACATCCGGCTTCACGAAAGGCGAGGAAATTCTTTGGGGAAATGGTCTACACGACGTTGCTGGGAGGGAAATCAGCGGATGTCGCCTACAGACAGGCTCTTGTGGAAATGATCAGAAACAAAGATTACGCAACGCCGTATATGTGGGCGTCGTTTGCCCTCTGGGGCAAGCAGTAGAGCGGACAAAATGAAAAGGGAAAGACACGGAGATCTTGTCCTTCCCTTGGATCGCTTGAAACAAACACCTCGTTATTGTCTTCTCACCTTAATGCTCCCCAATCCCGAATCAATCCTGATGTTCATCTTTCCTTCGGCGCTGTCGTAGTTTTCAGTCTCATATTCATTGTCTGAGACCGAGAGAAAGTCACGATCACAATCAAGCCGTGATACCCAGCTTTTCTCGTAGAAGAGCCTCGCCCCCACATTCGACGGAATGATAATTGTCATGACACCAAGCCCCACATCCACATCGACGTCTACTTCGCTGGTGATATTGCCGCCAAAATCCAGTGTATACGCACCAACGCCGCCTTGAAATCTGAACCGCTTGAAGTTTGCGTTCCCCAGCTTGTGGCCATTGAACTTACTGACGCCTGATTCGATACTGAGATTCTCAATGAATGTCTTGTTCGGCTCATCAAAGGAGAGGCTTACGTCGCTTGCACCTGTTGAGAGGGTGAAATCTTTTACTTGCAGACCAGAGAGATCGAAATCGCCATTTCCCACACCCAACTCGACATCAAAGGAAATCGGCACCGTATTGCTGAATTTGAGATACCATGTTCCGCCATCGAAGTTCGAAATTTTGAATGAACCCTTGCCTCGCTCATGATCACCCTCATTTTCACCGAGCACAATATCCATATAGCCAATCCGGTTGCGGATATCATAATCGATTTCCATTCTCGGGTCCGAAGAATTACCCGCAGCTGCATCGGCAATGAGGATTTTCTCGGACTCTCCCTTCGACACATGCAGGCTTCCAAAAGAAGAACTGAGGACAACCTTCAGTTCTTTTTCTGTAGTTCGGCCTATTTCCTTGAATGGGGTATCCAGGATCAGTTCAAGACCCACGGCAACGGAACCCACCACGACAAGAAGAAAGGCGCCTACAATCAGTATTATCCGGTGTTTTTGCATAGTTTGGAAAACGTCCTGCATATACTACGATGCCGATGCCCGCCGGGTTGCATCAATAGTTGCGAATTCTATCCTTGAGGTGCCTGTAAAGCATTTCGCGCGCTCTGAAAATGTGCGCTTTTATGGTTCCAATCGGAAGTTTGAGGGCTTCTGCAATTTCCTCGTAACTCTGCTCTTCAACATGCCGGAGACGTATCACCTTCTTATACTTCTCCGGGAGCTTTGCTATGGCTTCGTTCAACAGTTTTGTCTTCTGGTCGCTAATCATTCCCTTGTCGGCTTCATACGATTCATCCGGCAGTTCGAACGTATAGTCGCCGTCTTTCGATTCAATCGGTTTGTCGATGGAGTACGTCTGGAGCTTTCGCTTCCTGATGAAGTCAATGCTGTTATTCGTTGCAATCTTGTAGAGCCAGGTGGAAAATGCGTACTCATCGTTGAAGTTCTTCAGTGATGCGAACGCCTTGATGAATGCTTCCTGCGTCAGGTCCTCCACTTGCTGCCGGTCGTGGACCATCTTGAAAATGAAATTAAAGATTGCATCGTGGTACTTGTTCATCAGTCTTTTGTAGGACTTGTCGTTGCCCGCGAGCGCTTCCTGGATGAGTCTGGAGTCTTCAGCACGGGAATCGAGCTTGCGTTGCTCTTTCGAATCAACGGATGACGGGGCCGCGGGGGTATGTGGCCGAGAGGATTTAGGCATGTGCCGGAACGGCGTCTTCACTCATGGGAACGATAGTGCGGAAAAAGTTACAGAAAAGGGGTGCCAGTAGCAAGCAAAAGAGGGCCGGGAAACATTGAGGCTGATGCTAGTCTACTACATCCTGATCCGAGCTAAGCAGAAACAGCAACTCACGCTCGTTGACTTTAAGCTCATTTTTGGGTATTGTTATCATACACTAAATTATTATCGCACGTATCAAACAGGAATGTTGAATGGCACAGCATAAGTCAGCAGAGAAACGGGCCCGGATCTCGAAACGCAGAGCAGTACGGAACAAAGAGTGGAAAACAAAGATGCGCTCGGCAATCAAGCGCGTCCGTACCACCACCGAAAAGGAAAAAGCTGTTGTTGAACTCCGCAAGACCGCAAAGCTGCTGGATCAGCTTGCTGCAAAGGGTCTCATCCACAAGAACATGGCGGCAAACAACAAATCGAACCTGACAAAGTTTGTGAACAAGCTGAAGTAATTTCAACCGGTCACACGGTATGGAAATAGAAAAGCCTCTCGATGAGAGGCTTTTATGTTCTAATACTTACGGGTGTTCACTCCTGGTGCTCCTCGTGCTGCGATCTGCTTAACTCTTCAAGCTGTGCAATTCTCTTGACGTAACGTTCCGCTTCGATTGGGCGCTGGCTCACAAGCTTTCGATAGGCTTCAATCGCTTCCTTGTATTCCCCCTGCGTGGCATAGATTTCGGCGAGTGTTGCCGTCACGATCTTACTGGGTGCAACCGCGTTTGTCTGCGGCTCCTCGACGGGCTGATGCCTGGGTGCGCTTTGGGGTGCATTCTTTCTGACATCCTGAAGGCGCCGTAACAAGAACTCAGCGGTGGATTCCTTCTGCTCGTGGCGCTCTTCAACATACGTTTCGAATGGTATGGTGTCCTTCCGCTCTTTCAGTTTACTCGTGCGTTCTTCGGAAAACACACGGAAGGATTCCTGCTCGCGGAGTTCAACATGCTTGAGTAACCCCAATACCGTGGGATTATCAGGCATGGTCTTCGCGGCTCTTCCGTACTCCAGTATTGCCTCAATATTCCGACCCATTGCCTCATAGCACTTACCGAGCACAAGATGAGCGGTTGCATAGTTGGGATAATGTTTCAGGCCTTCCATGCAAACATCCACGGCTTTCTGGATCTGCCCTTCCTTTAAATAATAAGAAGCCAGGCGTGCAAACAAAGGAGATTTCGCTCGTGTGGCGAGCCTCGCCTCCAGCGAAGGTATGTGCATTGCGGATTCCTTGTGGGTATACACGCGTCGTTATTCCTTATCCATCGATCCGGCGTGCCAGCCAGGCGTGTTTGATTGACATCATCGAAACAAATGCAAATCCAAGAAAGAAGAGAAGTTGAAACGGAACTGCCGCAATCTCCAAAAAATAAATTGAAGATGCAACACCAAAGAGGCAATAGATTGCAAGAACAATTTCGACAACAACGGTGGAGTTGATTTTCAATGGTACGTACTTTTTATCCTTCCACGAATCTTTTTTGTCTTTGATGCTGTACTTTGGAGTGCGAACAAATTCGCTCTTCTTCTTGAAGAGGCCTTCCATTACTGCTTTACTGTTATTCACTGCAAATCCCATGCTGCCCGCCATGAATACTGGGAACAGGAACAAGCGCCGTTGCCAGTCGGCGTGCACATCCCGCTGGGAAAACATATAGAAGAGGAACGACCCGATGAATGCAAAGACGTAGATTGACATGAAGTCGAAATATGCATTGTAGAGGCCGGTGTGCTTGATGAACACGAGAGGCACATTCAGAATTCCCGCCAACAGGATGAATGGGAATACCAGGTTATTCGTAAGATGGAACGTTGCATGAACCTTCACCTTAAGCGGGATGGCAGACCTCCATACAACCGGCAGCATCTTACGGGCGGTCTCAATGGCGCCTTTCGTCCAACGGAACTGCTGGGACTTGAGCGCATTGATCTCCGAGGGAAGTTCGGCCGGCGAGGTGACGTTATTCAGATACTTGAATTTCCATCCACGTAGTTGAGCCCTGTAGCTCAAGTCAAGATCTTCCGTCAGTGTATCTGCCTGCCAGTTGCCTGCGTCTTCGATGCACGACTTTCTCCAGACTCCCGCCGTCCCATTGAAGTTGATGAAGAACCCGACTTTGTTGCGCACAGCCTGTTCGATTACAAAGTGGCCGTCAAGGGCCATCGCCTGGGTTCTGGTCAGAAGCGAGTAGTCAAAATTGAGGTGTTCCCATCGTGTTTGTACCATGCCAATCTTCGGGTCGACGAAGAAATGGGGGATGGTCTTGAGCAGGAAGTTGGCGCGCGGAACAAAGTCAGCGTCGAAGATTGCCACAAACTCCCCGCGTGCTGTGGCGAGTCCTTCCTTCAAAGCACCGGCTTTATATCCAGCCCTGTTGTTACGACGAATATGTTTGATGTCAAACCCCTGCTGGCGATACTTCTCAACGTAGGATGCAACAACGTCCACCGTTTGATCGGTTGAGTCGTCAAGTACCTGGACTTCGAGTTTGTCTTTCGGATAGACAATCGCGCACGATGCGTCAATCAGGCGACCGACGACATACAACTCGTTGAACACGGGGAGTTGGACGGTCACCACCGGATATTCATTCAGCCCGCCGGCTGCCTGTTGGTGTTGGTTCCTGAATTTGAGGTAATAATAAATCATGATAAAACCATGCGAGCCGAATACAAACAACACTGAAAGTGCGGCAATGTAGGCTATCAGAATAATTTCTTCCATAATAATCAGTTTGTTTTACCTCTAATAGTGAATGTGATGGTGTGCCGGCCTGCGATTTACCAGCCTGAAACCGTTTCCAACAAAATATCCTCGGTTACTTTCTTGATAGCCTCGCGTAAACCAGCATCCCGCTGGGATAGGCCGCCCCCCGAATCGTAATCTCCCCATTGGGAGAAGTTCTTATCCCACACTTTTTTCCGCTGAATCTTGTCTTGAAACGCACACTTGACCGTCAAGGTAATCCGTCGCTTTGTCACCGCCTCGCCTTGCGTTACAACCGATGGCGCGTCGCTCACAGAAACGATCACTCCTTCGAGGATCGAATCGGCGGTGGTGCGGTCGGCAACGGCCAGACTGTTATCGCTGGTGAACAGGTTCGTCAGCTCCGTTGTGAAGCGCTCGCGTAACCCAGCTTCGCCAAAGCCCGATTGATCATCGACCAGCGGAATGGCAACGGTCTTCAAGTGCTTCGGAACAGACGCGCCGGTGAACGAGTACGGACATCCAGTACACAAAAGAACAACGATCAATAACATTGTGAAACCAAGAATGCGCATCACTCAATCCAACCCGTATTCTTTGATCTTGCGGTAGAGCGTTCGCTCACTGATGTTCAAGGAACGCGCTGCAACACGGCGGTTCCCCTTGAACCGTTGCAATGCCTCTGCAATCATCCGTTTCTCCATCGCCTGGAGCGATAGGTTCGTCTCTTCCTGTGGATCGCGTAACGGCGCAGACCCGCTTGATGCATGGTTTTGGACTTGCTCCGAAATCAGGTTCTTCAAATCAAGGATATTCCCTTTGATGTCCAGCAGTGCACGCAGAATCAACTCCCGCTCCGCCTGCTCAACACTGCGTCCCGTAACGTGAATGGGAAGGTTTCTGTCTTCGGTCGCTTCTTTGTAATCCTTCAAATATTTTTTCACGTCCGATACATCAAGATACTTGCCGCCTTCAATCACAAGCATGCTCTCGACAACATTTCGTAATTCGCGGACATTTCCCGGCCAGTGATATGACCTGAGCAACTGCATGGCATTACTCGAAATACCACCAAACTTGATGTTGTTCCGTGATGCAAAACTCTCGGCAAAATATTTGAAGAAGATTTCAATGTCTTCCTGCCGCTGCCTGAGCGGGGGGATATGAATGTTTACCGACCGGAGGCGATAGAACAGATCAGCCCGGAATCGGTTGTGCCGTACCTCGGTCTCGAGGTCCTTGTTTGTTGCAGCAATAACGCGAACATTAACTCTCCGTGGCACAGAAGAGCCGACACGTTGGAATTCACCATTCTCAAGAATCCTGAGAAACTTTACCTGTGAAGAAAGCGGCAGGTCACCGATTTCATCAAGAAAAATCGTACCGCCGTCCGCAAGCTCGAAGTATCCTTTGCGTTGTTCTGATGCACCCGTAAAGGAACCCTTCTCGTGACCGAACAACTCACTTTCGATGATCCCTTCGGGAATCGCTCCGCAATTCACCGTGATCAACGGCTTCTTGTTACGGTTACTCGCCGCGTGAATGGCTTTGGCAATCACTTCCTTGCCAACACCACTTTCGCCGCTGATCAGCACGGTGATATCGCTCGGACCCACCTGTCCGATGACTTCCACGATCTTCTTCATCTCGACAGATTCGCCGAGAATCCCGTATTCTTCCTGGACACTTCGAAATTCGGACTTCATCGCTGCACTCTGCACGCTACCTCGTCACTACCATGGAATTGATATTATATTTATTTTTAAACTCCGTACCCTTTGACTTTGCCACGTCGGCTGTTTTGTAGTCACCAACAAGCACAACAAACAGCGAACGGCCATCCTTCACCTTGTTAATCACCTCAACGGAATAGTTCAGATCCTCGAAGAAGAGTTTTTGCTTCTCAGCGTTTACTTGTGAGGAGTATGCACCAACTTGCAGCGTATACTGGCCGCGTAGCACATCGGCCAACGGTTGCACCGGGGGTCGGTCTTCGACAACAGTCTTTTCATTGCCAGATTGCGTTTCCACATCCTGCGATGGCTTCTCCGTGGAGGGCAACTCAGGAGCTTGCTTCTCTTCTTGAAGATTTTTTGTGTCAGATTGGACGAGGCCTGTAACGAATTTCGACTGCGGGTAGTCAGTCTTAAGCTGATTGAGCTTTATCTCGGCTGTTCGATACAGTCCAATGGCATAATAAAACTGGTACACTTTATTGAGGGCATCGTCGGCCCATTCACTTTTCGGGAAATTATCGACGATACTTTGATATACACGTACGGCTTCAGTTCCATCGGTTGTCAGCACACCTTGCAGATACAGCACACCGGGATTGTTGGGATACTTCAACAACAACGATGGAAGCTCTGACTTGACACGATCAGCTTCTCCCTTTTCAATTCGCGAAAGATGATTCTCTATATCAGGATTGATACCCTGTGCAGAGTGCAATGATGAAACACAAAAGAATACAAGCGTAAGGAGAAACAATTTCATGCCGCTTCCTCCATTTCGTTATCTACCGGGACACGCGTACCAATTAGGACCGTTGAGGTTGCTTGCCGGATGAGCACATGAACGAAATCCCCGGCACGCTCATCTCCTTTGGGAAATACGATGACCTTGTTTGTGTCTGTGCGCGCAGCCCATTCTTCCGATGACTTTCTGCTGTCGCCGTCAATCAAGACCTGCTCTGTCCTTCCAACCATTGGTGTGTTCAGTTCAAGTGAAATCTCATGCTGCATGGTTGTAATCTCATTTACCCGTTGTCCTTTTTCCTGTTCGGAAATATCATCCACCATTTGCCAGGCTTTGGTGTTCTCGCGGGGAGAGTACTTGAAGGTATACGCACCATCATATTTCACTTCCCGCATAAGAGACATTGTTGCTTCATGCTCAGCGCGAGTTTCCGTCGGGAAGCCGGAGATGATGTCGGTGGAAAAACTTGCACCCGGTATAGCTCTGCGGATCTTATCAACGAGGCCGAGATAATGTTCAACTGTGTAGGTACGGCTCATCAACTCAAGAATCCGGTTCGAGCCTGATTGTACCGGCAGGTGAATGTACTTGCAGATATTGTCGTTCGTTGCAATTGTCTCGATCAGCTTATCCGACATGTCCTGCGGATGTGACGTGGTAAAGCGAATGCGTATGTTCCGATCAACTGCTGCAACCATTTTCATCAAATCCGAGAAATCGTATTCACCATCGCTGTATGAATTTACATTCTGTCCGAGGAGTGTCACCTCTTTGAATCCCTGACCGGCAAGCATACGCACTTCGTCGACAACACTCGACAGCGACCGGCTTCGCTCACGCCCTCGCGTAAACGGCACCACGCAGAACGAGCAGAACTTGTCGCATCCGCGCATTACCGAAAGCCACGCGCTGATGCCTTCCGTCCGGAGCGGAATAATGTCTTCGTAATTCTCCACACGCGAAAGTTTCACCGCTATTCCCCGCTCGCCCTGGTAGGCACGGTCAAGCAGTTCTGGAAGCTTCCTGTATTCATCAGGACCGACAACCAAATCAACGACGCGTTCCTCTTCCACCAACTGTACTCGCAATCGCTCGGCCATACAGCCGAGTACGCCAACCACAACGCCCGGTCGTTCCTTCTTTTGCCGGCTGAATAAGCCAAGCCGTCCGTAAATGCGCACCTCGGCATTGTCCCTGATCGCACAGGTGTTGACCAAGATAACGTCGGCGTCTGTCAGATCCTTGGTGAAGGTATACCCCTCCTTTCGGAGGATACCACCAACGACTTCAGAATCGGCCACGTTCATTTGGCAGCCGTACGTTTCTATATAGATTTTCTTTGGCACTGGGGTTATGACAAAATGGAGCAGGGGGAAAGCGCTGTAAATTTAGACATCGGATGACAGAAAAGCAAAAAAGGCACGCCAAATCTCCGTTAATTCTTTTTAATTTCAACGATTATCGGCATGATGTGTCAATCCAGTGCCAATAAGTCACAGCCGCAAGCTCACAGTAAGCAATCACCTGTCTGCCAGAATGTTTGGCTTGACCCATTGCAGCGACAATCGCCTGATCAGAGACGGCAAATCCTCATCCTTTTAAATCAAGTTGGCACACTTGCCAGGACTTTCGTATCTTTTCACCGCAACGACATACTCTGACCATTCACGACTATCAATCCTGTTTCGCTATGCTACCTTCAGAACTCATGACCGGAATACTTGCCAAGGCAAAGACTCTCAAGAAGACCATTGTACTTCCCGATGCAACGGACGAGCGATCAATTCAGGCGGCACGCATTCTCACTGACCAAGGGATTGTTGCACCGATTCTCATTGGCGATGCCCAGGCAATTGAGGCACAGGCGAAAAAGATCGGGACGTCGCTCTCGGGTATTCGCGTCGTCGATCCGAAGAAGTCCGACAAGCTCAGCGACTTCTCCCACGTGTTTTTCAATTTGAGGAAAGCCAAAGGAATACAGTTTGAAGACGCCCAGAAGCAGATGACCAACCCGCTCTTCTTCGGAGCGATGATGGTGCGCGAAGGAATGGCGGATGGCAGCGTTGCCGGCTCGCTTTCAACAACCGGCGATGTGCTGCGCGCCGGTATTCAAATTATCGGGCTTGCCGAGAACATCACCGTGGTGTCGAGCTTCTTTCTGATGATCTTCCCGCAACAGGCTTACTCATTCGCAGATTGCGCTGTTGTTCCCGAGCCCAACGCCGAGCAGCTGGCGGATATCGGCGCATCGACCGCCGATAACCACAAGCGATTGACCGGAGAACAACCGCGGGTTGCAATGCTTTCGTTTTCAACAAAAGGAAGCGCAAGCCATCCACGTGTTGAGAAAGTGCAACAGGCGACGGCAATCCTACAGAAGAAACGTCCCGACCTTCTTGTTGATGGTGAACTTCAACTCGATGCAGCAATTGTTCCGAAGGTTTCGCAGAGCAAAGCGCCGGGCAGTCCGGTTGGCGGCAGGGCCAACGTTCTCATCTTCCCTGATCTCGACGCGGGCAACATCGGGTACAAGATGGCGCAACGATTGGCGGGAGCGGAGGCGGTGGGACCTATTGTGCAGGGATTGAAGAAGCCCGCCTTCGACCTTTCACGCGGATGCAGCGTTGAAGACATCGTAAATGTTGCGGCAATCAATGCTGTCATGGGGGCAACGAAAGCTTAAGAGCCTTACCACGGAGACACAAAGAGCACTGAGAAAAGTATGGAGCCCAACAAACAACCTCTCTTTTCACACCCGATCACCCGGCGTTCCAACATAAGATTCTCGCCGCTTGCGTTACTTACCGGTTGTGATTACACCGCGTCGGGGTCGGTGGATTCTTTCCTGCTGTCCTTCCAGAAGTTTAACGACTGGGTACAGGAGAAAGTCTTTGATCCCGACAAGCTGGCGCCTGAATATACGATGAACGAGCTGACTCCTGAAGATGGTTTCCGCGTGAACAACTACGACACCGATACACCTCCCATCGATATTCCAAACTGGACGCTAACGGTTGAAGGACTGGTGAGCAAGCCAGGAGAAAACTCGCTGGCTCAGATCGCTGCGGTGCCCAAACGAGTGATGAACACGCGACACTGCTGCGTTGAGGGATGGAGTATGATCCCGCGCTGGGGCGGCACTCCGTTGCGGGAGTTTCTGCAATCCGTTGGTGCGGACATGAATGCCAAGTACATCTCAGTGAAATGCGGAGACGACTACTATACCGGGTACGATATGCCCAGCGCGCTCCACCCACAAACATTGCTTTGCTACGAAGCATACAACAAGCCGCTCACGATCGAGCATGGCGCCCCCGTACGCATTACGATGCCGACGAAGCTCGGCTACAAGAGCGCCAAATGGATCTCTGCTCTTGAAGTGACAAACGAAAAGCCCGGAGGCTACTGGGAAGATCAAGGGTACGAGTGGTTTGCGGGGATATGAAATCCGGACAAAAATTAGTTCTATAACAGTTAAACCATTGGAGAAACAATGATCGGCAGCTCATCCTCGCAACAGGGAATTGAACAATCGCCTTCAGCACAAACATCACCAACTTTGAAGCAAACGTTTATTGACAAACTCAGGGAGGACTATCAAATATCCCTGTCTTCACTAGACAATGAGGTCAAGAGCTTGGTGCAGAATGGTCAGGAGGCAAAAGCGTTAATGCTGTTTTCAGATAGTGTCAAAAAGATAATCGAAATACGAGAAACCTTGACCATATTCTACAGCCTTTTTTTCAACAATGTTGCTGTTCTCCAACGCTTTGGATCAGAACGTCTGAAACAAGTTGGAAGCGAGCTGCAACCAATTTGTGAACTTCTTAAAGGCACCGAGTCGTCACCAAAAGAAATTGAGGGTCACGTTCTCAGGAAACTTGGTTCGATGGGAATATTTAAAATTCACTGGTGCATCAATTCAATAGTATTAGTGGAAATTGAATATATGCTTGACACTCTTCAGATTCTTATTGAGCCTGACTTTCTTCCATTGTCCGCCAACGCAAGTAACGAGCCCGATCGTTACATACCTCCCGATGTCAAACTAACAGTTTGGCGTAGAGATCAAGGTAAGTGCGTTGAGTGTGGTTCAAAAGAAAAGCTCGAGTACGATCACATTATTCCGATTTCCAAAGGCGGCTCCAACACAGATAGGAACATTCAACTTCTATGCGAGAAGTGTAACCGCGAGAAGGCGGCTAAGATTGCCTGATGCAACAATTGCGCATCGGGCAAGGTGGTAATGTGAGTTCTCTGCGAAAGGCTGAGAGGATCGTATGGCAAAAGATCAATGGCGTCCAGAATGGCATCTTATTAATAATTCCGAGGCTCATGCCGTAACTGGAAGCACAATGTCCGCGGGATCTGTTTACCCATATCCAGTTACTTCTCTCCCTAGTCAATTACAAAAACTACCTGGTCTTTCGGCTGCTTACATTTCAGGTTATGGAACATCGAGTATTTCGCCTGAGGGTATTGCGGTCTTGGGTGAGCTTGCAGCTGTCCGCGAGGATCAAGGAACTGGGAAAGGCTATGTGTATGTGTTTGGCACATCAGGCAGCAATGTATATTTCAATGGTCCTTACAAGTTTTTCGATGGTCACCATTTTCAGAATGTCGGATCCGTTTCCATCGAAAAGCTATTCGGGAACGTTCCTCCTTTTCCGAAAAAAGAAGAATGAACAAACCTGTTGTACGGAGATCCAAATGAAAGCCAAAGGAACCTACACGGTGAAAAAGTGGGAAGAGTCAAGTTATCAACAAATGACTCCCGAAAGCAAAATGACGAAGGCCTCTGTCGAATACAGTCTCAGTGGAGAAATCGAAGGCAAGGCGTCCGTCGAATATCTGATGTTCTACAGTCACTTTGACCCGAAGGATCAACACAAAGCTCTGCCTCTTACGTGGGTCTCATCTATCTTGATGGGGCATTACTGGGGAAGCCGGGAAGCATTGTCCTCGAAGACACGGCACCTTCGAAGGCGGGGCTGCACAATCCACGCTGCGGATTGTAAAGGGCTCGGGTACCGGTCAACTCAAAGGCATTTATGGAACTGGGATGTATCTTGCCAATCGGGAAGGTTATCGTTTTGAGTTGGATTACAATTTCGAGTGACGGCTTCGGATTCAACAGTGAAATCGCATTCATAGCGCTCCGCGATTGGAAAGGATAGAAAGCCCAATGTCAATATTAAAGAAATATTCCGGCTCCCAACGGTCGACTCATGGGGCTCTCCTGCTGATGTATTGTGCCATGGTTGCCTCCCATGCCCAGGCACAGTGTATCGTCTTCGGAACGTACTCTTCACTTCCGTCTGTTTCGTATTCGTGTGAAAGTTTCATTATTCCTCCCCCTACGGTTGTTATCTTCAACTACTCGGCATGGGAATTTACCAACCAAGGGAGTGGAAATATCCGTGTCACCGGCTCACCTGGAGGTTCACCTCCGGCTCTCACGGGTACGATCAATTGCAATGACAGTACTTTCGCTGTCAGTGCAACCGTACCCAGTGGACCTGGTGGATGCACAGAAACATATTCTCTTCAGGGCAGGTTCACGAGTGATACATCCTGGGGTGGAACGTTCAGGGTAATGTTCACAGGAAGTGGCTGCGGTGTTACAAACTGTCTCAACCAAACCTTCCCGGTGTCTGGCACAACTCCTCATGTGACCGGTGTTTCCAACGAACCCATTCCGGTTGAGGCCTCTCTGGATCAGAACTTTCCAAATCCATTTAATCCTTCCACTCAGATAGGGTTCTCGTTGTCCCACTCAAGCACCGTGACTCTCACGATCTACGATATCCTTGGTAGGCATGTGGAAACCCTGGTGAATGAACGGCTCTCTGCAGGTTTTCATTCGATACAATGGAACGCGGATGGTTTGTCGAGTGGTGTATATTACTATCGCCTTACCACCGATCAGACTGTTCAGACTAAACATTTGGTTCTTCTGAGGTAAGACACAATGAAACTCCCTAAGCATCTCCTGCTCATTGTTCTTCTATTCGCATCATGCGGAAACACCCGTGACGATCAGGTTGTCGTCGTTGAGAAAACAAAGAGCTACCACAGGGCGAACTGCGGGAAGTTGCACATGGCGCATTCAACGACAATCAGCGTTGCCGATGCAATCGCGCAACACTTGCGACCATGTCCGTACTGCAAACCAGATAAGGGAGTCTGAAGATTGACCATCCTCGATAAGTTGGCAATTTCACTTGGCCGCAGGGACGAAGTCCCCAACCAGGAGCTTGCCAAACGCATTGTTGACAAACGGGACAAGAACGCCGTCAAGGAGCTTGTCGAAAATCTCGCCAACAAGGACAAGAACGTCCAGTCCGATTGTATCAAGGTGTTGTATGAGATCGGGTATCAGGCGTCTGTATTGATTGCCCCGTACGCCAAAGAGTTCGTTGCACTGCCCGCCAACAAAAACAACCGGCTCGTGTGGGGCGCTATGATAGCTCTTGATATGTTGACACCTGAAAATCCCAAACTGGTGTTTGGTGCTCTTGGAAACATCATGAAGGCCGCAGACGGCGACTCTGTTATTGCCAGAGATCACGCAGTAGGTATACTCATCAAGCTTGCCTCGATGAAGCAATATGTCGGAAAAGCATTCCCGCTTCTCATCAGACAGTTGAAAACTTGTCCGACCAACCAGCTACCGATGTATGCCGAGAACGCGCTGCCCGTCATCAGCGAAAAGAACAAGCAAGCGTTTGCGAAGACGCTGTTGTCGAGACTTGGAGAAGTGGCGAAGGAATCAAAGCGGAAACGGATCGAGAAGGAGTTGAAGAAAAGTTCTTCTGCAAAAATTGCAGGAGCGAAGTCGCAGCAACAAATGCAATTCGGACGATCAGGGTAGTCGCCCCACTTCATCAATAGCAGTGGGTCGGACCCGCCTGCTCAGAAATCTCCATGGGTGGGGCAAGCTGTCCCTGCCCGACCAACAGGCTTCAGTTACTCCCTCCCTGTTGCCAGTGTTGGCTGGGCCTTCCAGGATCGGACGTACGTAACAACAGCATCAAGCTCCTTCTCTGTAAGCGTCTTCACGAATCCCGGCATCCGTAGTCCGGAGTTCCCCACCATGATGAATTCTTTCAGTTCGGCATCTGTCAATGTAGGAGCCACCTCAGCAAGGAGAACATTTGTCGGCAGCGCGCCCTTGCCTTCTGTTCCGTGACAAGGCACGCAGTACGAATTGAACACGCCCTTCCCCTTCACTTGCTGGTCAGCGGCTATAGCATCGCCAACGAATTCGCTCTTCGCAACTGAACGAAGCACAGGCGGTATCGAGCGGATGAATGAGTAGACAGCTCTGAGTTCAAGAGAATCCCAGAGTCCGAAGAATGCGTAAGGCATATGCCGCGTGCGCACCTTGCCATCCGGCCCCATGCCCGTCCGCATCATATCAAGGAATTGTTCCTCTGTCCATCGCCCGATGCCCGTCGAGGAATCCGGCGTGATGTTGGAAGCAAACGAACGAACAGGAACATCCTCTCCTTCTCCAAAATGAATTGACCCTCCGGCCAAGAGGCTGTCATAGTAGAACTCGCCGTTCATGAGATTGCGCGGTGTGTGGCAGTCTGAGCAGAGCGATGCATGCTTCGCGACATACTTGCCATATTCCGGTGTAATCGCCCGTTGCGGCGCAATGATCGGCTCCGTCTGCTGTTTCATCGGTCCAATAACGCCGAGACTCAAGAGCGTCTTAGCAAACAAGGAAGGCACCCGTTCCGGCACATGATTCTTGACAGGTGGAAGAGTGCGCAGATATGCAACGAGCGCGAGCACATCATCATCCGAAAGTCCGTTCAACGGATCCACAGGCATGATGGGAAAAAGAACTCTGCCATCCTTGCGAACACCTTCGCGGATCGACCGGACAATTTCGCCGTCAGTCCATCCGCCGATCCCCGTTTCAACATCGGGCGTGATGTTGCGTGCATAGTATACCCCGAGACTCGGACTCAAGGTCGTCAGGTCAAACTTCATTCCACCGGCCGCCGCGGTATTTGATTGACCTTCACCTGCATGGCACGACAAGCAGTTCAGCGATTTCACGAAGAGGAATTCACCACGCGCCAGCGTGGCAGAGTCTTGTGGCGCCTTGAACTCACGCACCGATCGCTCAACAGCCGCATCCCAACGAATGGAGGAGTATACCAGGCCACAAAGGAGCAAAAGTATAATCACTCCCAGAATGATGCCGGAGACCTTGAAGATTTTTCGGACTGCGCTCATTATGTTAATTCCAATGATTGTTGAAAGGGTGATGGATAGTTATCGGATCGGGATTGCTAGAAGATACAAATCGGAAAGGAAAAAGTGAACTGCATAATAATGTAGGAGCAACAAGGCCCAGACGGCCCGACAATCACCAACGTCAATCCTTTTCTCGTTAACGTCTTACAGTTTCCATATCACGCTTTTCCCCCACGCAAGCAGTAAAACAACCGAGGCGACCGCCACAATAATCGGAGATGACGGGAAATCGAACACGAAAGCGAGAAACAGTCCGATGAGCGGACTCATCGCACCGATAATCACCGAAACAAGGAAGATCGATTTTACCTTCCTCACCAACAGCATCGCGGCAACTGGAGGGACAACGAGGAAGCCAAATACGAAGATGTCTCCCACCATGTGGGTTGCCACGGAAATAACCACGGCAGCGATGGTATAGAAGAGGCTTTCCCAGAACGCCGACTTGAATCCCTGCGTCCCAGCCGTCTCTGCATCAAACGAGATATACGTAAACTCCTTGAAGAAGAGGAGATGTACAGCCATCGCAATCACGAACACACCGAGCATCAGGTAGAAGAGTTCCGGCGTCACGAACAGAATATCGCCACGCAGGAGGTTCTCGATTTCCGACACCTCAACCTTTGGGGTCTTTTGCATGATGAGGATGCGTGCCGCTATCGAAAACACAAACACGAAACCGAGTACGGCATCATTGGGAATCTTCTTGTGCGTCAACAGTCGTGAGAGCAGCATAACCGCAACAATCGTCACGGCAAGCGATCCTACCGTGTGGGGCACCATGAAGAATGGAAGGAACGTCAGTGCAAGGCCGAGGACTGACACCTGCGTTAAGACGGCGCCGAGGAATACCACCCGCTTCGCGACAATGTAGACACCGAGGAATGCGCAGACAACACCGACAAGGATGCTGCCGTATACTGCGTATGGAAATTCGGTGAAGAGTGTCGAGACGATTTCACTACTTCCCATTGTCAACTCCCGGCAGGATCACTTTCATCCCGCCAATGTCCATCACTTTCACCGGCATCTGGTAGACAGTGGAGAGATTGCGCGCTGTCAGCACTTCATCCACGTCGCCAACCTGGAAGTAGTTCGCTTCCACGATTGCTATGCGCTTCACATAGTTTGCCATATCGTCCAGCATGTGAGTTACCATGATTACCGTGAGCCTATCCTGTTCGTGCAGCTTGTGAATGAGTTCGAGGATCGAGTTCTTCGACGAAAGATCCATGCCGTTCGTTGGTTCATCCAGAACGAGGATCGCTGGTTTTGATGCAAGTGCACGGGCAATAAGCACGCGCTGCTTCTGTCCACCGGAAAGCTCCTTGAACGCCACGTCCTTGAGGCCTTCAATATCCACGTGACGCATGCTCTCAAGAACAATCGTACGATCGTTGTCTTTCGGAGAACGCAACAGTCCGATCTGGCGGTACCGCCCCATCATCACCACCTCTTCAACCGTATAGGGCATGATGTAATCAACAGTATCGCGCTGTGGCACGTATCCGAAGCGCACAGGCTCACCGGGCGATGCACCCACTTCAACACTTCCGGAAAGCGGCTTCAGTGTTCCAAGAATTGCACGCAGGAGCGTTGTCTTCCCCGCTCCATTCGGTCCGACGAGACCGAAGTAATCGCCTTCGTTGATCGCGAAGCTCACATCTTTCAGTACAATCTTGCTGCCGTATCCAAGCGTGGCGTTATGGAATTGAATAGTGGGTTTCACTTATTCTCCTATGGAACCCCACCGCCACCCTCCCCTTGCGTAACTAATACACAATCAAGGGGAGGAAGCGTGGGCTCTCGTTATTTCATTACTGCCGCAAGTGTCTCAATATTGTAGTCCATCATTGAGATGTAGTCTTTTGCCGCATCTGCACCACCGACTGATGTTGGCAGTTGGAGGACCTTGGCGCTCGTCGAGCGTGCAATCTGTTCGGGTGCGCTTGTATCGTAGAACGGCTCCACGATGATTGCCTTGATGTTGCCCGTGCGGACGAGCTGTATCAACTCGGTTGTATGACTTGGACTGGGTGGAATACCTGGCTTTGGTTCCACTTGATCTGCAATGACAAATCCAAGCCAGCCGGCAAAGTATGACCAGCTCTTATGGAACGTCACGATCTTGCTTCCCCGAAACGGCTTCATCATCAATTCCCACTCGGCGATTTTTGTATCGAGCCTTTTGAGATATGCGTCGGCGTTCGTTTTATAGAACTGCTCATCGTTGGGTGAGACTTTGGCAAGCGATGCAACAATCTCCTGAACGATCGTCCGCACATTGCGCGGGTCGAGCCAGTAATGCGGGTTGCCGAACCTATGGACGTCCCCCTGACTGGCGTCAAGCCTCTCGGGAACTTCCAGCTTGGTGATGTTCTTCGAGAGGTCAACGACATCAAGGCTTGTGTTGCGCGAGCCGTCGATAATCTGCGGAGCCCAAAGTTCAAGCTCCATCCCGATCATCAGAAAAACATCCGCCGACTTTAGCTTCATCATGTAGCTTGGCTTCACGTCAACGAAGTGAGGATTTTGGTTGCCGCGCACGATGAAATCCACGTTCACCCTATCTCCGCCAATCTGCTGTGTAATATCGGCAAGGTCGGGAAGAGTGGTAACAACTTTGACTGTTGCCTGGGCGTTGTGTAGAAACAGCGCCACAAGCAATACCATCATTTGACATTTCATGACTTCATTCCTTTTCTTTGTGCCTTCGTGTCTTTGTAGCTATCCACCCTAGAACGGATGCGCCTTGTGTGGTCCCAACGAGAACAGTACCTGTAATCCAATGGAGTTCACGGCCTGTGAGAACCCCGGCATGTCGTCCTTCCTGTTCTGATACTGAAGCCGCAAGCCGAGTGTTTCCTCAACGGGATAATATCCAAAGAATACCGCCATCGTAGTCGCCTTGTCATCCTTGCTATACGGCGACTGGCTCCAGTCAAACCGTCCACCTATACTGAAGATTTTGTAGAACTGATAGTCGGCAAACAGATAGAGTCCTGCCGTGTTGATCGTCCGTTGCACGGGATTTCCATTTGCATCAAGGAATTGATTCAGCTCTCTATCCTGACTTGCCTTGCGTATGTTGTAGAGAACTTCCCCCTGCAACACCAACGACGTGTACGTTGACGGCTTGTACTTGAATTTGAAATCGTAGTTCCAGTACCAGAACCGGCCCCGGTTATACGGATCGTGAATACCTGTGTACATGCTGATGCCGGTTTCAAGATCACTGTATTCGCCCAACGTGAAGAATGCCATCAATCGCGCAGATGTTGCATACGTTGGCTTGTTGCCGCTTGTGTCTTCGATTCCCGTCGCTTCACCGATTGCGGCTCCACGAAGAACGTCAACTGTCAACTTGCTGTACACATCACCGCTTGGAAGAAGCACACTCGCCGAGAGTCCGAGATCGTTCAGCCCCTCTTCTCCGAGGAACCGTTCCTGCGAAAGCGGCTGGGTGATGAACGACCACGCGTGTGGATGCTGCATGTTCAGCTTGCCGAAATCGACGCGATATTTTCCGAGCCGCAGGTTGATATCAAGGGGAAGGCCGCGGACAACGGTTGCGTAGAGCTCCTCCAGTCCGAGTTTTCCCGCTTCAATATCGGGGCCGGGAAGCGTTAACACCACGTCAGCCTTTGCGAACGGATTGAGGTACGACGAGATGGCGATTTCCAGCTCTTGAAATGAAAAATCCGGCTGGCTGAATTCCCGTTTACCGGGGAGCTTCGCTCCGTCATTCGTCTCAACAAAAAAACGTGGAATGACGCTGATATCTGGATTGATGGTTGTTTGAGCGAAAGAGGATCCCGGCAAAACCAGGAACACCATCGTTACAATGATTGGATAACGTAACATTATGTCCTCCTAAAAAGATTCTCAGAGCCTTTCCACGATTATGGAAGGCATAACTCAATGTGTTGGAGTAGAGAACAGTCAGGACTGCGGAGGACCGCGTTCGCCGGAGTGACGTATGTCTGTGTGAAGCGTGCGCTCGTGAGTATCGAGAACACGACCGAGGCACCGGAATGAGGCAGTGTTTGCTGAAAGCTGTGTGGCCGCTGTTGCAACACGCAATGCCGATAATGAACACGCAAGACACTCGTGCCGTTTGTCCAGCGGAATATGAATCTCGTTTGCACCACAATCGTGGCTTGACACGGCAGGGATTGCCTCAAGCACGATATTGTGGACATCATGATGCCCGACCTCAAGCAACGCTCCGGCCAGCACGTAGGCGACAATGATGAATCGTGCAACAGTATTTCGAAAACGGAGGCTCATGGCATCCAATATACTCGGATGAACGTGGAGATGCAAGGTGGAATGAAAGATGTTGAATTAGTAATGAAGTTGCTGTATCATGCAGGAAAGGGCAGGCAATTATCAAGAACGAAAGGACGACCGTATGTCGAAAAGAGGCAAACCTTGGAACATTCTCTTACTCTTGTCAGTCATTGCCGTCAGCAGTTCGTCGGGTCAAACGCGGTTTGAGCAGCGGCCGGAGTTCGGCGAGCACTTCAAAAAGTCCGGCTTGCGTGGATCGTTCCTCTTGTACGATCTGAAAAGAGATAAATATTTCGCTTACGATTCGGTTCGTTGCAAGCAGCAGTTCGTTCCTGCCTCCACGTTCAAAATCTTCAACTCCCTCGTTGCCCTGGAAACAGGCGTTGCACCGGATGAGCATCTCCTTATCAAGTGGGATAGTGTGAAGCACGCGCGACCGGCATGGAATCAGGATCAGGATATGGAAAATGCCATCAAGAATTCAACGGTGTGGTATTACCAGGAAATTGCACGGCGCGTTGGTGAGAAGCGCATGCGCGGATGGATTACCCGTGAACATTACGGCAACATGGATATGTCCGGTGGTATCGACAAGTTCTGGCTTACGGGCGGACTCAAGATTTCGCAGATGGAACAGATCGATTTCTTACGGAGGCTGTACGCGGGTACACTCGCTTTCTCAAAACGTTCCATGGACATCGTGAAGCGGATGATCATTCTGAAGGACACGACTACCTACACACTGCAAGGCAAGACCGGCTGGGAAGAGCGGGACGGAAAGAACATCGGCTGGATTGTTGGCTACCTTGAGCAAAACGGCAATGTGTACTTCTACGCGACAAACGTTGAGGCACCTGAACCGGCACCCGATAATTTTGCATCTGCAAGAAGAGAGATTACTGAAGCGATATTGAAGAGTTTTGGGTTGATGGAGTGATGGACAAGACGGGGATCATCCGGAAAACCGCGGACCATGCAAAGCAACTCCTCTCCGGTGAATCCACCGGCCACGACTGGTGGCATGTGTATCGTGTGTGGCAAAACGCCATCCACATCGGTAAGCAGGAGAGTGCAGACATGTTCATCGTGGAGCTTGCGGCACTCCTCCACGATATTGCTGACTGGAAATTTCACGATGGCGATGAGAAAGCTGGAGCGCGTGCTGCTCGCAGCTGGCTTAGCAAACAGTCCATTGATGCCGCAACCATTGACCACGTCTGCCAGATCATTGACGACCTTTCATTCAAAGGTGCAGGTGTGCGGACTGCAATGAACACTATAGAAGGAATGGTGATACAGGATGCAGATCGGCTGGATGCTCTTGGAGCCATCGGGATTGCACGGACATTCGCGTACGGCGGGCATAAAGGTCATGAAATCCACAACCCGGAAATCCCTCCCGTTCTCCACACTTCATTTGAAGAATACAAGAAGAGTGGCGGAACGACGATCAACCACTTCCACGAGAAACTGCTCCTGCTCAAAGACCTGATGAACACCAAGGCAGGCCGGGCGATGGCAGAACAACGACACGATTACCTTGTGAAATTCCTTGAACAATTTAACCTGGAGTGGAACGGACAAGCGTAAGGCGGCTTCCTGCTCTACTTGTAACGTGCAATGCATCGGACAAGTAGTTCTTTGATCCGCTCCATCGCAATCGAGGAGCCGCGCTCCGGCGTCTGCTCTCGCCATTGCATAAAGCGTTCGGGCGTCATATTCAAATCCATGAACTTCTTCGCGTCATCCAGGCGCTTGACTGCTGCCAGCGCCATTACCCCATCCATGACTGTGACCAACCTTGCCTCATTGGACATCCGGGCAATTTCTGCGGGCACTGTAAGCTTGCCGGGAAACCGTTCAGACTTGTTTTTGAACGTATTTGCCTTGGGATCCCACGCATAGACAAGCGTGATTTTGGGGAAATCATCGGCACGAAAGGCCGGATCTCCTTCGAAGAAATCATCGACCGCGAGGAGTTCGGGGTAGATCGTTTTGTCGATATCCTCCGTAACGACGGGCTCGAGCGGATGCCCGGTGGGATGGCCATTCGCCCAACGCTCCGGCACATTGCCGACGGTGAGAAGATTCCGGAATTTCTCCTTGCTGGTAATCTCAAAAACCGAGAGCGTATAACACAGTAATGGCGCTTGTGCAGTCCGGGGAGGATTGCACGCCTGGTTGATGACAAGCTTTTGCAAACCGGAATCGTCGAACGTCGACGCCATACCTATGGATGCACTGTAGCTATCGATCAGCACTGAATCACAGAACACAATCGTTGTGTCGTTCATGAACTTGTAGAGCCTCACTTGTGGAGGTTTCGGACCGCAAGAAGATTGTGGACTGAGAGCGGCCTTTGATCCTGACCGAACCGTCTCCCGACTCAAGAATAGCGCCAGCACATACCATTTGTTCTTCTGTTCGAGCGTTGCATACTCCTGAAAAAAATAGCACTGCCCCGCAAGGCGATAGACTTCATCAAGCAACAACGGTGGAGCCTGGCGATTGCTCTGAGATGAGGCAACCAAGGGAAACAAAAGGAGAGCAACACTTCCAAGGAAAATGGATCGTTTCATTGTTTATACTTTCTTATCTTCTACCATGAATAAGATGCCGCTGCTCGGGGCACATATGTCTGTCAACGGTGGAGTCCACTCGGCGTTTGCGCGGGGAACGTCCATCGATTGTACAACAATGCAGGTGTTCGTGAAGAACAACAACCAGTGGCATGCCCGCCCGTTCAGCAATGACGACGTACAAAACTACAAAACGGAAGAGGCGAAAGCAAGGATCGCTCCGGTGATCGCACACGCCGCCTATCTCATCAACCTCTGTGCAGCCAGTACGCCGATACTGCAAAAATCCCGACTGGCATTCGCCGATGAACTTCAACGATGCGAAACCCTCGGCATCAAAGCGCTCGTATTCCATCCGGGAGCGCATGTTGGAGCGGGAGAAGGGGAAGGGATAAAGAAGATTGCAGAGTCATTGAATGTCGCGCACGAGCAGACGAAGGACTTCCACGTACTTAGCGCGCTGGAATCAACCGCCGGACAAGGAAGTACACTCGGCTATCGGTTCGAGCAACTACGAGCAATCATCGATCTGGTTGAGGAGAAGCACCGCATGGCCGTCTGTCTCGACATCTGCCATCTTCTCGCCGCCGGGTACGATATCCGAACACAGGATGGATGGGAGAAGACGATGAGAGAATTTGATGATGTTGTAGGAATGAGCAGACTCGTCGCCGTTCATGTAAACGATTCGAAGAAGGATCTGGGTTCACGGGTGGACAGGCATGAGCATATCGGCAAAGGGAAGATTGGACTCGAAGGGTTCAGAGCAATGATGAATGATCACCGACTCGACGACATCCCAAAGATACTCGAGACACCGAAGAGCGATGATATGCACGAGGATGTGGAGAACATGCAATTGCTGAGATCGCTCGTGAATGAAAAACAGTAACCGCAGAGA
Source organism: Bacteroidota bacterium (assembly GCA_031402435.1). Lineage (GTDB taxonomy): Bacteria > Bacteroidota > Ignavibacteria > UBA10030 > UBA6906 > UBA11986. Next base: position 33,842 of record JANNSJ010000029.1, on the reverse strand, counting down.
GCGCGGAGAACACAGAGGATGTATTGTTAGACAATCCGTTTTTTGCTTTTGTCTCTGCGAACTCGGCGTTCTCTGTGGTTAGCTCTTCTTGACATCTGTACCAGGGCAATGGTATATTAGCTGTACACAAAGGAACTCCGTAATGCCCGAAGCCGTAACACTGCACGACCTTCTTGCACAACACGTGAAAGAAGGCGACCTCTACGAGAAGATGCCCAACGATCGGGTGCGGTGTTTCGCGTGCGGACACAGGTGTAAAATCACACCCGACCATGATGGTATCTGCAAAGTTCGCTACAACAAAGGCGGTGTGCTGTATGTACCACATGGATACACTGCAGGCGTTGCCCTCGATCCCATGGAAAAGAAGCCTTTCTTTCATGCGCTGCCGGGCTCGACGGCGTTGAGTTTCGGCATGTTGGGCTGCGATTATCACTGCGCCTATTGTCAGAATTGGTTCACCTCCCAAGCGATCCGGGACGAAAATGCAACGGCACCTCCTCAATTTTCCACACCGGAAGAGATTGTCGGACTGGCGCTGGAACACAAAGCACCCGTTATCACAAGCACGTACAACGAGCCGCTGATCACGAGCGAGTGGGCAGTGGAGATCTTCAAGCTGGCGAAGACGTACAACATCAAATGCTCGTACGTCTCCAACGGCAACGGCACGCCGGAAGTGCTGGACTACATCCGGCCACATATTGATCTCTACAAGATCGATCTGAAAAGCTTCCGCCAGAAGAACTATCAACAGCTCGGCGGAAAACTTGAGAATGTCCTCGACACCATCCGCACGCTCAAGAGCTTCGGCATCTGGGTGGAGATCGTAACGCTCACGATTCCCGGCTTCAATGATTCGAATGAAGAGCTGAAAGACATCGCGGACTTTCTCGTGTCGGTGTCTCCAGACATCCCGTGGCACGTGACGGCATTCCATCAAGACTACAAAATGACTGACCGGGACAATACTCCAGTACAAACATTGCTCCGTGCTGCTGAGATTGGATATGCTGCGGGCCTTCACTATGTGTATGCGGGCAACATTCCCGGCGCAGTGCGTAATTACGAGAACACGTACTGTCCATCCTGCAACGAGATGCTTATTGAACGATTCGGCTTCTGTGTGCTGAACAACTATCTTAGGAACGGATCATGTCCGAAGTGTTCAATGGCAATTCCCGGCGTGTGGAAATAGATGGAACGTCAAACACATCCTCAGGCTGACTTGCACAACCAGAATAACTATTGAGTCCCTCTCTCAAACTCTCACTCGTCATCGCAGTCTACAACAAGCCCGAAAACCTCCGGCTTGTTCTTGCCGCATGTGCACGCCAATCCATTGTCGACTTTGAAGTAATCATCGCAGACGATGGCTCCGGCCTGGAAATATTCGATGTCATCGCAGAAGCACAACGGAACTACAGCTACCCGATTACTCATCTCTGGCATGAAGACAGGGGCTGGAGGAAGAACACCATGCTGAACAACGGCATCCGTGCTGCGCGGACCGAACACATCGTGTTCATTGACGGCGATTGTTTGCCGGGAAGGCATTTCCTCCTCGACCATTGGAATGAACGCGAGGAAAACAAAGTCCTGCTTGGACGCAGAGTGGAAACAAGCGAGCGATGGTCGAAAGCACTAACGCTGGAGAAAGTACGAAGCGGCGAGTTCGAGCGCTATGGTTTGGATGAATGGAAAGATGGATGGAGAGGAAAGTCGTTGCGTGTTGAAGATGGCATCCGCATGCCGAGCCGGCTTGTACGCAAGCTGCTTCTTCGGAACGTGCGGGGAATGCTTGGCAGTAATTTCTCCGTCGCAAAAAAGGATCTCGTCGCAATCAACGGCTTCGATGAACTGTACGACGGTCCGGGCTGTGGCGAAGATTCGGATGTGCAATACCGACTGTCGCTGATCGGCGTAACGGGCAAGTCGATGCGCAACCTTGCGATTCAGTACCACATCTGGCACCCGCTTACGAAGGTGTCTGATGCGTGCTGGGATCGATTCGAGATGGTGAAGAAGATGAGTGAGTCGCGATGCAAGGTGGGATTGGAAAAATAATCCACGAAGGACACGAATACACCATGAATTAGTGTTTCTTCGTGTCCTTCGTGGATAGAAAAAAAATTAGTTAGTCCTGCTCGTCTGTACCACCCATTTCTTCCATCATCTTCGACTGTACCTTCTTGTAACCAGCCGGAACTTCAAACTCGCTCGCTGGTGCGGTCTTCTTTTCGATCTTTGTCACGGTACTCGTCATGCCACGAAGTTCGGTCTGGATTGGAAAGCCATCAACCTGTTTGAACGCATCCCCCAGGCCCTTCCCCATCGGGTTCATTGCCATCATACGTTTTCCGAATTCCTCCCAGTCCTTCTTCATGGCATCAAATCCCGACACGTCCTTTGTTGCCCACAGCGTCATTATTTCGTTGCCGTCCTGTGTGGCAACGAACTTTGTGCATGTGAAACCACTGAGCTTTTTCTTTTCGCCGGTCTTCTGGACCTCGATCTTGGCCTCACTGGCTCCTCCCATCTTGTCTCCCATCATTTGCTCAACCATCTTACGCTGCTCTTCAGGCATGTCGGCGAGCTTTTTCTTCATCTCCGCCATCCTCGCATCCATCTTGCCACCAACCTTCTTCATCATCGCTTCCATTTCTGCAAACGTCATTTCGGTATAGGTTTTTTCCGCCGGATCGAGCGTGATGAACAACTCCTTGTCAAGCCGCACGATGTACGTTTCGCCTGTCTCTTTGCTGACGCCCTTCATCTTCTTCGGGATGGCCCACATTTGTTCATGACGCTCACCGATCGCGCCAGATATCGTTGACTCCAGGTAAAGTCCCTGTGCTACCGCGGATATTGCAAGCCCGAGGATACAGAGGACAATCATCGCCGCGCGAATGCTTGCGTGGTTCATTGACGCACCTTTCTGAATGTTATGATGAATGAGTGAAAACCTACGATGCCTGTTCCAATGGGCGAGCCACCATGATTCCTGTTTGCTTCGTGTGTGAAGCCAGATACGCCACCAGCGGCGCTTCGCTGATCTGCACCTTGCCTTTGCTGAGCGGCGCGTGTAAATACCTCAGCACTCCATTCGTGCGGATCGCTATGCCTGTATGGACAATATCGAGCCCTTCGATGGAGGTCGTGATACCGATAATGTCGCCCGGCTCAATTCCCTTCTCTGCATCCTTCATCTGATCTTTCGGGATGTAGAAGTGCTGCCGGAGATTGATTTCAGTTTCGATCCCGGTGATTTTCTCAAGGTATCGCTGATTGCTCAACTGCTTGTATGAAGAGGGATGTGCGGACATGAACGACAGTTGTTTTTTACATGGCACACCGCCAATCTCCTGCGTGACGTCGCGGATAACGATCTTGCCCTCGTTGTCATCGATCCAATCGGAGAAGTAATGCAGTCTGCTGGGATAGCCATCGAGGGCACCGCCGCGGTAGCGGATGAATTTCAACTGCTCTTTGAACTCGTCAAACGTGCTCGTGCGCATCTTGATGCATCTGGAGAGGGCAAGCGTATTCTCAACGAACGTCACGCAGTCAAGTCCGTGGAGGTTTACTACAAGCCGTTCATCGCCCGGTGTTTCAAGTGTGCCGGCAACGTATGGCGTGCCGAGAAAGGAAGTACCGACCGCAACCATCACCTCGCCCATCGGGCGTTCGTGCAGGGATTCCTTTACGGCAAGCGCGAACTTACGTTTGACGATCTGCTCGTCGGAGGGTTTTTCTTTTGCGAGGGCTTGCTCGCGAAACGCAGACGGTACAGCCATTCCGCCTGCAAGGAATGCAAGCTGGCTGATGAAGCTGCGTCGCGATGTCGTGGGTTTTTTCATATGGTCAATTGTTTTATCCACGAAGGACACGAAGACCACGAAAAATATAATATTGGATAATTTTCTCTTCGTGTCACTTCGTGTTATTCGTGGATAATCTTTTATGCTCTGCGGACAGACAAGAATGTCTGTCCTACCCAGGCGATTTATCCACGAACGACACTAGTCTACCAACAAAAAAATAACATGGTCTATCTTCCTTCGTGACTCTTCGTGTTCTTCGTGGATAATATTTCTAAAAAGCCGTGTCCTCATCCGGGCCGACGGGCATGGTATCAAAGGCCGCTGGTGCGAGGTTCTCGAAGCGCGCATACCGGTGCACGAACGCAAGCTTCACATCGTCGATCGGGCCGTTACGCTGCTTGCCAACGATGATATCCGCTGTGCCGTGAGACGTCTGCCCCTCTTCGGAGTTCGGGTCCATGTACATTTCGGGACGATGCACAAACATGACAACGTCTGCATCCTGTTCAATCGCGCCCGATTCGCGTAAATCCGAGAGTATGGGCCGCTTGTCCGTGCGGGCTTCAACGGCACGGCTCAACTGAGAGAGTGCAATCACCGGGATGACGAGTTCTTTTGCCAGCGCCTTGAGCGATCGTGAGATTGCCGAGATTTCCTTCTCGCGGTTCTCAGCGGCCCTCGGGCCGGACATAAGCTGGAGGTAGTCGACAATAATCATTCCGATGTTACGTTCCACTTTCAAGCGGCGAGCCTTTGCGCGCAGTTCGAGGATACCGAGGCTTGCCGTGTCGTCAATGTAGATTTGCTGGTTCGTCAGACGACCGGCCGCGATGCTGAGGCGCTTCCATTCCTCCTCGGGAAGCCTGCCCGTGCGGACCGCATGCGCGTCCACCTTCGCTTCGGCGCAGAGCAAACGCATCACCAGTTGGTTCGTGGCCATTTCAAGCGAGAAGATGCCGACGCCCGTGGGCTTCTCCGCATGTCCCGCCGCGTTGCGTGCGAGCGAAAGAGCGAACGACGTTTTGCCCGAGCTTGGCCGTCCGGCAATGATGATGAGATCGGAGTTTTGCCAGCCGCCGGTCAGCGAGTCGAGATCTCTGAAACCTGTGGGCACGCCGTTCACGCCACCATGTTTGCCGTGGATTGCCTCAAGCATCTCCAGCGTGTCGTGCACTGCCGTGTGCATGGACGTGAAGCTGCGCTTCAGGCGTTTCTCGGAGATGGTAAAAATCGCCTGCTCGGATTCATCCAGCAGATCGAATGCATCCTCCTGCGAACTGAACGCGCGGTTGGCAATGCTGGAGCTTGCCGTGATCAACGCACGCATGAGCGACTTCTCGAGCACGATGCGCGCATGGTACTCAACGTTCGCGCCTGAAGTCACGTTCATGGAAAGCTCGGCAAGGTACGGCTCGCCACCAATCAGTTCGAGATGTCCACGGCGACGCAACTCCTCGGCAAGCGTGATCGTATCGACCGGCTCGCTCTTCTCGAACATGGCCATGATGGCCTGGAAGATCTTCTTGTGATAATCCGCGTGGAAGGCATCCTCATCAAGGACTTCGATCACCTTGGAGATTGCTTCGCGCTCAAGCAACAGCGCGCCGAGCACCTGCGCCTCGATGTCCACAGCTTGCGGCGGTACGCGACCCTCAGAGACGGTCGGTGACTCTATTGCTTTGCGTAATAAGACTGGTTCAGCCATAAAGAAAGACCTTCATCAATACTACCAATTAACGGACCAAAACATCAAGAACAATTGTGTGTTCGTCTTTGTTAATCTGGACTTCGTTCGCATAAAACACTCACTGCGCTCAGCATGACGTTGGATTGGGAAGCGGGATTGCTTCGCATTGAGAAGCATGCTCGCAATGACAGCACCATGGTTACTTCGCCACCAACTCATCATGCAACTTCTTTATTGCCTGCACATCCTCCCACGCGGGACGTTTCCAGTTGGGGTTACGGAGAAGCGCTGCGGGATGGTACGTGACCATCAACGGGATTCCTTCATACTGCATCACACGGTTGCGCAGTTTGCCAAGCGATTCCGTGGTGCCGAGCAGGTTCTCGGCAGCCGTGAGGCCGAGACAGAGAATCACCTTCGGCTTGATCAACTGAATCTGCTTCTTCAAATACGGAATGCACTGCTCCACTTCCTCGGGTTGCGGCTTCCGGTTGTTCGGCGGCCTGCACTTGAGAATGTTGACGATGTAGACATCCTCCCGCTTGAACTGGATTGCTTCGATAATCTTGTTCAGGAGTTGTCCGGCCCGGCCTACAAACGGCTCTCCCTGCGCGTCTTCATCCGCTCCCGGGGCTTCGCCCACCAGCATGAACGTTGCATGCGGATTCCCAACACCAAAGACGAACTTCGTGCGTGTATGTCCGAGTGCGCACTTGAAGCAGTTGCATATCTGCTTGTTCATGTCGTCGAGAGTCGTTGCATTGCCCCACGGCTCCGTGGTCACCGGCTCCGCGACGCGCGGCGTTGAAGGGGGTGGCAACTCGAACAGCAATGGAACCTTTGCAACTTCTTTCCTGGTGGCCACGGGTTGGTCTTCCGTTATGTGGGGCGTTGGTTGTTCACTCAGCAATGTGTCGCCGAAGAGCAGTTGTTCCTGCTTGAGGAACTCCTGCACGTCGCGAAGAACGCTGGCTGTGTCGTCGGTCGGTTGTTGGGGATTGTTTTCCATGCTAACTTTTCACTCTCATCGTCACCCTGAGCGCAGTCTCACTGCTTCTCAAGTGAGACGAAGTCGAAGGGTGTTATGATCGGGTAATGTCGAATGGTACTCTGAACAGTCTTCGACTTCGTTCACAGAAAACGTTCACTGCGCTCAGACTGACGGGGTCTTCTCCTCCCGGAGTCCACGGGGGCGACGCAGTGCGTTCGCCACTACGTTCACGGCTGCTTATTTCAACATTTGCACAACACGGTCCAATATCCTGTTTGCCACATCAAACTTCGAGAGCTTCGGCAGTTGTTCGCTCTTGCCATCTTTGGTAAGGAGTGTGACGATGTTCGTATCCGTGCCGAAGGCAGCCCCCTCGTCATACACATTGTTGAGCACAATCGCATCAAGATGCTTCGACGCGAGTTTCTTCTTTGCGTTCTCGATGCCGTCGTTTGTTTCCAGCGCGAAGCCCACGAGAACCTGATGCTTCTTCTGTTCGCCGAGAGACTTGAGAATGTCCGGATTCTTTTTCAGCGAAAGCGTCATCATGTCGGATGCCTGCACTTCGCGTTTGATCTTCTGATCCGTTGGATTGCTCGGCGCATAGTCCGCTACGGCAGCAGCCATGATGACGACATCGGTTGCGGAAAATTCCTTCGTCACCGCTTCGTGCATCTCGCACGCCGTGTCCACATCGATGCGGCGGACATTGCGCGGCGACTTCAATGCAACAGGTCCGGTCACCAGAGTCACGGCTGCGCCTCTCAACGCCGCAGCGTTTGCAATTGCAAAGCCCATCTTCCCTGACGACCGGTTGCCAATGTACCGCACCGGATCAATCGGTTCCTGCGTCGGCCCGGCGGTGACGAGTATTTTCTTTCCTCGAAGATCCTGATACGACTTCTTCAGGATGCCTTCAACAAACGCGAACAGCTTGTCAACTTCCGGAAGCCGTCCCAGACCGGTAAGTCCGCTGGCGAGTTCGCCGCTCTCCGGGTCGATGATGAAGCAGCCTGTTTCCTTGAGTGTATCAATGTTTCGTTGCGTTGTCGGGTTCACGTACATGTCCACGTCCATTGCCGGTGCAATAGCCAGTGGACATCGAAGCGCAAGCGCAAGAGTGGTGAGGAAATCATCGGCCTGACCGCTGGCAAGTTTCGCAATCGTGTTTGCGGTTGCGGGGGCAATGAGCATAACGTCCGCCCACATGCCAAGCTCGATGTGCTTCGTCCACTGCGCTGTTGGCTGCTCTGTGGATGGCGGGAACATTTCGATGATCGCTTCACGCTGCGAGAGCGTAGAAAGAGTAAGCGGAGTGACGAATTGCGTCGCACTCCGCGTCATCACTATCTGGACCTCGGCGCCGGCCTTGACAAACTCCCGCACCAGCCACGCACTCTTGTAGGCGGCGATCCCGCCCGTTACGCCGAGGATGATGTGCTTGCCGTGCATCACGGGCTATTCTTCTTCGTCAACTTCGGGTTCTTCAACCACGACGGGGACAACTTCTTTTTCCTTGTAGCGCCATTCGAGCTTTCCACCGATCAGCTCATCGAGCGCAGTATCGGTCGGCTTCGGGCGCTTCTCGAATTCAAGACTCACCTTCAATTGATCGGGGTTGACTTCGACTTCTTCACTTTCAACATCCAGCTTTGGCGCGAACATTTCAATGCGCTGGTTGAACTCGATCTTCACCTCGTCATTCACCTGGCGCGCACGCTTGGACACTGCAACGATTGCCTCGTGCACGTTCCGGGCCTTGCTGATGAAGTTTTCCATGTCGATTGGTTTAATGGGCATACAGCTTCTCCTTTGGTTTACTTCGCGTAATACTGTTCTATAACATTCTGTACATCACGAATCGCTTTGTCGAGCTTATCGTTCACCACCTGACGGTCAAACTTATTTCCCAGTTCCAGTTCCATCTGCGCACGGTCGAGACGCTTTTTCAATGTTTCCTCGTCCTCGGTCTGGCGCTTGATCAAACGCTCCTTCAACGCTTCCGTGCTCGGCGGTCGGATGAAGATCAGCAGAGCTTCGGGGTACTGCTTCTTGATCGACAGTGCGCCCTTCACATCAACATCAAACAGCAAATCCCTGCCGTTGTTCACAGCACGATCCACTTCAGACTTCAACGTGCCGTAACAATCCCCGTACAACTCCTCCCACTCGATAAACTCCCCCGCCTGCACCCGCTTCTTGAATTCTGGCTTCATCAGAAAGAAATAGTCCTTCCCTTCTGTTTCCTCCACCCGCTTTGCCCGTGTTGTCGCCGAGACTGAAAACCCCAGTCTGGGGAACTGCTTCATGATCTCTTTGGCGATTGTTGTCTTGCCGGAGCCGCTCGGGGCGGCAATAACGATGAGCTTTCCCGGCGACATAGGCTATTCGATGTTCTGCAATTGCTCGCGGATTTTCTCCAACTCTTCCTTCACGCTCACGACGAGGTGTGCAATTTCCGACGCGCTTGATTTTGACCCGATGGTGTTTGCCTCGCGGTTCATTTCCTGGATAAGGAAATTCAACTTGCGTCCCGCGGGTTCCTTGCCATCCAGCGCCTCGATGAAAAACTTGTTGTGGCTGTTGAAGCGTACACATTCTTCCGTCACGTCCAGACGGTCGGCCATCATTGCAAGCTCCATCTCAAGCCGGCCCTCGTCAATCGTTTCCTTTTCAAGAAGCAACTGAATGCGTTCTCTCAGCCTGGCCCGCTCGGCAGGCACCTGCTCCTTGGAAAGAATCTCAATGCGGCTCAGTGTCTGCTCAATGGTTGCAATGCGGGCGCGGAAATCCTTGTTTAATTCACTGCCTTCGTTCCGGCGCATCTGCGCAAGGTCATCCAGCGCCTTGTCCAGAGCTGCTTGCGTCACTGCCCATTCATCTTCGTCGGGGCCATCAAGCACCGGCTGTTCGAGCACCTCGGAGAAGCGAAGAAGGTGTTCCAACTTTACGGACTCTTTGATCTTCACCGACTTCCGCAACTGGTTCAAGAGCTTGTAGTATTCCCTCGCTGCGGTTGCATTGATCGCAAGTGGCAGTTGGCCGCTTTTTTCCCGCTCTACCGTTATGAGCAAGTTCACCTTCCCCCGGGAGATCTTCTTCCGGACTATCTCTTTAACTTCGTTCTCTCTTAGGGAAAGTGAGCGGGGTAAACGGGTGGTCAATTCTAGGAACCGGCTGTTCACGCTGCGGAGTTCGACGGCGACCGTAATGCCTTTTTTCGCCGCTTCCCCACGCCCGTAGCCGGTCATACTGGCTATCATGCTTCCTCTATTTTTGGGCTTTTCCACACTAAAAGTACGCAAAGACGCATGGACTTGCAACGGAAAGTTTGCAACATATTCCTCACAGTGACATCAACAGGTTATCCACATCAAAACTGGGTCTCGTTGGCATACGGGGCATTTTTCGATATATTGTTGATAACCCATGATAAGCAATTATTACACTCTGGTTACTATTGCCGCCGATCTTGATGCGAAACTTCGCGGAAAAGCCGTCCGCGAGGCCTATACACAAGAGAAAAACCAATTGGTCCTCCTGTTTGATGGGATGACAGAAGGCCTGCTTATCTCATGCTCCCCTGACGTGAACACGCTGTATCTGCATGCCGATGTTGCGCGAGCACGGAGAAATTCCGTGGATGTGCTCAAGTCGATACCGGGGAAAACCATTCTGTCTGTTTCAATCCAATCGATGGATAGGGTGATTGTTCTCGCTTTGCAGGGTGACGTGACATTGTATGCCTTGTTCTTTGGAGCGAAAGCAAATGTGTTGCTGGTTGATAAGGAGAAGAAGATTGTCGATGCCTTCAAAGATGCGCGGACATTCGTTGGCACGAACTACGAACCATCTCGCGGTGATTATGTTGTCGACACGACGCTGCTGCGATCACTGATCAGCAAAGAGCCAACACAGACGATCTTCACTCTGTTGAAGCGCGCTTCTCCGGTTCTTGGTTCAACACTGGCGAACGAGGTTCTCTTTCGAAGCGAACTTGCAGTATCATTGCGGGCGCAAGAGATCAGCGATGAACAATTGCTCACACTTGAGAACACATTCGCTATCGTGCTGTCCGAACTTTCGCGACCAAAGCCGCGTGTCTATGTTGAACCAAACCCGCCACACGCGCCTTTTCGTTTTTCACTCGTGACTCTCAAGCATTGTCATGAGTATGAAGAGAAGCCTTTCGAGGATTTACATGAGGCCATTCGCTTCTTCATCTCACGGACGAGATCATCCGGCGTTCTGAAATCCCACGCAAGCGACGTTATTGCATTGCTGCGCCAGCATCGGAACAAACTTCAGCGAACCGTTGCCGCCGTGGAAGACGACCTTGCAAACACTGAACGCGCCGCCGATTACGAGCGTTACGCAACGGCGCTGATGGCCAATCTTGGCTCGGTGGAAAAAGGAATGAAGTCCGTAACACTAAAAGTTGATGGTCAGGATGTCGCAGTCCCTATTGATCCCCGATTGACATCCATCCAGAATGCACAACGGTACTTTGAGAAGACAAAGAAATCAAAACTCGCGTACGATCAGTCAAGATCGAGACTTGTAGAGTTACGCGCAACCTTGCGCCTTGCAGATGATTTGTTGGCGGAAGTGGAAACGATTCATACAAAAGAGGAACTCAAGAAATACATGTCTGAACGCGCGAAGGAACTTGAACAATTCGGGATTGGGGAGAAGGCGGAGGAGCGCGAGCAACTACCGTTCCGCATCTTCACCGTGGATGGCGGCTTTGAAGTCTGGGCGGGAAAGAGCAGCAGAAACAACGACGAGCTAACGATGAAGTACGCCAAGCCGAACGACCTTTGGTTCCATGCGCGGGGAGCAAGCGGGTCGCACGTCATTCTTAAAACAAACACCGGTAATGGTGAACCCGGCAAGAAAGCCCGCGAGCAGGCGGCGGGGATTGCTGCATACTATAGTAAGATGAAGAACGCGAAGATGGTGCCCGTTGCGATGACGGAGAAGAAGTATGTCCGCAAACCCAAAGGCGCTCCTCCCGGAACCGTTACACTCGAGCGGGAGAAGGTGATCTTCGCTGAACCTGCGCTGCCGCAGTAATCTCGGGCCTTTGGATTGCCACGGGCTTTAGCCGTGGATCGGAAAGCGAGAAAATACTAGCGGGGTTTTAACCCCAACATCAACAAGCCAATCTTACTTTGTCTATGAAATTCGTGGTTGTCGGTACTGGCGGCGTTGGCGGTTACTTCGGCGGCAGGCTTGCGCAGAGCGGCGAAGATGTGTGGTTCATTGCGCGCGGAAAGCATCTTGACGCGATGAAGCTGCACGGGCTGACCGTCAATGCAAGCGAGGGAGCGCTCGTCGCTCCTCCGGGGAAGATGACTGACAACGCGGAAGCAATCGGCAAGGCGGATGTCATTTTGTTCTGCGTGAAATCGTACGACACGGAATCTGCCGCTGTACAGCTTTCGCCACTGCTGACGCGTGAATCAATCGTCATTACGCTTCAAAACGGCATCGACAATGAAGAGAAGGTACAACGAATAATTCCAACGGGGACGGTGTATGGCGGCATCGCGTACATCTACGCAACAATCACTTCGCCCGGGGTCATTACACAGCCCGGCGGACCGCAGAAGATCATCTTTGGTCCAATGCAATCGGATGATGTTCGAGGCGGGCCAATACTTGAAGTCCTGCTGAAAGCCGGTATTGATGCTGAACTCACGAACAACATTCACGCCGCGCTCTGGACCAAGTTCATTTTCATTGCAGCAGTTGGCGGCATTACGGCCATGACGCGGTTGACGCTCGGCGAAATTCTTGCCGATCCCGAACCACGTCAGATGCTGGAAAACGCAATGAGAGAGACGGAATCCATCGCGAGGGCATTGAAGATCAGCGTGCCGGAGAATATCATTGAGACCATGTTTGAGCGGTTGAACATGATGGCAACCAATACGTACTCGTCAATGTACCACGACCTCGTAAACGACAAACCGCTTGAGATTGAAGCGTTCTCGGGTTCGATTCTCCGTTACGGCCAACAGTTTGGCATCGCGACGCCAATACACAAGCTGATTTACACGACGTTGCTGCCACACCATCTCTTTCATTCAAAAAAAAGATAGCGGTTCTTCATCATTCTATTCATCTAAATATCTTACTCATGAAACCAAAAACGAAAGCGAGAGTCTCCGCCGAATCCATGTCCCTTGCCACGAAGGCAATTCACGGCAGTAAACTCTACCCGTATCAGGGCACAGTGTCCACACCGATAGCACAAACCTCGACGTACAGGTTTGCCAGTTCTCACGATGCGGTCCGCTACGCTGAGGGGGATCCTGATGTCTACGTCTACACACGCTACCACAACCCAACGGTACGCGAAGCGCAGGAGCGGCTCGCGTTGATGATGAACACCGAACAGGCATTATTGTTCTCATCCGGTATGGCGGCGATTTCGACGGCGGTCTTCTCTGTTGTAAAAGCGGGTGATGAAATCATCAGCACGCCCGGACTCTACGGCGGCACGTACAGGTTCTTCAGAGACATCCTTCCGAACTACAATATCAATGTGAAGTACGTACAGCCTGATTCCCTTTCAGACTTGCAGCGACTTGTCACGCGCAATACAAAGATCGTCTACTTTGAAACGCCGACAAACCCGACGCTCGGCATCGTTGACATCGCAAAGCTCGTCGCCGAAACACGAAAAGCTGAGAAGAAAACCGGCGCCAATATCACGATCATGCTTGACAATACATTTGCATCCATACTCAATCAGGATCCGTGTGCTCTTGGCGTGGATGTGATCATGGAGAGCGGCACGAAGTATCTTGGCGGCCACAGCGACATCATGGCAGGTGTCATAGCAGGAAAGAAGAAATTCGTCGCCGGCGCGCATACACAACTCAAGTACTTTGGCGGATGCGCCGACCCGTTCGCTGCATACCTCATGCTGCGCAGCCTGAAAACGTTTGAGCTGCGCGTGCAACGACAGAACCAGAACGCATTGGCACTCGCGAAGTTCCTGGAGAAACATCCGAAGGTGAACCGCGTGCTGTATCCCGGACTCTCTTCCCATCCACAACATGCAATTGCAAAGAAACAGATGAGCGGGTTCGGGGGCATGGTAACAATTGAGGTAAAGGGTGGATTGAAATCCGTAGTCAGGGTGTGTGATTCTCTCAATGTTGCGGTGAATGCCATGTCGCTCGGCGGCACGGAGACGCTGGTCTGCATCCCCGTGTATTCTTCCCACATTAATATGACTGCCGCGGAGCTTAAGAGTCATAGCGTTACACCGGGCATGATTCGCATCTCAGTGGGCGTGGAGGGTGTGGAGGATTTGAAGAAGGATTTTGCCCAGGCACTGAGGAAAGCATGAGTTCGGCCTTCAGACCATATTGCTACCAAAGCACGATTTGTGTAACTTGACAATGCAATGAGTCAAACCGTCCTGAAAAATCAGCAGAACATCGCCCTCCTTGGTTCCACGGGCTCCATCGGCCGCAGCACTCTCGAAGTGATTGCGAACTTTCCGGAGCGCTTCCGCGTTACATACTTGACGGCAAATAAGAACATCGACCTGCTGCAAGAGCAGATCGCTCGCTTCAAACCGAAGGGCGTGGTATTGCTGGATGCGTGTCAGGCCTCGGTACTGAAGAAGCTGGTCAACGGAACAACTGAAGTGCTCGTTGGTGAAGAAGCTCTTCAGGAAGTCGTGCAGCGGCACGACGTGGATATCGTGTTCAGTGCTCTTGTGGGCTTTGCAGGATTGAAGCCAACGTTGGCGGCAATTGAAGCGGGGAAACGCATTGCACTTGCCAACAAAGAGACACTTGTCGTTGCGGGCGAAATCATCATGCGCAAGGTACGGGAAAAGGGTGTCCAGCTTCTCCCGGTCGATAGTGAGCATAGCGCGATACTACAATGTCTGCGTGGTGAAAGCCTCAGTGAAGTGGACCGGCTGATTCTTACCGCATCCGGTGGGCCATTTCTGAATCTGGATAAGGGGCAATTCCGGGCAATCACCGTGGAGCAAGCGCTCAACCATCCGACATGGAAGATGGGAAACAAGATTACGATCGATTCTGCAACGCTCATGAACAAGGGCCTGGAGGTCATTGAGGCATTCTGGCTGTTCGGACTTCCAGCAGAGAAGATTGAAGTGGTGATTCATCCTCAGTCCATTATTCATTCAATGGTCGAGTTTGCTGATGGCTCAATCAAAGCGCAACTGGGTATACCGGATATGAAAATCCCCATCCAGTATGCGTTGATGTATCCGGAACGTCCCGCTGCAACACACAGACGTGTCAATTTCTCCACGATGCGGCAGATGACGTTTCAGACTCCTGATCTTGAGAAGTTCAGATGTCTTGCCCTTGCATTCAAAGCACTGGAAGCTGGAGGAACCGCGCCAGCAGTGATGAACGCCGCGAATGAAGTTGCCGTGCAGTTGTTCCTTGACGGACGTATTACATTCGATGCCATCCCCATGATGATTGAAGAGGCGCTGACAACACACACACCCGTGCAAAACATTTCGCTCGATGATATCGTAAGAGTTGATAGAGAGACGCGCGAGCTCTGCCGCGCCCAGGTGGCCGCCGTACACTAGAAGAGAGGTTGTCTATGCAGTTGCTCGAAACATTATTCTATTTTGTCATTACACTCGGCATACTTGTATTTGTGCATGAGTTGGGGCATTTCCTCGCAGCCAAGTTTTGCGGTATGCGCGCCGAAGTATTCGCCCTCGGTATGGGATACAGACTCTTTGGCTATAACAAAGTCAACGGGTTCACATTCTGGACATTGGATGAGTCCATTCAATTGGGAAATCATACCGACTACAGAGTTGCGGCATTTCCCGTCGGTGGGTATGTAAAAATCGACGGCATGATTGATGAGAGCTTTGATACCGACTTTACTGAAAAGCCGCCCCAATCGTGGGAGTTTCGCGCAAAGCCAATGTGGCAGCGCATGCTTGTCATCTCCGCCGGCGTCCTTATGAACATTCTGCTTGCAATCCTCATCTTCTGGGGAATTAACTACTCTCAGGGACGCACAGTCCGAAATACCACCGAGGTTGGCTACGTTATCGAAAACAGCCCTGCCGCAGCCTCGGGCTTGCAAACCGGTGACAAGATCCTCACGATCAACGGTGAGAAGATTGACAACTGGGATATCATCCTGAACAAAGTGTATATCGAAAACAGCGGGCAGGATCTGAAGATTAGTGTACAACGTGATGGGAAAGAAATGGATCTCTTTCTTCCGCGCACTTCAATCCCCGAACCAACCGATATCGCGTTCGGCATACTCCCCGCGAAGACAGAAGTCGTTATTAACACCGTTGACCCCGGCAAGCCGGCTGACAAGGCTGGCCTAAAACCAAACGATGTACTGGTTTCATTGAACAGCACACCCATAAAATTTAATCAGAAGGTCATCGATATCGTGAAGGCCAGCGCCGGAAAGCCCTTGAATATGGAATGGCGGCGTGGTAGCGAAATAATGAACGGAATTGCGGTACCATCTGATGATGGCCGCATCGGCATCGCACTTGAGGCACGATACGACGGACCTGTCACAAAACTGCAGTATTCTCTACTTGAAGCTCTGCCCGAGGGATTCAAAGACATGGTCTCGGTTGTTAGTCTTTCAGCTCAACAGATTTGGCAGATGGTAACCGGGAAGATCGCGTTCACGAAAAACGTCGGTGGCCCGATCAAGATAGCGCAAATCGCAACACAGACTGCCGAACATGGAATCATAACGTATTTTGGTTTTGTGGGATTGTTAAGCATCAGTCTTGCCATTCTTAATATTCTGCCGTTCCCAGCACTCGATGGTGGTCATCTTTTCTTTCTGACGTATGAAGCTGTGTTCAGACGGGAGATTCCGATAAAGATCAAGCTTATGGTTCAGCGGGCCGGCGTTGCTCTACTCCTCGCGTTCATGGCATTTGTAGTCATCAATGACATAATTAACTTTTGACCGAATTATTATAGCCATCTGTAAATTATACCTGCTTAGGCAACCCGCCCTCGTGTGACCGCTGTCTCACAATGTTCCTTCTGTTTGCAATAGTGAGCACAATTTGTTATACTCTCATCACACTGATGGGTATTAAACCCTTCAGAACCAATGCCTTTACATTAAGGGGGATTGTAATGAGAACGCGATATCTGACATTTTGGGTAATGATGTGTTGCCTTCTGGTTGCGTTGTCCACTGCATTAAGCCAATCCCCAACGGTTTCAAGCATTGTTGCTCCAGTGAACCAACTCTCTGTCAGCGACATTGATTTCAGACACTCTACTACCCCAAAGTGGTTGTTTACAATCAACATTCAGGTTATCGGAACGAGAACGGTTACAATGGCGGTGAGAGCAGGGTTCTCTATACCCAACAGGGGAGACTATCCCATTGCGCTCACCTTTGGAACAGACAGCTTCACCGTCCGTGGCACGAGATCGGTTTCAAATCTTGATTTGGACAGGACAATTCGCCTTATCAGTTATGATCTTGATAACACGGCAAAGAGAAGCCTGGAAGAAACCGCACTGTCCTCAGGACAGATTCCTGCGGGGACATACACATTCAATGTTGATGTAACATATGTTGATGGTTCTGCTCCTCCCGGACATACGGAATTTAAGATTGTACTTTCGAACCCAACCACCGTCGAACTGATTTCACCCGTTGACGATGACCAGTTTGCAAATCAGTTTCCATTATTCCAGTGGCTGTACGATGGCCCGTCTTCTCGTATCTCAGTTTTCGAGAAGTTGCCTGGCCAGACCTCTTTGGAAGAAGCTGCATCCGGAGTTCCGCAATTTACAAAGACGACACCGGCGAACTCAATGCAATATCCGTCCTCGGGTGCGCGAATACTTGAGCCGGGAAAAACCTACGTCTGGTTCGTTGAAGGTCTGAGCGGAGTGGTCGGCGGGACAGCGGTGGGCAGGAAAAGCTCACTCCGTTCGTTTACGGTAGCCTCAAACGGTTCCCAGACGCTCTCATCTCTTCTTGATGAACTTGCGCGTGCACTTCCAAGATATCAGTCGTTGTTTGATGAACTCAAGGCACAAGGCTTTACAACGGCGGGGAGCTTGCACCTCAACGGAACGGCTATCTCGATTGCAGATCTTCAGAGGCTCGTGAATACCTTGCGCCAGAATCCGGACGCAGTGACTGCAGTTGAATTAGAATAGACAAAGGGGGAATGAACATGAAAACACTCATAAAATATTGCATCGTCCCGCTCGTGGCGGGGATTCTCTTGCTTGTGCAAAGCGGTACAGCAGCAAGCTCGGTAGCTCTCATCAGCAAAGTTGTATCTGATGTCTCGCGTAAGGAGACAGGAAAAGACTGGCAGGGAGCAAAAAAGGGTGAGACTCTCTCCTCAGGTGACAGGGTTAAAACAGGAGCAAAGTCTGTTGCCATAGTGAAGTTCAAGGACAACAGCCTTGTCAGAGTGCGTGAGTTGACGGAGCTGACGATAAACGGCACCATGAACGGCTCAGCGTTCTCAAAATCAGTCGAGATGAAAAGCGGTGTCGTCGGTTTCAATATCAAGAAACAGCGAACCGGAGAAGAATTCCGCTTCAACTCCCCAACGTCCGTCGCTTCGATTCGTGGTACCGGAGGATTATTTAATACGACGACTCTTGCCGATACACTGATAGTGACGGAAGGTGTCATCGAGTTCAAGAATAACGTCTCGTCCAACATCGTGAGTGTGCAGGCGGGATTCACCGGCATTTCAATGCCTGATGGCACGATCACGACACGTCTTTCCACACCGGAAGAAGCGGCGGCAGCGGAACAAGCGGCACGGGTAAGCGAGCAGGACAACAAACTCGAATTTGACCTTCGCGATGGCAGGGGAAATTCGAAGCGGCTTAAGATCGAATATAAGGATTGATAAACCATCCCCCGGCTGCGAAGCGTTTCGACAGAGCTGATTCCACCGCCGGGTGATAAAGAAAATGTTAGAAGGCCCTGAAGGAATTCAACCAACGGGGCCTTTTTTGTAGACACGTTTTGAAAATAAACTCCCCACATATCATGGCCTTCCAACGAAGGAAGAAGAACGCAGGATCGTTCCTTCCATTCATCTTCTCTTGCTTGCTCGCATTCTGTCTTCCATCCACGCTTGCAGTTTCGCAGATATCCACCAAGGTCGCATCGGTATCCCCCACATCTGCAACTCCCAATGTCCCGTTGACAATGCGCGTCAGCCTTCAGCAGGGAGAGTTGATTGAGAAGGTTTTTCTCGTCTATCGACCTTTTAGCACCAGTGACTATAGCCGGATGGAGATGGATATTCTCGGCAATACGGCAAGCGCCACGATTCCTCCACAGGATGTATTGTCGCCCTTTGTCGAGTACTATATTGTATTGCAGAACCGTAACGGCTCATTGGAATCGTATCCTCTCAACGAAAGCACCGATCCGTTTGAGAGACCCCCGGGGAGAACACTGCAAATTACAGTGAGTGCTGAGGCGGAGACCGACGCACAGATTGTGTTTCTCAGCCCGGAACCGGGCAGTCGCGTCGCACCGGATGACCTTCTCATTTCCATTTCCCTCCTTCGGGCGGATAGCATTGCTGTAAAGCGAGCGACACAACTATTGCTGGACGGGGCGGACATTTCCGAGACAGCGGTCATCAGTGATGACATCATAGTGGTGTCTCCAGAAAATGCGGGCATCACAATCCGACCTGGAATGCACCGATTGACAGTGCGACTTTTCAACAGGGAGGGAAACCTTCATCGCACCGCTTCAACCACGTTTACGGTATTGGGCGCAGGGAGTTCACTCACTGAGCCGACGAGCCTCTGGAAATACAATGCTTCGCTCCAACTGGAATCCAGAAATGAAAATGTCGGCAACGTTGGAACATGGTACAACCGTGGAAATTTTTCCTTTAACGGTTCAACCGACGAGTGGCGTTTCAATGCAAATGCATTCATTACGTCTGATGAGATGGCTGATCGCCAACCACAGAACCGATACTTCGCGAGTGCTGAACTCCCTTGGCTCCGCGTGGGGTATGGAGATGCGTATCCAATCTTCCCCAATCTTGTTTTGAGTGGAAAACGCGTCCGCGGTCTGGTGTCTGCTCTAAAACTTGGATGGTTCAATGTTGATCTTACTCTCGGAAAAACCACCCGCGCAATTGATGGGAGACGTCTCTCCACGTTCTCGGCGGACAGCTTCTCGGTGGAATACACAAGGGATTCTCTCGCAGGTCAAATTCCTCCCTATGGGCAAATTGATGACTCAACTTGGGGAAAATTCAGTTACGGGACATACGCCCAGGACCTTTTTGCCGTTCGACCGAGTTTCGGTTCAGGCGAGTACTGGCAATTCGGGATCACATGGCTGAAGGCAAAGGATGATATTTCTTCAATCTCATACGGCACACGACCGCAGGAGAATTTTGTACTGGGTACGGACTTCGTTGCACGTTTCGATGAGAAACGGATTGAGTTGAGTGGTCAGGGAGCGTTCAGTGCGTTCAACAGTGATATTTCAAGCGGTGATTTTACCAATGCCTACATTGACTCAGTCTATCCAAATGATGCAAGCAGGATCAAACGTGCCCGCGATATCCTTTCGCGCGTCATCACCGTCAACGACAACCTCCGCCCGCTTAAATTTGACAAACTGGCAACTGTGGCATACGACGCGACACTCGCGTTGAACTATTTCGACAATGCATTCAAATTCATGTACCTCTTTCGTGGAAGCGATTACAATTCGTTCGGACAAACGTTCATCCGGAAGGATATTCAAGGGTTCAACATTACTGATCGTGTGCGTCTCGCGGAGAACCGGGTTTTTGCCACAGCAGGAGTCGAATTGCTCAAGGATAACACGAGCAAATCAAAGATCTCTACAACGTCATTTACGAACGTCAACTTCTCCGTCAGCTACTACCCCGACCCGGAATACCCGAATGTGACCGTGGGGTTTGCCCGATATGCCAGCAAAAATGAGATTTCCCTCGTCGGAAGAGATTCTTTGAGTGCAATTGATGATGCAACGAACCGGTTCTTTATTCAATCGACGTACGATTTTGAGCTGTCGGCCAAACATACCGCGTTTTTCAATCTTTCAACATCGAACCGCGAAGATCACTCGCTGCAGCACTACAACGTGAAGAATCTTACCGTGGGATTCGGACTCACCACGCAATATGTTGTGCCACTGCAAACAAGCATCGATGTGAGTATCAATACCAACACGGTACCGTTGACGGGACAATTTAATTACACAACACTGTCGCTCAATGCCCGGTATGCCATCGTCCGCGATATTCTCTCCGTTATGGCTACGGCTGCGCCCACCTTTGGTGATTTCCGCCGCACAACCTGGGACGCCAGCGTTGCATGGAATGCCATCCCCATGATGACCTTCGAGCTTCAATTCAGCCTTTACGACAACTACGGTATATCAAAAGATACGATCTGGAGTTTACGCTACCGGTATGATGTCTAGCAGAGCGGCGTACCCATGAAACGCCCCGGCCTCTCTTCGTCACAACAACGCTGGGCAACAAAGCTCGGCCTCTCCATTGCAGTTGCCCTCCTTGTCGTCGTCATTACACAGGATAATATCCTGAAACTCGGCATTATTCAACGGCTTGAACTCGCCTCGGTAGATTATCGTTTTGAATCCCGTGGTATCGATCCAACCTTCAAGGACTCCAGCAACGTCGTCATTGTTGATATCTCCGAAGAATCATTCAAGTCTCTTCCGGAAAAATGGCCGTGGCCGCGCTCGTACTATGCTCGCCTCATTCGCAATTTGAAGGCCGCTGGAGCGCGGGCAATCGGCATCGATCTCATCCTTGGCGGAAGTCTTCTCGGCAAGAAGGACGATGATGAACTGAGCGCGGCCATCCGGGAGGCCGGCATTGTTGTTCTTGCGGGCAAGGCGCCGCAAGAAGAGACCGAGTACAGAATCGTTACAGCCAATGAGGACTATGGCAACATGTTCTTCCATGTTGACAGCAGTTTGGGCGCTGTCAATGTTCTCAACGATGCGGACGGCGTGTTGCGGCGGTACAGACCAATGTGGGGAACGAATACCAGTCTGCTCATCCCGGCGTTCTCCTTTGCCGTGCTTGACAAATATTACGGCCTACCGGCTTTGAGCATTGTCGAGAACTTCTCTGATCATTTTGTGTTCATCCACGCTGAAATACCTAAGTACGATGCCACAACGTTTCTCATCAATTTCTACGGTCCTGCCAACTCCTTCCGCCGTGTACCCTTCGCCAATGTCATAGATGACGAGACTCTCACAACGAAAGAGGAGGCGCAGGGTGACGATAGTCTGATCATAGAGACAAACACGTTCAGCGATCCCGAGTATGGCCTCCTCCATGATGGCACATTCAAAGATAAAATCGTACTGGTAGGATCGATGGCCCCGGAGGAACATGATTTGTTTCCTGTGGCGTTTGCCCGTGGAGACCGACCGGGTGACAATCTCATGTTTGGCGTCGAGATTCACGCCAATGTCATCGAGAGTGTCCTTCGCAACCAGTTCCTGCGCAAGCAATCGTCAGCGACGGAAATACTTCTGGTCATTGTGTTAACCATAGTAACATTTTTTGTAACCTCGGCGCTGAAGGGCTCCAACACAAGACACGCGTTTCTTGTTGAGTTGAACGGTTTTCTGTTTGCCGTGGCAGAGATCTTCGTTGTTGGATTTACGGCTCTTGTCTTGTTCAACAAGCAGAACTACTTGTTGACCGCCATCAGTCCGATCCTTGCTGTTCTTGCGGGCTATGTCTCAAGCACTGTGTATCACTTCGTCGTTGAGCGAAAACAACGTTTGCTCATCAAGGCAATGTTCAGTACGTATGTAAACCCGTCTGTGGTTGAAGAGCTCATCCTGAATCCCGATAAGTTAAAGCTCGGGGGAGAGCGAAGAGAGCTCACGGTATTGTTCAGTGACATCGAGGGCTTCACGACCATCTCAGAAGGAATGCCACCGGAAGAACTTGTCGGACATCTGAACGAATACCTGAGTGCGATGACGGAAATCGTCTTCAAGAATGACGGGACGCTCGACAAATATGAAGGCGACGCCATTATGGCATTCTGGGGTGCACCCATTGTCCAGTCGGATCATGCACTGCGTGCATGCCTCAGTGCGCTGCAGATGGAGGATCGGCTTGCATCCATCCGCTCGGCCTGGAGGCAGCAGGGAAAACCTTCGCTCAACGTGCGTATCGGGATTAACACAGGGGAAATGGTGGTGGGAAACATGGGCGGTATGGGCAAGTTTGATTACACCGTTATCGGCGACAGTGTAAATCTTGCTTCACGGCTTGAGGGGGCTAACAAACAGTACAAATCGAATATCCTGGTGAGCGAACGTACGTACGACCTTGTCAAGGAATGGATCTTGGGACGCGAGCTTGACCTGATCACCGTGAAGGGCCGTTCGACTCCTCTCAAGATATTTGAACTCCTGCAGATCAGCGAGAACACTCCCGACAAGACGCTGCAGGATTTCCTCTCCAATTACAGCAGTGGGCTTTTACTCTATCGGGAACGACGATGGAAGGCTGCGATAGCCAGGTTTAGGGAGGCATTGCGTTTCAGGACAGATGATTATCCATCGCGACTGTACATCGAACGGGCAACCCACTATGCCCTGAACCCGCCGCCTAAAGATTGGAATGGCATCTTCGTCATGCAATCGAAGTAATTCACCAGGTGAGATTTTCTACAAAGGATCGCTGTACGTCAACAGCTTCATCCATCATTGACCCGTCTGGGATCTTCTTCGTCCTCAGCATGCTTATCTCATACACTCTCGTGTGCGTATCCAGAAGTATCACCCGAATCTTTTCCCCTGGATGGCCCGTGATATATTCGTAGGTGCATATCTCCGTTCCACGCAATGACGACGCTGCCGGTGGCATCACAACGCGCACCCCTCCCTCTCCGGATGCAAGAGCGAGCGTCAACTCGGCTATCCGCCTCAAGCCGGTATTCTTCACCTCAGTCCGCGTCCCAACGTCGATCACCACTTCTCTTACCGCAAGCGTCGCAGCAAAATCACTACGCACCAACCAGATCGTATTATTGGAGGATGAGGAGTCGCCGGTCAAATTAAGCCAGCCAACGGGGAGTCTGTATTGGAGTTGTCCGTTACGTGAAGTGAAGTATTCCTGACTGAAGCGGGATTCTGAAATACGAGGGGCGCTCGCGCACCCCGTGATGAGAAGGAAGAAAATAATCGGCCAGGAACGGAGGAGCGAACCGGAACAACACCTCATTCCAACTCGCCGACACGCTTGAACTGTTCTGCTTCGAGCGTAAACATCAGCGAGATGCGGTGCGTGTTGCCAAGTTGGTTCGTACCATCGAACTTTGCAAACGAGTAGTCAATATTGAGCTTCGGCAGGCGGACGCCCGCACCCATGGTCAATTGCTTGACATCGCTGTAGCCGACACGCAGGGCAACAAGGTCTTTGAATTGGTATTCGAGGCCGGAGTGAACATCAAAGCTGACACGACCGAGATGGGCTGTTGATGCGTATTTACGATTTTCGAACCTGACGTCGAAATCAATCGCTGGAGCGAACCTTCCCCCAAATGCTTCGATGAAGTATGCCGAGCCGATTTTCATTGTGGGCGAGATCAGTTCATTTCGCCCGGTACTCCACGCAAGGAATGTTGTTGTCACGTCTTGCAAGTTCGCACCGAGTTGTACATTCTCAAATGGCGTATACCACAGACCGATATCAAGTCCAACGCCGGTTGCGGAAGCGTCGCCGAGATCGCGCCGGATAATCTTGACGTTTGCGCCGTATGAAAACTCGTCCGATTGCTTTTTCGAGTAAGTAAAGTAAAACGCCCAGTCGGCAGCATTAAAGTAGGTGACACGATCCGGATCGATACGAACCCACAGGGCCGGGTCATTGGTGGGGTTGTTATTTATATCAACGCCAGCGTTCTGTGTGTTGGCAATATCATCAACACCGAGACGGATCACACTGAAGCCAAGGCTGGTGTTTGAGCCGAACGGGATTGCCACTGCGCCGTAATCGTAATTCACGAGGCTGCCGAACTGTTCATCGTGCATCAGTGCGAATTGCGGATAGTTTATCCTTGACAGGCCTGCGGGGTTCCAATAACCGGCAGTCACATCACCGGCAAGGGCAACGAATGCCCCCCCCATGCCCAACGCCCGTCCCCCAACACCCAGCGAAGTAAATTCGCCTGCATACTTCGCTACTCCCGTTGCTGCAGTTACCCATGATATCGGGACTGAGATCAGCATCGCCACAATTAACATGCGCATCTTCATTCCTCACCTCTTGACGAAAAAGCCGGACGGTGGAGCTGTCCGGACAGATTGAACCATGGCAAACGGATTACGCGAACTTTTGCCTGCCGTATACAACTCGTTCACAAGTGTCTGCTGGTTCTCCTTGTCAGTAATTTCTCTAATCAAAATCTGAAAATCACGAGTAAAAGTCAAGGAAAGCCTGGCCAATCCGTAGATTCAAACTTCGTTGCCTTGTTCCGGTCAAAATGCAAGCAAACCAGATGCAATAGAGGTAATTACTGCAACGGTTCAGCTCCCAATTCACGCATCATCGCCTTTATGATGGGATGCTGTTCACTTGAAGGGGCTGGCTGAGGTATCTCGCTCGCCGGAGTCGCGGATTTCTGAGCTAATGACGCTACTTCTGCCTCAATTCGGACGCGTGCGTTGAACACCTTCTGCACGATGTCGTTCAGTAATTCTCTGTTCCGCCTGATAGACGAGGCTTGAAATTCGTTTGCACACCCTATCCGGATTACACCGCCACTGACGCCGAGCGGGATCGAGGAATCCATGACGGACCCAAGTGCGATCTTCTGACGCCGAACTTCGACGATGAACTCCTGCCAACGGGAGTTCATTTCTCCTTCTGTCAGAGTTGATACTCGTGGGGTTGAGGAGGAAGAAGAAGCAACTGGCGAGGGAACAGGCGTCGATTTGAGGAATGATGATTTTGAAAAAGTGGGGCGTTGAGCCGGGGCAATGGTCTTGGCTGCCGCACTTTCCGCTATGGATGATGCTGGAACGGAAGAGACAATCGGCACTTGTGTTGCTATGGGAGCGTTAAAGATTTTTTTTTTCAGGTCTTCAACCCGCTGGATCAAATCACCGATCTCAACTGCCGGGGACAAAGTGATCATCTGGATCATGTCTGCCTCAAGCTTGAACCGCGGCTGCGCACTCCAGCGAATCGCAGACTCGGTGCCATTGACGAAGCGCTGTAACCGCAGCAGATCCGTGATGGAGAAGTGCTGCGCCTCTTCTGCATATCGCTTCCTGTACACATCAGATGCTTCAATCAAGTCGGTCGACTGCGTGGTTTTTGCAATAAGGATATTACGCAGATGTTCGGTCAACCCATTCAGGAACTCCTTAATGTCGTGGCCGCCGGACATCACATCTTCCACCAACGCCAGCCCTCCCTTCGCATCCCTCGCTTTGACAAGGGTTGTGACGCGGAAGTAAACTTCCTGATCAACAATATTCAGTGCCTGAAGGATCTGTTGATGCGTGATCGTTCTGCCACACAGTGATACAACTTGATCAAAAATGCTCTGTGAATCCCGCAACGACCCATCACCACGTTTGGCGATCAACATCAACGAGTCTTCATCAATCTGCAGGCCTTCTTCGTTTGCAATGCCCTTGAGGTTCGCCATGATCTCGTGAATTGCAATGCGGCGAAAGTCGAAACGCTGCGTACGTGAAAGGATGGTAGCGGGAAGCTTGTGGATTTCTGTTGTGGCAAAAATGAACAACACGTGTGGCGGCGGTTCTTCCAACGTTTTGAGGAGTGCATTGAATGCCTCCTTCGTCAACATGTGTACTTCGTCGATGATATAGACTTTGTACTTGCCCTTTGCTGGCGAGTACCGCACCGACTCACGCAAGTTGCGAATCTCTTCCACGCCACGGTTTGACGCTCCGTCAATCTCAAGAACATCAAAGCTCCGGCCTTCTGTTATTTCCTTGCAGATCTCACATTCGTTATCCGGATTGTTGTCTTTAGGATTCAGGCAGTTGACCGCCTTGGCGAGAATACGGGCTGTCGTGGTTTTGCCGCAACCGCGCTGTCCCGCAAAGAGATAGGCATGGGCAAGCCTATTCGTTGCGATGGCGTTGCGCAGAGTTGTGGTGACGTGACCCTGCCCGACGACGTCTTCAAACCTCATAGGACGCCACTTCCGGGCGGTAACGATGTATTCACTCATTGGCGTTTGTGTAACACATTGCGATCAAAAAAATCATCTATTCTGCTATACTCATCGTACCAGTTTTCCGGCTCGCTGAAACCATGCCCCTCGCCGGGATACATCATAACCTCGAACTTCTTACCTGTCTTCTGGAGTTTCTGCATAAGCTGGGCAGCATCCTGAAAAAATACGTTGTCGTCCACCATGCCATGCAGAATCAGCAGTGGCTTGGTCAGGCTATCAGCATATGTCAGCGGGGAGCTTATTTTATACGCTTCGGGGTTCTCCTCCGGCTTCCCAAGCAGTGGTTCTGTATACCACGGGTTGTGGCGGTAGTAATTCTCCCAACTTGTCACAGCTCGAAGAACGGCTGCACCAGCATACGTGTTTGGAGATCTAAACAGCGCCATCAAGGGCAGGAATCCACCGTAACTTCCTCCGTACATGCCGATGCGCGTGGAGTCAATATATCCCAATCGCTTCAGATATTCAACTCCGTCAAGCTCATCCTGAAGGTCAAGGCCGCCGAGATGAAGATATACGTCCTGATGGAACTTGCGCCCATATCCCATGCTTCCGCGATAATCAACCTCGAACACAATGTAGCCCTTGTTCACAAGGTACGTGTTGAACATGTACTCGCGATAGTAATAGCTCCATGCACGATAAATGTTCTGGATATACCCCGCACCGTGAACGAAAACAACACACGGGTACTTCTTTAGTGTGTCGAGTTGTTTTGGTTTGTAGATCATCGCTGAAACGACAGCGCTGTCCCGGGCGGTGAAGCGAACAACCTCCGGAATGACCCAGTCAATAGATTGGAATTCTTTCGTCACACTATGTGTGAGTCTCTGCTCTTTCCCTTGGCGCAAAGCATACAACTCCGTCGGAGTGGCAAAGTTCGAGTACTCGCAGACGATCACGTCTCCGCTTTTTGAAACAACCGGAGACTCGTACGTGCCGTTTTGTTGAGAGAGACGATCGATGTGTTTGTCCTTCATTCGTAGCGAGTATATCTGCCATTGTGCATGCTCTTCCTTGTTGGCGTTGAAATAGATGCTGCTTCCATTCGGATGAACAGAGAACCAGTGTATTTCCCACGAACCGCTTGTTAACTGGCGGACGTCCGAACTGTCCTTCGTCATGCCATACAGGTGATTCCACCCATCCCGTTCTGAAGTGAACACGATGTTTTTTCCATCGGGCATCCAGTCGCAACCGAGGAAATTCTGTTTGATGTACTTCGGATCGTGCTCCGAATACACGAGGCGCGATGTGCCGCTATCGGTATTGCAGACAAACATCCTTCGTGATTTTCTATTCGTGCTGAACTGCTCATAGAGTATGCTCCGTCCATCAGGCGAGAGTCGTACGTTGCCGAGCAAAAACGTAACGCTATCGGTTTTCATCCATACAATCTTGCCGGTATCTACCGGCGCAATGCCGATTCTAATCCTGGCGTATCCGCGTTTAGATTTTGGGGCGGTGACGTTCACATCCGTATACCTCGGCACGAGAAATTCGGGAAGGCCTTCTCCGTCATATTCTACAAAGAGGACACCCTTCGCGTCAGGAAGGAATTTCAAGATGGAATATGAAATATCCCCCGATGATCTGTTTGTCAACTGTGAAAGACCTGATCTGTCGGCTGGGATCACAAAAATATTATCGGTGGTAAACGCTATCTGCTTTCCGTCATTTGACCATGTGAGTTGGCCCTCGCCAGCGGGTGTTTTCGTCAAGCGTGCCGGCATCCCGAACGATGGGTCATCCAGAAACATATCCCCTTTCTGGGTGAAAGCGACGCGTTTTCCGTCAGGAGACCACACGCATGAGGAAACCGCTGAATCAATCACCTGACGGGGAGTACCACCTGATGTTGAGATAGTCCAGAGCCGTTGCTGACCGTTCGCTTCAGCATCCCATTGATAGAGAAGGTGTTTGCCATTTGGAGACAACGCCGCTATTCCCGGGCGGGCGCCAGCGATATAGGGCTTATCAAAAATCCTTTTGAGCGTCAAGGGTTGGCATGGAGCCACCGACACTCCCAAAACCAGGCATACGCAAGGAACAAAATGTTTCATCGAATACCGATGATCATTACAGTTGGTCTGGGACGATGCACGCTATGACGTACGCCGATGAGAACGATGCTTGCGCTTTGAAAATACATGCGGCAAAGCATCTTCTATCTGTTCAATCGGCAGGATGGTGAGACCCTCTTTCACTCTTTCGGGAATTTCAGGCAGGTCCTTTTTATTCTCCAACGGAATCAAAACTGTCTTGATACCGTTACGCTGGGCGGCAATCAGTTTCTCGTTCAGTCCACCAATCGCGAGCACTTGTCCACGCAACGTAATCTCGCCTGTCATTGCAACATCGCTGCGTGCCGCTTTACCTCCAATAGCTGAATACATTGCCATTGCCATGGTGATGCCTGCGGATGGACCGTCCTTGGGTATCGCCCCTTCGGGGAGATGGATATGTATTTCCTTCCCCTTGCTGAATGCAGGATCGAGTCCGAGTTTCTTCGCATTCGAACGCAAGTAACTGAGCGCGGCCTGTGCTGACTCTTTCATCACATCGCCGAGTTGGCCCGTGAGCGTGAGTTTTTCGATACCCTTCATCACTGTGACGTCCACACTGAGGATGTCGCCACCAACGCTCGTCCACGCAAGCCCCGTCACCGAGCCAACACGAAGCTCCTCCGGGCGTACCCGTTCTTTGAATTTAGGGACACCAAGGTAGGTCTCAATCTTTGCCGGATCCACCAAAATGCCCGTACTTTTTGCACGCTTTCCATTTCGTTGTTTCTTCAGTACAATGTCTTTTGCAACCTTTCTGAAGACGGAGGCAATCTCGCGCTCAACATTTCTCACGCCCGCTTCCCGCGTGTACTCGTTGATGATCTTATCGATCGCTGCATCGGTCATGGTAACTTTGTGGTCGGCAAGGCCGTGTTCTTTCATCTGCCGGGGAATGATGTGCCGTTTCGCAATCTCCCGCTTATCGTGTTGAAGGTAGCCGGACAATTCTATGATCTCCATGCGATCCTGCAGTGGCAATGGGATGGCATACCGCACATTCGCCGTCGTAATAAACATGACATGGGAGAGATCGTAATCAACATCAAGGTAATGATCGTTGAACGTGGAGTTCTGTTCGGGATCCAACACTTCAAGCATTGCAGACGAAGGATCACCACGGAAATCCATGCTCATCTTATCCACTTCATCAAGCAGCATCACCGGATTGATAACACCGGCTCGTTTCATTGACTGAAGAATCTTCCCTGGCATGGACCCGATATACGTTCGCCTGTGACCCCGAATCTCCGCCTCGTCACGCACGCCACCAAGCGAAATGCGAACTAGACTGCGTCCCAACGCACGCGCAATGGACTTGGCCAGCGAAGTTTTCCCGACGCCCGGAGGACCAACGAAACAGAGTATTTGCCCTTTCATTTCCGGTACAAGATTCAGCACCGCAATATGCTCAAGAATCCTTTCCTTGGGTTTTTCGAGGCCGAAATGGTCTTCATCGAGAATCCTCTTTACGTGCTCAACGCTGAGGTTGTCTTTTGTTCTCTTGTGCCAGGGTACGGCAATCATCCAATCAAGGAAGCTCCGGATGACTGTGAACTCTGGTGAAAGCGAGGGTGTTTTCTTCAGCTTGTTGAATTCTTCCAGCGCCTTCTCCTCGGCAAGCTTGGGCATCTTTGCTTTCTTGATATCCTCACGCAACTTGGCAAGCTCGGGCGATGCGTCCTCATCGCCAAGCTCGTCTTGTAGTATTCGGATTTGCTCCTGGATAAAGTACTTGCGCTGCGACTTTGCGATGTTGTCGTGGACTTTGGAGTCGATCTCCTTTTCGATTTTGAGGACGTCGTTCTCGGAATTCAAAATGCGGATGAGTTCATGCAATTGCTCGCGGATACCGCTAAGCTCAAGGATCTTTTGCTTGACATCAACATTCTGTAAAATGTTCGACGCGATATAGAACACCTTCCGTTGTGCGTCTCTCGTGTTCTCGAATGCAACCATCACTTCGCTAGGAACGTTTCTATTCAAATGCACATATTCCGCAAACAGGCTGCCAGTATGACGCAGCAACGCATCAAGCTCCGAGTCTATCTGCACACGATCCTGTTTGATCGTGATTTCAGCTTCCATAAAGCGTTCATTGGGAACAATAGTCTTGATTGAAGCCTGTACAACGCCGTCCACGAGAATCTTCATGAGACCGTTCGGCAGCTTGAGTATCTGAATGATCTTGGCAACCGTTCCGTCGTGGTAGATATCGGCGATGCCGGGCTCTTCCGTGACAGAATTCTTTTGTGCAGAAAGGAAGATAAACTTGTTATTCTCGAGTGCAGCGTTCACCGCGCGTAGCGAGGATTCTCTTCCCACAAGAACCGGAAAGATCATATAGGGGAAAACCACAACGTCCCGCAATGGGAGAACCGGCAGTCGTGTGGGAATCGGATCAACGGGAGGATTCTGTTGAGAAGTCAACGTATCTTGCTGCATTCGTCAGGTCAATGTGGTTGGTAGAGACAGAAAAAGGTGTCGGGCCGGACACCTTCGATGTATGAGCAGAAAAAATATACCAACATATTGAACCTTTGTCAAGGAAGTATGGGAGAGGCCGGTCCGACCTGACGTCGTCGCCATCGCTCCCATACCCACACTGTTGCAACACACACGGCGATGATGGCACCTGTATTAAGAAGTGAAGCAAGGAAGCTCTGTTGATGCAGCATGTCAAGTGCAAGTCCATAAACCGCAAACAACAACACATACTGAAGGTTGAACGTCAGTAAAGAATGTCGACCCAGAAGGTCAAACATATGAAAAATGGACCAATGTGAATTTCTCACCTGCACAAACCAGAGACAGGTGAGCATTGTGCCGAGAGCGCAGGACAGAGCAAATAGAACATAAGGAAGCCGGGGGGGAAACCTGTAGCGATCGGTGGCCATGTTCCCAAAATACTCACGTACCGTGTCTCCTGTAACAATGAAACTTGTCATCAGCCCGGCAACAATAAAGAGACCGGTGAACCAGAATAGGGTGCGAAACCGGTTGCTCTCTTGCTGTGGCTGTTTGAAGAGGTATTCTCCAATGATTAGCCCCGCAAGAAAGAATGATGAGAGCTGCAAGACTGGAAATGCGTCCAGCCCGATGTGGGTGTTCAATTGCTGGTAACCCACAAGGATGTTCTTTAATTCAAACAGATACGGGGAAACCGGAATTTCTGCGAGCAAGGCACCGAGACCGTATAGGGTTGGAATAATCAGCACCCTTGGGGCTATTGATGCTCCTCGCCACCAGCGAAGCAACCACGGGCCAATCAACAAAACGACAATATAGAAGTTCAACACTTCAATCCAGTTTCCTGGGCGCACATACAGCATGCGTTCCACAATCGCAGGAAAAGGGGTGTTCTCGGTTGTTTCAACAACAATGACAAGGAGTTCAAAGGAAAGGAATGCAAAGAGGGCCCGCCGCCACATGCGTTGTCTTACAACTGAAAAACCGTCGGGTGTCGACAACCGGCCATAATGCACAAAGACCATAGTCATGCCAAACACCAACACAAACAGTGGTGTTGCAGCCTTGGTGAGCAGCAGGATTGCACTCACTTGCAACCAGGCATCATGCTGTGCACCACCGGGGAATAACTGCATCGCATGGGAGACAAGCATTAACAGAAGCGCAATACCACGGGCGCAATCCAGAATTCGAACGCGCGCCGGATGGGTGCCGCCAGCAGGAGATTGGTGCATTGAGTTCGGGCCGTTGGTGAAGATGATCCGGAAAGGATTCGTAGTAACAAGGTAGACAAAAAAAATTCCGCACTCAACTGAATGCGGATGAACACTGTAAAGCCGAACCCGAGAATTTACCAGCGTTCACTGCCCAAGACACGCCATCAATTCCTCTTTGCTCATCTGAGCCACTGCGGCGCAAAGGGTTCTTCCTCTGACCCACAAGATAATCGTTCGCCCGTCTGGTTCAGACTCTGTGAACCAGCCGCTGCGACCCAGGCTATCTTTTGCCTCGGCGGAGAGGCATAGCTTCTCCCCCTTCATCACGGTTGCAAGGCACGTTTGATATACGTATACAATCTCATTGTTATGTTGGTACACAAGGTGGGCGAGCTTTGTTCCGGCAAATTCATTTTGAAGACCGCCGAGCAATTCGCAGCCCTTCATCTCTGGCATGTGGACATTGTAATCGGTAATGCCTGCGAAGAGGCTCTGCAACTGTCCAGGCTCGCCTGAGACCTGGGGCTTGATGTGACCATCAAGCACTGCCTTGTGATTTGTCAGCGATTGCAGGATAACGTTATTGGATGCGAGCGATGCTTGTATGAAAGGTGATTCGGAAGTAGAACCTTTGAGCAGGATCAGAACCGAAGCGAACGCGAGGGCAAATCCGACCGCGGGCTTGACATAGGGTTTCTGGAAGAATTCCAACAGCCATCCGGAGCGGGATGCCGGGTCGGCGTGACGGAGTTGCTCTGTAACCTTTCGGACTACGTAGTCGGGCGTTCGTACGCGGCGTGCGCGTGCCCGGACAAAGGATTTGGTGGCGGTTTCCGCCTCATATTCGTAACGACACGGAGAACACTGGCGACTGTGTTCTTTGAATGCCGTCATCTCACCATCGGTGAGTTGGAGATCAACCGCCGGGCTGATCAATTCCTGAAATGTTCTACAATCCACTATGATGAACCACAGATGTTAACAAGATGTCTATAGTGCTTCCATGAAATTAGTCTTTTGCAACGTACCCACGTTGTTTTCCGTACTGCATCAACTGCTCACGTAACAGTTTTCTTCCGCGGTGCAACCGCGATCTGACGGTTCCCAGCGGGCAATCCACAAACTCCGCAATCTCTTCGTAACTTAACCCTTCGATGTCGCTCAGTATCACGACCGTTCTGAACTCATCAGGCAGGGATGCCATTGCTTTCGTTACATCATCGTCAAGCAGACTGCCGAACAACGTCTCCTGAAGATCATTAGATTGGGTGGACTCGGCACGTACCCTGCTGTAAAAGTC